>NZ_JBAKHE010000050.1:0-1162 GCF_049065885.1 Brucella sp. IR068 | reverse complement strand
TTCATTACTCGATGATCGAGGAGACGATGCCTGCACCGACGGTGCGGCCGCCTTCACGGATAGCGAAGCGGAGCTTCTCTTCCATGGCGATCGGCACGATCAGCTGCACGTCCATGGCGACGTTATCGCCAGGCATGACCATTTCCGTGCCRGCCGGCAGCGTGACAACGCCCGTCACGTCCGTCGTGCGGAAGTAGAACTGCGGACGGTAGTTCGTGAAGAACGGCGTATGACGGCCACCTTCGTCCTTGGTCAGAATGTAGGCTTCTGCCTTGAACTTGGTGTGCGGCTTCACAGAACCCGGCTTGCAGAGAACCTGGCCGCGTTCAACGTCTTCACGGCCAACGCCGCGGATCAGCGCGCCGATGTTGTCGCCAGCCTGGCCCTGATCGAGCAGTTTGCGGAACATTTCAACGCCGGTAACCGTCGTCTTCGCCGTCGCCTTGATGCCGACGATTTCAACTTCTTCACCAACCTTGACGATACCGCGCTCAACGCGACCCGTCACAACCGTGCCACGRCCCGAGATCGAGAACACGTCTTCGATCGGCATGAGGAACGGCTGGTCGATCGGACGCTCCGGGGTCGGAATGTAGTCGTCAACAGCAGCCATCAGCGAACGAACGGCGTCTTCGCCCAGTTCCTTCGAGGAATCTTCAAGAGCAGCAAGAGCCGAACCCTTGATGATCGGGATTTCGTCGCCAGGGAATTCGTACTTCGACAGAAGTTCGCGAACTTCCAGTTCAACCAGTTCGAGCAGTTCTGCGTCGTCAACCTGGTCGCACTTGTTGAGGAACACTACGATTGCCGGAACGCCAACCTGACGGGCGAGCAGGATGTGCTCGCGGGTCTGCGGCATCGGGCCGTCAGCAGCCGAAACCACCAGGATCGCGCCGTCCATCTGGGCAGCGCCGGTGATCATGTTCTTCACATAGTCGGCGTGGCCGGGGCAGTCGACGTGTGCGTAGTGACGGTTTGCGGTTTCGTACTCGACGTGAGCCGTCGAGATCGTGATGCCGCGGGCGCGCTCTTCAGGAGCGGCGTCGATCTGGTCATACGCCTTGAACTCACCAAAGAACTTGGTGATCGCTGCAGTCAGCGACGTCTTGCCATGGTCAACGTGACCAATCGTGCCGATGTTAACGTGGGGCTTCGTACGTTC
>NZ_JBAKHE010000049.1:0-1164 GCF_049065885.1 Brucella sp. IR068 | reverse complement strand
CTTATACATTTGAGGCCGGAACGGTAAACTTCGTTCCGGCCTCGTTTGTCATTGGGGTGAATGCAACACCGCACTGACGGCTGCAAAGAGGTTGGGTCGTGCCCGGCAGGAACTTTCGTTCGTAAAAAAGCAGAACCCTTTGCAGCTTTTGAGGTCTTGTCGCACCGTTGAGAGAGCTTCGCGCTCGCGTATAAGGGAGACCAGCCTCATGTCTTATACTAGTCGTTTTGTCGGCATCGACATATCAAAATCATCTTTGGATGTCTGCGTTCTGCCCGATGGCCAGATGGCCGCCTATCAAAACACCCCGGCAGGTATTGCTGATTTTCTCACCTTTGTGGTCTCTCTGGAGGGGATCGAAAGGCTGGTCCTTGAGCCGACCGGCGGTTACGAACGCCATGTCGTTGCCGCCTTGCAGGCCGCACGACTGCCCGTTGCCAAGGTCAATGCGAAGCAGGTCCGACAGTTTGCACGTGCCGGTGGCCAGCTCTCCAAGACCGACAGGATCGACGCCTTCATTCTTGCCGATTATGCAAGGCGCATGGAAACAAGAATTCTGCTTCAACGCTCCTCCCGGGAACGGGTTTTGGCGGATTTTGTTAGCCGTTACAGACAATTGTCGCACATGATCGTGCAGGAGAAAAATCGCCGGGAAAAGGCGAGCGGGCAAACGAAAGACTGGGTCGAGGAAAGCCTGAATTTCTTGCTCGATCAGCGCCAGACTATTGTGGACGCAATGACGGCTTGCCTGAAAGCGGATGCGGACCTTGGCCGGAAGGCTGAGGTTTTGATGTCACTCAAAGGAATCGGCCTGCGAACGGCATGCTTCATTCTGGCCGACCTGCCGGAGCTGGGGCATATGGACAAAGGAAAGATTGCCAAGCTGGTTGGCGTTGCGCCGCTTAATCGCGATAGCGGACTGATGCGCGGCAAACGCATGATTGCAGGCGGTCGAAGACAGCTGCGCGACGCGCTTTACGTCGCGGCGCTGCCCGCCATTCGTTTCGATCCGGACATGAAGGCGTTCTTCCAGCGCCTCAAGCAAAAGGGAAAGCCGAGCAAAGTCGCACTCGTCGCCGTCATGCGAAAAATGATCATTATCCTCAACGCGAGAATCCGGGACGCAAACGCAACGGTGCT
This sequence comes from Brucella sp. IR068, assembly GCF_049065885.1. Taxonomy (NCBI): domain Bacteria; kingdom Pseudomonadati; phylum Pseudomonadota; class Alphaproteobacteria; order Hyphomicrobiales; family Brucellaceae; genus Brucella; species Brucella sp. IR068. The sequence goes on along the minus strand of NZ_JBAKHE010000049.1, from coordinate 24 downwards.
TGACACCTAACACCGTTGCTTTTT
>NZ_JBAKHE010000048.1:0-1172 GCF_049065885.1 Brucella sp. IR068 | reverse complement strand
AGGCCGAGCTCCTCTGGCGCCTTCAGCGTGTAGCTATAAGGCTCCTGACCGCCCGATGCCTTGGCCTCGAACGGACCATAGGCAACACCCTCGAAGCCGTCGCCAAGCTGCGACAGGTCAAGCGTGAAGTTTTCAGGCTTCGCCGTGATGTGGAGCGTCACCGTTTGCGCCACCGCAAAACCTTCGGCATCYGTRACCGTAAACTCGATCTGCTTGTCACCGGACTCCGTCGGCGTACCGCTGAGCACACCGTCCCGCAACTCCAGACCCTGCGGCAGCGTGTCGGCCGTGAACGTGTAAGGCGACGTACCGCCCTCCGCCTGCAGCGTGTGGCTATAGGAAASRCCCTGATATGCAGCTGTTAGCGGCTTCACCGCAATTTCGGGCTTTTCCTTGACCGAGATCGTCTTCTGCTCGGACTTCTGATACCCTTCCTTGTCCGTCACCGTCACAGTGACAGTGGCGCTTCCAGCCTTCGTCGGCGTACCCGAAATCCTGTTGCCTTCAGCCTTGAGGCCCTCCGGCAGACCCTCGATCTTGTATTCGTAAGGTTCGGTACCCTTGTCTGCCTTCACCTCGACCGGGCCATAGGCAAGATCCTGCTTGCCGTCGACAAGCTGTGACAGGTCGAGTGTAATATCCGGCTTTGCCTTGATGGTGATCTCTTTTGTCTGGCTCACCGCGGTACCATGCTTGTCGGTCGCAGTCACCTTGACACTGGCAGCGCCAGCCTTCGTCGGCGTGCCCGAGACTGTGCCGTCCGCATTCTGCGTCAGGCCCTCAGGCAGGTTCTCGAAGCTGAAGGTATAGGGCTCCGCACCGCCGCCGGCCGTAACCTGCACAGGACCATAGACAAGCCCCTCCTTGCCATCGACCAGTTTCGACAGGTCAAGCGTGATCTCCGGCGCGGCAATCGTGACTTCCTCTTCACGCGTGCCGCTGACATTATTGGTGTCGGTTGCCTTGACCGTGAAGCTGAAGGTGCCAGCCTTGGTCGGCGTGCCGCTCAGCTCGCCATTCGACGCCAGCGTCAGCCCCGGCGGCAGCTCTCCGCTTTCCTTCGTGAAGGTAAAGTCGCCGATACCGCCTTCGGCCTTGTACTTTGCACTATAGGCCTGGTTATAGACCGGTACGGGAAGCTGTCCTCCCGCACTATCGACCGTAACCTTGAT
>NZ_JBAKHE010000047.1:0-1281 GCF_049065885.1 Brucella sp. IR068 | reverse complement strand
CCTTGCCGGGCTGCTGCTGGTCGCCGACCGGCAGGCCCTGCAGATATTTCTCGGCGCTGAAAGCCCGGCCATCGCGATCGGCCAGCACATCGGTCAGATCGCCACCTGGGGTTTCATCGCTTTCGGCGTGACAATGGTTCTCTTCGGAACCGTACGTGCAAACGGCCAGGTCATCTGGCCGCTCATCATTCTTTTCGTATCGATGTATCCTGTGCGCCTCGGCGTCGCTATTGGCCTGCGGGAACAGCTTGGTTCCGATGCGCTCTGGCTGAGCTTTCCGGCCGCGATGCTGTCGACCCTGCTGATGTCGACCATCCTTTATTTCCACGGCGGCTGGAGAAAGAATTCCTCCATGCGGGTCGACGCTCATGAGTTGCAGGGCGAAGCGGCATGCGTATCGCAATCAACGGAAGCCGCTCCATCCAGCAACGCACTTGCTCCCAATGCGCCCCTCATCGCCGAAGTGAAAGCCGGCAGCTGAAGCTTCCAGCTCCGCCGATGGGAGGTGGGCGTCCCAACGCTTAAAGCGATTTCATGATCGTTTCGACGCTTTCCTCCACCGACAGAACGGACGTATCCACGCGCAGATCAGTGCTCCATGGCTCGAAGTGGCGTTTCTGTATTTGATCCCAGTCTGGTGGCGTCAATCCTTCGACCGTCATAATTCGCGTCTCGGTGCGACGGCGATGCGTTTCGACGTCCGAACAGGCAACTTCGACCTGAACCCATCTACTGCCGGCTTTTGCCGCGACGTCTCTGAATGCCTGACGGGTGATTTCCGTCGCGTTCACCGAATCGACTATGACGGTACGGCCCAGCTGAAGGTTTTCTGCAGCCATCCTGCCGGACCGACCTCATTCCCTGCCGATGGCGGCGCAGCAGAACGAATTGCCTGCTCGACGGTATCCACGCGAAGATAGCAAGCCCCGATCCGCACGGCGAGAGCCTGTGCTATCGTGCTTTTTCCAGAGGCTGGTAGTCCACCCAGAATAATCAGCATCGGCACCCCCAGGCGGAACATCGTATTTCGGGAGCGTGAAGCTTCGATGACGTTCCAGGCCCGCTGTCCACAACGGGCTACCTGCCGTCATTGCCCCTTTAAACGTCAAAACCCGCCGCTTGTGCGACGGGTTTTTATTTTTGGTTGCGGGGGCAGGATTTGAACCTGCGGCCTTCAGGTTATGAGCCTGACGAGCTACCGGGCTGCTCCACCCCGCGTTATGGGTGCGATATTATGACCGGTTTTGGTATTTTTTTGGCGCTTTGRGCGTGATTTGATCT
>NZ_JBAKHE010000046.1:0-1411 GCF_049065885.1 Brucella sp. IR068 | reverse complement strand
CGAACGGCGCCGGCTCGCCTGGCATCTGCCGGACGATTTCAATAATCTGCCTTTCAGCAAGCGAAAAGAAATTCTGGAATGGGTTCGCCGGGTAATCATCTCCGGCTCCACCGATTATCGACGCTTTCAGGCCGCAGCAACCCGACAGCGATACGCCATCCGGTTTCCCGCCATTTCCTATGGTGGTACCCTCTCGTCCCGATGCACGGACGCTCTTGATTATAACGACGCCGCCGGCGACGGTATGAGCGAAGATCCTGATCTGCTTTCCGACGTTGTCGATGCCCCTCCCCGGCTGGCAATGGAAATGGCAAACCTGGTCCGTTTCAAGACGGCGACGCTGACGACGCTCGGATTTCAGCGGAACGGCGTGTGGGGCGAAGAGACGGCCTCGCAAAAGATCGAGCATCTCGGCCTGATGTTCGGTGCTTTGGCGGCATCGCCGAAAAGCGCTGTTAAAGGATACGGAGTTCCACTTGGCCAGTTGACCTTCGGCCTGCTCATCTTCCCAGGCATTTGGGACTGGTACCTGCAATGGCGCGAAAGGCGCCGCGGCTTTTATACCAAATGGGAAGAGGACATGTTGAGTGTCCTCCTCGGCATGGTCCGGCCTGACACTGGCTGGATGTGGCAACACCCGGAACTGGTCGAGAATGTGAAACCGATACCAGGCTTGATCACAAGCGCCGAGATTGCATTCGCCCGGAAGGACTGGCACGCAGCTTGCGATGTTTGCTTCAGGCATGCCTCACAGCGGTCGAGGGAAATTCAACGGGTGGCGCGTATTCATCGCGATCCGTTCGAACCAATCATGTGCATCCTCGAGGCGGAAAGCCCACTGGCCGAATACCGCAAGATCACGGATGAGATCATCAAGCGGATCCCCGACGAACATCGATATCCTCGCGCGGCGGCCGAAGCAGTCCGATCATTTCTGATGCTGCGGCTTGGACTCCATCTCGGTCTGCGCCAGAAGAATCTTCGCCAGTTGCTCGTGTGCCCACGCGGTCAGTTCCCAACATCGGAACGTCGGCTGGAAGACATGAAGCGTGGCGAAATCCGCTGGAGCGAGCGGGACCGGGGCTGGGAGGTGCTGATCCCTTCCAACGCCTTCAAGAACGCCAACTCGTCGTTCTTCGGCTCCAAACCGTTCCGGCTCATCCTTCCAGACCTCCAGGATCTCTACACATACCTCAACGCCTATATCGAACGCCATCGCGGCGTGCTGCTGGCTGGTGCCGAGGATCCGGGCACGCTGTTCGTTAAGACGGTGAAGACCACAAGCAAGGATGCATCTTATAATCAAACGACCTTCTATGAGGCCTGGCGGCTGGTGATCCAGCGCTACGGTATTTACAATCCTTATACCGGCCGCGGCGCCATCAAGGGACTGCTTCCCCACGGGCCGCAT
>NZ_JBAKHE010000045.1:0-1411 GCF_049065885.1 Brucella sp. IR068 | reverse complement strand
CCATTTCGGCAACGGCTGCAGCCGGAGCGTCGATGTTCACGAGCGTGTAATACGCCTTGCGATTCTTCTTGATGCGGTAGGTGAGGGGACGCAGACCCCAGCTTTCGACCTTACCGACCTTGCCGCCATTAGCTTCGAGGACACCCTTGAACTGTTCGACGAGAGCGTCGACCTGCTGCTGGGAAATGTCCTGGCGGGCAAGAAGCACATGTTCATAAAGAGCCATTGGCTTTGCCTTTCTTCTGTCTACTCTGAACATCGGCGCCAAGCCTCTGCGACCTCTTAAAGCTGAAACCAGCGAAGAAAGGCGCGTTGGAAAGACAATCGAGAGCGGAGACACGGAAGGCCGAAGGATTTATACCTTCATCGGGTTAGATTACCCGCCTTCGTTCAGCCCCCAGCCGATGCCAGATATTGAACGGGGCGGCTAATACGAGGTTTTCCCCTAAGATGCAAGGCGGGAATCGCTAAAGGGGTGAGAATTGCTTGACTCTCAATGCTTCGCTAAGGCACACCCCGACCAATTATACATATAAAGAGGCACAAATGTCGGTAGCATTCACGTTTCCCGGACAGGGCAGCCAGGCAGTGGGAATGGGAAAAGTTCTTGCTGATAAGTATCCGGAAGCCAAAGCTGTATTTGACGAGGTCGATGAAGCTCTTGGTGAGAAGCTCTCCGCGGTTATGTTCGACGGACCAGAAGACGTACTCACCCTGACCGCCAATGCCCAGCCGGCGCTGATGGCTGTATCGATGGCAGTCATCCGCATGATGGAAGCGCGAGGACTGAATCTCGCCTCCGACGTCTCTTACGTTGCCGGGCATTCGCTCGGGGAATATTCCGCCCTGTGTGCAGCGGGCACGTTCTCCATCTACGACACCGCCAAGCTCTTGCGTATTCGTGGCAATGCCATGCAGAAGGCTGTTCCGGTCGGTGAAGGTGCGATGGCTGCAATCATCGGTCTCGAGCACGGCGATGTGGAAGCTGTCTGCGCGGAAGCAAAAGCCTCCGGTTCCGTTCAGATCGCCAATGACAATGGCGGTGGTCAGCTCGTCATTTCCGGTTCCAAGGCTGCGGTCGAACTGGCTGCCGGGCTGGCGTCCGAAAAAGGTGCCAAGCGCGCCATCATGCTGCCGGTATCGGCGCCTTTCCATTCGACTTTGATGGGGCCTGCCGCTGACGCCATGCGCGAAGCGCTCGCTTCGGTCGAAAAGCACAATCCAATCGTTCCGCTTATCGCCAATGTGCGCGCAGCGCCCGTCACCGATGCCAACGAGATTGCCGATCTACTCGTCGAGCAGGTCACGGGTCAGGTGCGCTGGCGTGAAACTGTCGAATGGTTTGCGACCAATGGCGTCACCACGCTTTATGAAGTAGGTTCGGGCAAGGTTCTGACCGGTCTGGCGCGCC
>NZ_JBAKHE010000044.1:0-1451 GCF_049065885.1 Brucella sp. IR068 | reverse complement strand
GGCCTTCGAACTTCTTCTTGTTGGCTTCGTTGGCACGAAGAGCCTTGCCCTGCGGGAGCAGGAAGTTACGGGCATAGCCGTCCTTGACCTTGACGGTTTCGCCCATCTGGCCGAGGCGGCCAATGCGTTCCAGAAGAATGACTTCCATTGGAGTTTCCTTTCGAGTTTCTGATCGGGTTTACTGACTGTCGGCGCCAGGCATTTTCGAAACCGGCGCGCCGCGCGAAGTGTCGAAAAGTCCGAGAACCATGAAGATGAAAAGCAGGAATGCGAAAAGTATGATCGCAAAGTAGGCAAGCCACAGCGCCACCGGGCGCCAGACCTTGCCGCGTGTGCGAAAATGCATGATGGCAAGACCTGACATCATGAAGCCTGCGCTGAGAGCGCCGGCGATGACGGTCGCAATCAATCCGGCGCCGCCGGGAAGAAATGCGACCGCAAGAGCGACCGCGAAGACAAGCAAAGCCGGGCGCGGCATGCGCAGCGTCGCGGGCCAGTCGTCACGCGGACGGCGCAGGCGACCCGACATCGAGATCAGGCGCTGCGCCAGATAAAGATTGCCAACGAGAATAGCGAGGCAGGTTGCCGGCTGGATTGCAGGCAAGACGACCATCAGGAGCGCGGTCACATTGTCCCGAATGTCTTCGCTGGCCGTGAACTGGGGATCGGCTTCCGCAAGTTGGTCGATAAGGGTGCTAGCGAGTTCGCGCGCCATGTCCGGGCCGAACCCAAGAATGGCGCCGATGACGATGAAGCTGAGCGCCACCATCAGGGCAAGGCGGAAGATGATGTCCGACAGCGGATACCAGACCAGAATATCCTTCGGTCCGCCGAGTTCTTCCGCTGGCCGTGCGAGGCCGGAAAGATACGCTCCCGTCGCCGCAGGTACGAAGCTCGTCAACGCCATCAGGAGTGCTGCGATCGGAACAGCGACTACGCCGACGGCAACCGTGGCGGTGGCGGCGGCAACGATACCGGCGCTCGACCCCCAGCCAAGGGCAACGACGAAGATGGGAAGCGGTGTCAGGAAATAGAGAACCATGGCCATGGCGGCGGCCATCGCGCCACCTTGCATGATGACGCCGGACGACATCAAGGCCGAGGCAAGCCCCGCCAATATGCCGATACCGATAATGGTTCCATTGAATTTCATCAGTTTCGCTGTCCTGCTCCGGTCTGGCCGGTTCGTGCAGTTAGAGGACTCTGCCCCAACTCGGGTTTTTGGTACATCCGCTACGCCCATCGCAACGGAGGAAACGGGAGGAGGCGAACCACCTCCCGAATTCGTGTTCTTACTTCACAACGTAAGGCAGCAGGCCGAGGAAACGGGCGCGCTTGATCGCCTTGGCGAGTTCACGCTGCTTCTTCTGGCTGACGGCCGTAATACGGGAAGGAACGATCTTGCCGCGTTCGGAAATGTAACGCTGCAGAAGCTTGATGTCCTTGTAGTC
>NZ_JBAKHE010000043.1:0-1453 GCF_049065885.1 Brucella sp. IR068 | reverse complement strand
GGCGCGCCAGACCGGTCAGAACCTTGCCCGAACCTACTTCATAAAGCGTGGTGACGCCATTGGTCGCAAACCATTCGACAGTTTCACGCCAGCGCACCTGACCCGTGACCTGCTCGACGAGTAGATCGGCAATCTCGTTGGCATCGGTGGCGGGCGCTGCGCGCACATTGGCGATAAGCGGAACGATTGGATTGTGCTTTTCGACCGAAGCGAGCGCTTCGCGCATGGCGTCAGCGGCAGGCCCCATCAAAGTCGAATGGAAGGGCGCGGACACCGGCAGCATGATGGCGCGCTTGGCACCTTTTTCGGACGCCAGCCCGGCAGCCAGTTCGACCGCAGCCTTGGAGCCGGAAATAACGAGCTGACCACCGCCATTGTCATTGGCGATCTGGACCGAGCCCGAGGATTTTGCTTCTGCACAGACAGCTTCCACGTCGCCATGCTCCAGACCGATGATGGCCGCCATGGCGCCTTCGCCGACGGGAACGGCTTTCTGCATCGCGTTGCCTCGGATGCGCAGGAGACGTGCCGTATCGGCAAGCGAGAATGTTCCTGCCGCGCAAAGCGCGGAATATTCACCAAGCGAATGCCCGGCGACGTAGGAAACCTTATCCTTCAGGGAAAAGCCGCGCGCTTCCATGACCCGCAGCACGGCCATCGAGACCGCCATCAGCGCAGGCTGGGCATTAGCGGTCAGCGTCAGTACGTCTTCCGGTCCCTCGAACATGGTAGCGGAAAGCTTTTCGCCCAGTGCCGCGTCCACTTCCTCGAAAACAGCACGCGCTTCTGCAAACTGCTCTGCCAGAGCCTTGCCCATGCCTACAGCCTGGCTGCCCTGCCCGGGAAAAGTGAATGCTACCGCCATGAAAACCTCTTTCATCTTTGCAATTAATTGCACAATTTGGCGCGATGTGCCCCAGCGCGGGCAGCAAAGTCAAGTATTTCCCGGTTTTTGTGTCGTTTGCGCCTTGCAAAGCCGGGGAAAAACACGTAATAGCCGCCCGTTCATTGCTCGGCACCAGCTGGGGGCTGAACGGAGGGCCGGTCAAACAGTGCAATTAATTGCGCTATTGTCCGTAGAAGTCATAAGCGCTTCTGCCTCCCGTGTCTCCGCTCTCGACCGTCTCAAGTTGCGCGTCCTTTCTTCTCCGGCCTGCCGGATCAAGAGAAGTCGCAGAGGCTTAGCCGCTGGTGTTAGCATGTTGTAACAGAAGAAAGGCAAAGCCAATGGCTCTTTATGAACATGTGCTTCTTGCCCGCCAGGACATTTCCCAGCAGCAGGTCGACGCTCTCGTCGAACAGTACAAGGGTGTCCTCGAAGCTAATGGCGGCAAGGTCGGTAAGGTCGAAAGCTGGGGTCTGCGTCCCCTCACCTACCGCATCAAGAAGAATCGCAAGGCGTATTACACGCTCGTGAACATCGACGCTCCGGCTGCAGCCGTTGCCGAAATGG
>NZ_JBAKHE010000042.1:0-1688 GCF_049065885.1 Brucella sp. IR068 | reverse complement strand
ATCAAGGTTACGGTCGATAGTGCGGGAGGACAGCTTCCCGTACCGGTCTATAACCAGGCCTATAGTGCAAAGTACAAGGCCGAAGGCGGTATCGGCGACTTTACCTTCACGAAGGAAAGCGGAGAGCTGCCGCCGGGGCTGACGCTGGCCTCGAATGGCGAGTTGAGCGGCACGCCGACCAAGTCTGGCCCCTTCAGCTTCACGGTCAAGGCAACCGACACCAATAATGTCAGCGGCACGCGTGAAGAGGAAGTCACGATTGCTGCACCGGAGATTACGCTTGACCTGTCGCAGCTTGTCGATGGCAAGGAGGGGCTTGTCTATGGTCCTGTGCAGGTTACGGCTGGAGGCGGTGCGGAGCCTTATAGCTACAGCTTCGAGAACCTGCCTGAGGGTCTGACGCAGAATGCGGATGGCACAGTCTCGGGTACGCCGACGAAGGCTGGCGCTGCCAGCGTCAAGGTGACTGTGACCGACAAGCATGGCACCGCGGCGAGCCAGACAAAAGAGATCAACATCAAGGCAAAGCCTGAGATCACGCTTGACCTGTCACAGCTTGTCGATGGCAAGCAGGATCTTGCCTATGGCCCGGTCGAGGTGAAGGCAGACAAGGGTACCGAGCCTTACGAGTACAAGATCGAAGGTCTGCCGGAGGGCCTGAAGGCTGAAGGCAACAGGATTTCGGGTACGCCGACGAAGGCTGGAAGCGCCACTGTCACTGTGACGGTGACGGACAAGGATGGTTACGAGAAGTCTGCGACGAAGGAAATCTCAATCAAGGCAAAGCCGACGATCACGGTTGATGTCAGCGGTTTCCATCGTGGCTATGTGGGTGTTGAATACGCTCCTGTCACAGTCAAGGCTTCTGGCAGCGAAGGCCCTTATACCTATAAGTTCAGCGGCCTTCCTGCTGGCCTCAGCGGAGATGAACAGACGGGGATTGTGTCCGGTGTTCCGAGCCAAAGTGGCGGGGGCAGGGTAACGGTCACCGCCGAGGATGCAGATGGTTACAAGGGAGAAGGAAAGGCTGAGTTCGGGATTTGGGCGCCTCCGACCGTGCCGGAACTCCCTGATGCAAAGCAGAACCGTCCTTATTCCCACACTGTCACGAGTTCAGGTGGAACGGGTCGTTATGAGGTTGAAATCTCGGATCTGCCTGAGGGACTGACTGCCAAGGGCAACGCAATCTCGGGTACACCGACGGTGTCAGGCGAGTTCCCTGTCGCCATCAAGCTGACAGACAATGACGGCAACGCGATCCCCCTTTCCAGGACAATCACGATCAAGGCTGCGCCTGAGATCACGCTTGACCTGTCGCAGCTTGTCGACGGCAAGCAGAGCCTTCCCTATGGTCCGGTGAAGGTCACGGCCGGAGGTGGAGCAGAGCCTTATACCTTCAGCTTCGAGAACCTGCCTGAGGGTCTGACGCAGAAGTCGGATGGCACAGTTGCGGGCACGCCGACGGAGGCTGGAAGCGCCACTGTCACTGTGACGGTGACGGACAAGGACGGGTACGAGAAGTCTGCGACGAAAGGAATCTCGATCAAGGAAAAGCCGGCGATCACGGTGACGGCGCTGACGCCAGCCAAGCAGGGCGTTTCCTATAGCCACACGCTGCAGGCGGAGGGCGGTACGTCGCCTTACACGTTCACGGCCGACACGCTGCCGCAGGGTCTGGAGTTGCGGGA
>NZ_JBAKHE010000041.1:0-1927 GCF_049065885.1 Brucella sp. IR068 | reverse complement strand
GCGTGGCGTTTGCTGTGTCAGACTCAGTTTTGCGCTGACATGTACACGTCGAAGACAAAATCGCACGTCTCGTGATGTTTTTCCACTTTGACTTCACAGGACCAATTAAGGGGTATCCCTTCGAAATATCGAGCATATTGGGTCTTGTCCTCCTCACAGCCTGGACCTGCCCAAGTGCTGGATGGGCCATGTGCTGATATCGAGATCTTGCAGCCCCTGAAACCGCCTTTTCCGTCAAGGCCGCCGTTCTCGTGCCAGTAGCTGTAACCCACGTCCATCCATCTGAGGAAGGTATCGGGGCTTACAGTCTGCACAGTCTTCTGGATTTCGCCGACACCAACCCCGAACTGGGGGAAGGAACATGTCCCTCGCGGTTCGCAATTGATCAGTGAACCCGAAATCCTGTCCCGCGTCTGATTATGCCAGTTTACGGTTATTGTGTGATCGGCGAAAGCCGGCGTAGCGAAAACGATTACAGCAGCTGTAAAAGACAAGCGGATCATTGATTGACGTCCCACCAATACTCAAAATCATAATCGAAAAGACAGGTTCGTTACCGGGTTCATCCGGCCTTTTTCGGCCATGTCACAAAAAAATCGATGCCGAACAGCCCCCCTGTAGAAGTCGCCAGTCCAGCCGCTTTCTGGGCAGCAAGAAACTCCTTATTAAAAGCTCGACTGCCGCCTAAACCACCAATAGCACGCCCTTGTGCATCATAGATGTCAAAATCAAACGACAATCCGCCAAGTTCAGGAACATCGCTGGCTCGTTGCACCTTCAATGTTCCATTGGCGAGGGCAGCACGAAAGCTTTCGTCCCGCATGTTGCAGTCTTTCAACCACGCGATGACACCGTTACGAAACACCTCGTCGCTCACCTGCGGCGGCTCATGAGCCACGACCCGATCGGCCGTTTTCAGGGAGGGGAAACGTTCGAGGATATCAGCCGGCAGATCCGACACCTTGGTGCCTTCTCCTTTCGACAGCATGCCTTTGCCCCTTGGGACGCTTCCAAAGTCCACAACAGTACCGTCCTTTGTTGTAAAACGGCAGCGAATATAACTTGTCTCCTCGACTGAGCTTTCTGCACGGGCTGGATGGGTTCCATTCTTGCTGCTGACGAGCTCACTGATTTTCATCAGGGCATCGGAGACGCCCGCGCCTGTACGGACCTTGGTCAATGGATCAAGAACCGATGAAGATGCCTGCTTGGGCGCGCTTGCTTCTTCAGGTTTTGGCTTCAAGGTCTGGAGCGTTGCCAGGGCTACTTTCGCAGTCGGGTTGACCGATACCATGATATTCCTCCTCAAAATAACCGGGCCGCAATGAGCCGGAAAAACAAACAAAAAGGTCTCGCCAGAGCTGTTGGCCCGGCGAGACAAGAAATGGCGTTCTCAATGAATACTGGTCAGGCAATCACTGACCCAGCAAACAATCGCATGYTATTTGYTTTTGGCGCGCGGAACAGCAGGTTTCGTTGCCAGAAACCAGGAACAACTGCCAGAATGACAACATGTCCTCTCAATGTACTCTGATATTGCTCGCGGAAGCAGAACCAGGTGATACTCGGGTTATTTTGCGTCAATCTTCGTTGGTGGCGTCGGCTCGGCCGGCCTACCTCGGCGACTAGCTGCCTCAGTGAGATATCTGCGTGGCTTGCTCCATCGAAACACCAAGTGATTTCTGCGCCGTGTCGAAATCATCGTCGTGAAGCGCCTTACGCTCCTGGGGCGCCAATCGCCTTTCAAGCATATGCGAGAGCTGCGTTAATTCCTTTCGAAGTTCCGGACGATCAACCAAATGTTGCAATTGCGCTTGAGGTGCTAGTTGCAACATAGCCGCCAACCCAGATGATGGCATAGGGACTTCCACGCTCAGACGACGCTGCTCGGCCGCGTGCTCCTGTGCAATGCGCGATTGCTGGTAAT
>NZ_JBAKHE010000040.1:0-2407 GCF_049065885.1 Brucella sp. IR068 | reverse complement strand
GAGCCTCTCCTCAGACAGCTTGGCAATGAGCGCTCCACCTTTGACGAGAAGGATATCGCAAGGGTCATCCACCGCTATGTCGATGATCCGGCAGACTTTGCCAATATCCGTGCACGACTGATGGCTTCTCCTGATCTGGTGCTCCTTAAACCACAGCAGTCTGGCGCGCTGACCGACCCGATCAAGGGTCGTGTGAATGGCCGGGTGAAGGGCGAGGCAACGGAACCGGCCATCTTCACCACCCGAAAGATCCTGCGCACCGAACATAACATGATGCGTTCAGCCGATATCCTGTCTGGGAGGAAGGGTTTCGGGATTTCGGACGCTGGACGCGCAGCGGCATTGCGTTTCGTCGAAGAGGACAATCCACTGAAGCCGTTTAGGCTGGATCTTGAGCAGATTGAAGCCATTCAGCATGTAACGGGGGACAGCGGTATCGCTGCTGTCGTCGGTCTTGCCGGTACGGGCAAGTCGACATTGCTTGCAGCTGCGCGCCTTGCCTGGGAAAGCGGACATCATCGCGTCCTGGGCGCGGCACTTTCCGGCAAGGCTGCCGAGGGGCTGGAGGAGAGTTCCGCCATCAGATCGCGAACGCTTGCCGCGTGGGAGCATGCCTGGAATAACGGGCGCGATCAGTTGATGCGCGGTGACATCCTCGTCATCGACGAGGCAGGCATGGTCTCGTCGTTGCAAATGGCACGTGTGCTGGATGCCGTAGAAAAGGCTGGCGCAAAGGTTGTTCTGGTCGGCGATGCCATGCAGCTTCAGCCGATCGGGGCCGGTGCGGCTTTCCGGGCAATATCGGAGCGGATCAGTTCCGCCGAACTTGCCGGTGTGCGCCGGCAACAGGATGAATGGGCACGCGATGCCTCAAAACTCTTTGCTCGCGGTGACACCGCGGCGGGACTGGAGATCTACGCCAGACGCGGGCATCTGGTCGAGGCGGAAACCCGGGATGCACTGATCGGGCGTCTGGTCAGGGACTGGACGGATGCGCGGCGGAAATTGATCACGCCATCACAGACGGGACGAGGCGTGCAACCCGGGACGGGGATCGCAGCACCAAACGGTGGTGGCCAGTTGCCGGGTGATGCATTGCTGGTGCTGGCGCACACCAACAGGGATGTCCACAGGCTGAATGAAGCCTTGCGCAAGGTGATGCGGGAAGAGGGAGCGCTCGATGGCGCGCGCCGCTTCCGGACGGAGCGGGGCATGCGGGAGTTTGCTGCAGGCGACCGGATTATCTTTCTCGAGAACGCCCGTTTCCTCGAACCGCGTGCAAGGGGAAACCGTCCGCAATACGTCAGGAACGGCATGTTCGGCACGGTGGTCTCCACCGGCAACGCATTCCGCGCGCCGCTTCTTTCTGTCCGGCTCGACAGCGGCAACGAGATTGTTCTCAGCGAGGACAGTTACCGCAACATCGATCACGGCTATGCGGTGACAATCCACAAGTCGCAGGGCGCGACTGTCGACCGGACCCTTGTGCTTGCCAGCGGCATGATGGACAGGCACCTGACCTATGTGTCCATGACCCGTCATCGTCACAGGGCTGATCTTTATGCTGCACGCGAGGACTTCAGGCCCGAACGGGAGGACAGATCCCGTATTGATTACGCGAAGGGGATCACCGGCGAACTGGTCGAAACCGGGGTGACAAAATTCCGGTCCTGGGATGAGGACACGAATGATACGCCCTATGCTGATCTGAAGGTTGAGGGCGGGAAGGTCCATCGCCTCCGGGGTGTCGGTCTGCCGGCAGCCCTGTCTGCGGCGGGAGCTTCAAAAGGGGATACGGTCACGCTTCGCAAGGATGGCGTCGAGACCGTGTCGGTAAAAATTGCAGTCCCTGATGCGCAAGGCGGTGAAAGGCGCTTTGAGGAGCGCACGGTTGAACGCAATGTCTGGACGGCCAGGCTGCATGAAGCCACAGGTGTCCGCCGCAAAAGCATTGAAGGGGAAAGCCACACACCGGAATTGTTCCGGCAACTGGCCAAACGCCTCGGGCGCTCGGGCGCCAAAACCACGACGCTGGATTTTGCTGGCGAGGCTGGCTACCAGGCACATGTGCGGGACTTTGCCCGCAGGCGTGGTATCGACACACTTGCCGGGATTGTCGCTGGCACAGGGGCAGGAGCACGACGCCAGCTGGCGTGGCTGTCGCAAAAGCGCCAGCAGGTGGCAATGCTGTGGGAGCGAGCAGGTGCGGCGCTCGGTTTGGCAATCGATCAGGAACGCAAGGTTTTTTATCATGAGAGGCAATCCGAAAGATTCCCCATGCAGAATCCGACAGCCCGGATGTCCGTGGATCGAAATTCTCCGGGTTCGCCCCGGATCCGGCCGACTGACAATATCGGGCAGGGCCGGGAAGCCCGCTCCATACCGCCGCTGCTTGCTGCTGTGACAG
>NZ_JBAKHE010000039.1:0-3125 GCF_049065885.1 Brucella sp. IR068 | reverse complement strand
CCATGCGCCGGTCGTGCCATCCGCCGTCACCTGCGAGGTCGTGCCATCCGGCCAGGTCACCACAACCGTCGAACCCGGTTCCGTCGTGCCGGAAGCTGTCGGGATATTGTCTCCTTCCGGATCGGTGATGGCGACATCGGTCGTCGGTGCGGTTACATCAACATTTACGGGTCCGAGTGAAGTCGCGGGACCAATATTCCCCGCGGAGTCTATCTGACGGACCAGAATATCCCCATCGCCATAGACACCAGGCTGAAGTTCAAAACTTGCGCCGCTCCCGTCATGCCAGGTCTTGCCCCCATCTGTGCTGTACTGCCAAGTAGCACCCTCCTCGAGGTTACTTACAACGACCGTCCCATCGCCAGTAATGCCGTCATCTGGAAGGCCGGTATCGTTTTCAAGCGCCACGGCAGGCTCTGCCGGGGGCTCCCTATCAACACCTGCGCCATTGTCATTGTCGTCATCGTTATCGGAACTTGACGCCGCAGCAATAATCCCGCCAACCGCGCCAAGGCCAAGCAACCCGAGAAGAACGGGACTTACGCCGCCTGTTGCGCCACCCATCAGTTGGTCAACCGACTGAATTTCCGCAAAGTTGAAATCTGCTAATCCATCACCGTGCTGACCAACCCACAGCTTCCCGTCCTCGTCTTGCAGGACTAAATCATTATCATCGCCATTCGGATAATGAGCATAAAAATGAACAATTCGGATTGTTTCGCCATTGTGAAGGCGAATGACGAGATCATCGCCGATCTTCTGGTAATCTGCAATTGCGCGGGGGCTCAATGACAGTTTAACAACACTCGGAGACGAAAGAATAATGTTATTACCCGCGACTGTACTGGATGAACCGGTCGCTTTGTTCGTGACAATAACCATGATGAGCCCCTCCTCGGCGTTACGACCGGCAAAGAGACAAGAATCGCAGTCAAGAAGAGAGAGGCCCTTTATTGATTAGCCTAACAAATGATGAGGATACTTTTATCTTGAGCAAAAATCTCCTCAATCTTTCAATTCTAGCTTATGTCGCACTCTCTTCTACATTCGACTGCAAATCCATTTATTCAGTGCCAGACCTATCCGACAAGAAGTATAGATGTTTATATTAAATTCTATGCAGATATCGACACGTTTGCACAAAATTGACATTGGTCACAAACTATGAAGTTGACCCGACAATCGATTTCGCGCCTTCCTTCTGAAAGAAGCCGGACTGGTCCCAACAATGCGGCTAAAAAATCGGGAGAGATGCACCTGATCGGAAAAACCGCATTCCTGAGCGATCTCCACAATGGGGAGATCTGTTTCCTCCAGCAAGGCCCGCGCGCGTTCTATCCTGCGCAATATAATATATTGATGCAGCGTGACATTCGTTGATCGCTTGAACAATCGAGCAAACTGCGCAGGGCCTAATCCCGCCATTGCAGAAAAATGATTTACAGTGATACGCCGGCTTATATTGTTATCTATAAAATCAATCACATCGCGTAGGATGCTTGGTGGCAGACTACCTTCCCCAACGTGTTCTTCCTGACCGCTATTTGAATATTTGGCGATCAAACGTGCGGTAAGCACCCGGGTCAAATATTCAAGCTCTATTCGTGCGAACGTCCCTCCCCTTTCTACTATCTCCTTAATCGATAGGATCGTTTGGGTCAGAAACTGGTCTGAAATAGAGAACCTGGAGCCTAGATTAAAAAGACCTTCACTCGCCGCCAAAAACTCCTGTTCGATATTTTTAAAAAGGCGGTCGGAAACATATATTTGAATGATTTCGGCATTGGATTCAATCTCGGCGTCAAAAGTCGTATTGGGCGGTATTACGAAAATTGACCCCGGCGCCAAGGAAAGTTGAGAAAGAGTGTTTCTAATCGAAAATCTACCTCTCACATATCCTCTCGTAGCCATTCCCACCAATAGAGATGGCACTGCCGAAAATCTTGCCTTGAAGGGCCAAATTCTGGATGTATAAACATATGCGTTAGGCGAGGCTAACGCCGCGCTGGTTTTAATCACCTCAATTCCATCTAGATCCTCCACCTTATGTGTAGCCACCATACTGAAATTTAAGCTACTCATTTCCCCTCCAGCCTCGAGAAAACGTAAGTTAGACTGAATGTCATCTGAAATGATGTTATTTTGTATTGTTTACTATGACAGCAAAACCTCTCCCTCTCGAAATAGAGCGCAGTAACCTGAAGGCCAGAACATCTCCCTAAAAAATGGAAGTCTACAATACGAACCAAGCATGGAAAAGACATGTCATGCGATAAGCATTGATTGAATGGGGTTACCCCCATATTTCGGGTCCCCTCCATTTAAATGACATCATGTTTTCTGGCGAACATTGCGCCGGTCGTGACCAAGAACTGAAGGGCGCTGAAGTAAAAAATAGCGTGGGCTCGGCAAGGCGCGTTGTTTGGCGAGGACGCTAAGGCGCAGGCGCTTTAATTTCCAAAATCGAATCTGCTGTCAGTGCCGACATGGGATGACCGAAGCGTCGCTCATGCGCCATTTGCTTATATGGAAATTACCACTTCGAGGTTTTTCAGCTGGTTGTTCTTTACGCAAATTCCTCGCAATGTGACATTCATGGGCGTAACGGTGTTCAGTTGCAGTTCACTCCACATTGCCTGGAAGCGCTAACAGATACCCGTTGGAAAGTTGCAGGGCGGGCTTTCCTCCACATGCTGGTGCAGCCCCGCCGCAATTGGTTTCTAAAGTAATCAGAAGGTCTTCTGCAGCTCTGGCAGGACGGTAAAGAGATCACCGACGAGGCCATAATCGGCGACCTGGAAGATCGGCGCTTCCTCATCCTTGTTGATGGCGACGATGACGCGTGAGTCCTTCATGCCCGCCAGATGCTGGATCGCGCCGGAGATACCGACAGCGATGTAAAGGTCCGGTGCAACCACCTTGCCCGTCTGGCCAACCTGCCAGTCGTTCGGCGCATAGCCGGCATCAACGGCTGCGCGGCTGGCGCCGACTGCGGCACCCAGCTTGTCGGCAACCGGCAGGATCACTTCCTGGAACTTTTCGGCAGAACCAAGCGCACGACCGCCCGAGATGATGATCTTCGCCGAGGTCAGTTCCGGACGATCCGATTCCGAAAGTGCATTGCC
>NZ_JBAKHE010000038.1:0-3716 GCF_049065885.1 Brucella sp. IR068 | reverse complement strand
TGGTTATAGACCGGTACGGGAAGCTGTCCTCCCGCACTATCGACCGTAACCTTGATGTCGGCCGAGACAGTGACACTGTTGGAATGCGTATTGCTGTAGCTGTCCTTGTCGGTTGCCCGCACATCGAAGTTGAACGTGCCGGTCTGGGTTGGGGTACCGCTCAGAACACCGGTTGCAGAATCCAGCGTCAGGCCCGGAGGAACGCTGCCTTCCAGGCTAAAGGTGTAGGGTTCGGTACCGTTCTCCGCATAAAACGTCCGCGCCTCAATTGCCTGCCCGTAAACGGCAGTCACAAGTTCACTCTTTTCCCGGATCATGACCCAGATATCGGGTGCCGCCTTGATGTTGATCTCTTTTGTCTGGCTCACCGCGGTGCCATGTTTGTCGGTCACAGTCACCTTGACGCTGGCAGCGCCAGCCTTCGTCGGCGTGCCCGTAACTGTGCCATCCGCATTCTGCGTCAGGCCCTCAGGCAGGTTCTCGAAGCTGTAGCTATAAGGCTCCGCACCGCCTCCAGCCGTAACCTGCACAGGACCATAGACAAGCCCCTCCTTGCCATCGACAAGCTGCGACAGATCAAGCGTAATCTCCGGTGCAGCAATCGTGAAACTCTCATCGCGCGTTTTGGTATAGCCCTCGGCGTCCGTCGCCTGGACCTTGAAGGAGAAACTGCCCGAAGCCTTGACCGTTCCGGTCAATTCACCGGTATCGGCGTTGAGACTCAGTCCAGCGGGAAGCTCGCCGCTTGCCACGCTCCATTTATACGGAGCGATGCCGTCTTCTGCCTTGTACTTCGCACTATAGACCTGATTATAGACCGGAACAGGCAGGTTGCCGTTAGTGTTATCGACCGAAATCTTGATGTCAGGCGGCGCTATTTCAACGGTATAGAAGCGCCAGCCGTTGGTCTCATCACTATTCGCGCCCTGATTGTTCACATCGCTGCCGCCAAGCCAGAATGTGTACGTCCCGGCCTTTCTCGGCTTGCCAGACAGCTCCCCTGTCGTCTCGTTGATGGAAAGTCCCGCAGGAGGCGATGTATTTACACCCGCCCTGTATTTATACGGTGCGATACCACCCGACGCCGAAATCGTTTGGCTATAGTCCACACCGACCTTGCCGTTAGACAAGGTCTCGGGGCTGATGGTTATAGACGGTGGGGCAATCGTAACGCTAATCCCGTTCACGTTACTGTAGCGGTTGGCGTCGGTGGCACGCACGCTAAAGGTAAAGGTGCCAGATTCCGTCGGCGTACCGCTCAGCACTCCGGTGCTGGCATCAATCTTCAGACCTCGGGGATACTTGCCCTCAAGCGTATAGGTGTAAGGGCTAATGCCCCGGCTCGCTTCAAACGTTACCGGGTCAATCGCCTTCCCATAAGTGGCAGAAACCTTTTTACCGTCCTTGATCGTGACCCAGATGTCCGGATCAAGGACTTTAATTTTGAATTCACCGCTTTCAACCGTCCATCCCCAAGCATCAGTTATCTTCAGCGTGTATGTGCTCGTGCCTGGTATGCTTGCGCGACCACCAACACGCAAATCGGTCCCATTAAATGACAGTCCACCCGCATCACCACTCATCCCCGTAATTCGAGCCAATCCTGGCAAGCCGGTCACCTTCGCCTCAAGTCGAACATCCTCCCCATACTTAAAAGGCCCCTCCCCATTCGGAACACTCACTTCCGCATGCGGCTCAAACCACGGGAGCTTAATGCCACCTTCTGCATAACCCGGGACCACGATATAAAGGGGCATTCCGTCTTTTGACCAACCGGCAACCTCCGACGCGCCCGCAGAAAAACTTCTGGTGGAGTAACTCAATGTCAGCCAATCGCCCGGTCCATACTCGATCTCAAGATTAACCCCCTTCAGCCACTTATCATCCTTGAAGCTCCAATTTCGGTTCCACCCGCCATAACAACCATGACACTGTACCTCTACCTTGTACGTCCAAGGCCGCCCTATATGAACCTCTCTCGACCCACCCTTATCAATAAACTGCAGATAGCCAGCGTTCGCATCGACCTGCGCACCTAGCACCAAGACAATGGTGAAGAGAATGGTAGCAATAATGGAACGAAGTTGGGCCAATTTCAGCAAGACGGACCTCGATGCGGAAGCGAAGAAGGCTTTGTTTTCAGACCAATTTGAACACAAACCAGAGCAGAATTACTGAATCTCTTTCGATTTGACTAGACGTTCATACTTATGTCAATTTTCATTTTGGAAGTGTTTTGCTAATGTTCTTATATTTTGATCGCTATGATTAACGCAATATGCACTACCAGACTGATTTTTCTAGGGACTTGCGGTTTTATCGACGATTGCTCTGGCGATTGCCTTATCGTTTCTTTCCGCCATCGGCGGCCCCGTGCAACAATATTTCTTAATTGCGCAGCCTTACACAACGATTGTCAATGAAACCACAACGCTCCGGACGGTAAACAGGCCAAAGCATCCAATTTACTTTCAGTATGACACCAATAGGTGTGCCGACAGGCTGATCAATTCGTTCGAAGTGTTGTTTTCAGAAAAAATTCCGCGGCTCGCAGGAAGGAATGTTTCGTTGATGGGCCAACGCTTGTCTGGCTGGGCAAGTGCGAGAAGTCTTGCCCGTAGAAGATGACGAGCTCGCCTTGTGATATGAGGCAATTGGATCGCTTGAAGGCCCTCGACCGCTCTCCCTGCTTATCTGATCCGTACGCCACCCGGGTCCACCGTCCCCGGAACAAGACCGCAGCTATGTTCCTGTCGTGGTGCTGATCGACCGCTACCGTGGCGAAGGTCAGTTGATACTGGCTGCAGCATGACGAGGGGCGTGTATTGGTCGGTCGGCGGGACTGACTGGTTCCGTTCAGCCAGTCCCGCCAGCTACAGGCTGGCGGATGAATGGACCCGGCAGCCTGTGCTTTTCATGTATGCGGGAGGTCCGGCTTTGTGATCGCGGTATTCGGCGCCTTCGCTCGGGCGTTGCGGCTTGCCGGTTCGCCGGGTCCCTTTCCGGATGGGGTTCGGGGAGAGACGATCTAGCTGATCTTGATGCCTTGTCCGATGAGGATTTTCTTGCCGTTGTCGAGTTCGGCCAACATGCCGTTGGACTGGATGGTGACGGACTTGACCACGCCCTTGACGCTGCCGTCGGTATTGGAGACGGTGCGACCGACCCAGCCTGCGGCCTGGGTAACGGAGGTGTTGGCGATAAGCGCGTCAAGCTTGCTGTTCATCTGCACGGCCTGTTCGACATTGGAGAAGGTGGCAAGCTGGCTGACATACTGGGTCGGATCCATGGGCTGGGTGGGATCCTGGTTCTGCATCTGGGTGACCAGAAGCTTCAAAAAGGCATTATAGTCGACGCTTGCCCGGTTTGCGGCCGAAGCCGCGGGGCCTGCGGGCCGGGACGGGTCAGCTGCAGCCGGACCGTTGGGAGCAAGGGCGAGCGGCGAGGTCGTGATCATGGTGTTTCCTTAAAATATCTGTGGCGTGCGGCGATGGATCCGGCGGTCAGCACTGACCTGCCGGTCCCTGCTACGTCTGACAGCTTGGCGGCCTGGCGGGGAATAACGCTGGCAAACGGGGCGATCCGGCCTGCGGCTTACATCCGATGCCGGCTATTTGAGATAGCGGAGCAGGCTTATATTCTGCAGCTGGACGGTCAGGGAGAACGCCATCTCCAGCTGCGTCTTCAATATATCGAAACGCGTTTTGGCCTCGTAG
>NZ_JBAKHE010000037.1:0-4043 GCF_049065885.1 Brucella sp. IR068 | reverse complement strand
GGCAAACGGGGCGATCCGGCCTGCGGCTTACATCCGATGCCGGCTATTTGAGATAGCGGAGCAGGCTTATATTCTGCAGCTGGACGGTCAGGGAGAACGCCATCTCCAGCTGCGTCTTCAATATATCGAAACGCGTTTTGGCCTCGTAGGGATCGACTGCCTCCAGATCGTTAACCGACCGCTCGAGAATATGCTGCTGGGCGTCGATATGGTCGCTGGCCTCTTTGATGCGCGCCTCTGACAGACCGAGCCTTGCCTGCTCAGCSGTCGCCCCGCTGATACCTTCGGCTGACATCTGTGTTGCCTGACCCTTCAGCGCTTCAAAGGCCGAACYGTTGAGGCCGATGGTGGCRAAYTCGGCCATCATGACAGCCGACATGATCGTCTTGCGGAAACCCTCGGCATTGGCCGAGACCGAGGTCTCCACCGTTTCGGTGGGCGAGATGCGGTTCTTGACCGGCGTATCGGAGGCCTTCGACCAGTTCCGGGCCCAGTTGGCATCGTYGAACTGGCTGGCAAAATCGCCTTTCAGAAAGGCCTCCATCTCCTCGCCGGTGATGTTGGCCACYTTCGGATCGTTCATCGCGAACCCGAAATGATCCTCAAACGCCTGACGTACCGCCTTTTGCGCGGCACTGCCTTCCTTRTACTCATTCACCGGCTTCACATCGGTGTTGACGCCGGCAAACACATATTCGCCCTTGAAGCTGGAATTAAGCAGCCCCGTTGCGCCCTCCAGCACGGAGCGGGCAGCTTTTGCRATCGTGGCCGCRCTTTCCGCAGCACGGGTGGCGCCGGTCAGGTTCTTCATGAACTCCTGCCCGCTTGCGAGGATCTTGCCCGTTGCAGCCTGCGTCACCTTCATGCGCTCCTGCACCAGTGCGTTCATATCCTTGAGCACGTGGAGGCGATCATATTCCTGCCTGAACGATAGCGTTTGCCCGGTTCTGGAGCCAAGGGCCAGACCGACATCGGCCACGCTTCCGGTACTGGATTCCTGTTGTGCCTTCACCAGCTCGGCCCGCGTCCGGGTGATCAGATGGCGAAGCGCTGCCGATGTTGCATGACTGGAGATGGATTGCATTTTCATGGGGCTCACACTGCTCTGAGAAGGGTATCGAACATCGCATTGACGGTGGTCAGCAGCCGGCTCGTTGCCTGGTAGGAATGTTCCAGCTGGAGAAGCAGCGCCATTTCGTCGCTCATATTGACACCGGTGGCGTTGGAAAGGGCTTGTTCCGCCTGGTTGGTGACTGTCCTGTTATAGGTCAGTTCCTCATGCGCCGCCTTGCGCTTGCCCTCAAGCCAGCTGGCGGACGAGGCGCTGTAATCGATCAGGCTCGCACGATCCGAAAGGCCTGCCGCCTTGTCGAAACTGACGGGCGTGGAGAATGCCTCGCCAAGCGCGCGCAGACGATCGCTGAAGCCGGACGAACCGGTGGTGTTATATTTGTAATCGGCTCCATTGGCCCCGCCATCGCGCAGCAGAAGCGAGCTGCCGCCTTCAGAGGCCACAAAGGCCGAAGACACCCTGATCGAACCGGCAAGGCCTGCCGAGACCTTCGCATCGGGGACATCGGGCGATCCTGCCCAGCTGAACAGGCCGGTCTTGTCGGCACCTGTACCCGACTGGCTGCGTTCTGCAAACATGGTCACCAGACCGCGGGCCATCTCGTCGAGTTGCGACTGGTATTGCGGCGCGATCTGGTCACGCAACTGCAGCAGTCCGCTCAGCCGGCCTGTTCCGTAGGGCTGGTCGAAAGTATCATGGCTAAGCGGGATACCGTCCACCAGCACGGGATTGCCCTCAAAACCCGGTGTCAGGGTGCCGGAGGGATTGAAGCTGAGCTTGCGCGCGGTGGTCTCGAACAGAGTTACCCCGTTATCGGCGAAGATGACCATGTCATTGTCGCCGCGCATCACGGTGGTGATGCCAATCTCGCCGGAAAGTTCCTTGAGGATCGCGTCACGCTGATCCAGATAGTCGGACACATCGTTGTCGAGGCGCGTGCCGGAGACAATCTGCCTGTTGACCTTTTCAAACCGTGTCAGAAGCTCGTTGACGCGGGAAACGGACTGGGAAATCTCCTTGTCGGCATCCTGGCGCAGCGTCTGGACCTGTCTGGTGCCTGTATTGAGGGCATCGGCAAGGGAACGGGCGGTTGAGACCGCGCTGTCGCCAAGCGTGCTGTTGGATGGCGAGGTGGCAAAATTGTGCAATGCATTGCGCAGCTTGCCGATCAGGTTTGCCGGCGAGGCGGAGGAATCATTGCCCGAGAACACCGACGAGAGGCGGTCGAGCCCGCCGGCCAGAATGGAGGAAGAAGAAAATGCACTGTTGGACTGGGTGAGCCTGGTCAACAGCGCATCGTCGCTGGAACGGCGAATGCTGACAAACTGCGAGCCGTAAGATCCCGACACCAGGGAGGCGGTGCGCCTGGAATAGTCCGGATCGTTGAGCCCGGCCAGATTGCGCGAGACCACCGATGTTTGCCTGGACGTTGCTGCAAGCGAGTTTCTGGCTGTCGAAAGTGCAGAACTGAGCGACATCTGTCCCATTCCTCAAAAAACATGGTCGGCCAGCACGAGAGCGCCGCACCGATACAATCAAAACAAG
Source organism: Brucella sp. IR068 (assembly GCF_049065885.1). NCBI lineage: Bacteria > Pseudomonadati > Pseudomonadota > Alphaproteobacteria > Hyphomicrobiales > Brucellaceae > Brucella > Brucella sp. IR068. Next base: position 1,426 of record NZ_JBAKHE010000037.1, on the reverse strand, counting down.
GCTTCGAAACTGACCCCATGCCTGTGCGGACACACAACTGACAGGGGACGCATAAAACAGGTTCCGGGCAGGATTGCCCTGCCCGGAACGCTTCAACTCATCGCTTCAGATTGACCAGAACATCCATCAGTTCCGAAGCGGTCTGGAAGGATTTGGAATTGGCGGTGTAGCTGCGCTGCGCCTCGATCATGTCGGTCAGCTCCTGGGCGATGTCGGCATTGGATTCCTCCAGCGCGCCAGCCATGATCCGCCCCATGCCCTTGCTTTGCGGATAACCAAGCTGGATATCGCCCGATTCCGCACTGGGCAGGAACACATTGCCGCTGACAACCGTCATATTGTCAGGGCTTGCAACATTGGCGAGCGGAATACGTGCCAGGACCTTCTGCACGCCATTCTCGTAGACGGCCACCACAGCACCGTCCTGGGCCACGCCGATGCGCTTCACCGAGGAAGGGGGCTGGCCGTTGCACTTGTTCTCTGAAACCGCGTAATCGCCGGCACGCTGTGTGGCTTCACTAAGATCAAGCTTGATGTTTTCCCCGCCATAGTCCTTCAGATTGACCGCCAGCTCCCCGCCGGAGGCAACCACTCCCGTCTTCGCGTCGAAAGTCAGCTCGTGCGGGCCAGCCAGGACCTTCCCGTCGGCTGCGTTCTTGACCGTCACGTTCCATTTGTTGTCCGCGGTCTTGGCAAGGCTGACATCGAGCTTGATCTCCTCGCCCTTGGAGTTATACGCAATGATCGAAGTCTGCCGATTATACTCCCCCTCGCCCACAACCTTGTCGGTCGGCGGAACATTGAAGGTGAACTTGCCCGAGGTACTGGCTACCGGCGGCAGGGGCTTGCCCTTGGTATTGATAACGCCAAGCCCGGTCGTCGTAAGCGCCCCGCCCGGATCGTCAGGCCCCGCACCCAGAAGGTAATAACCGGCCGAATTGACCAGATTGCCTTCCTTGTCGGGAACAAACGAACCCGCACGCGTCAGGAACGTCGATCCGTCCGCGCCACGCACCATGAAATAACCATTGCCCTCAATCGCAAGATCCGTGGCCGACGAACTGCCGCGCAGACCGCCCTGCTCCGAAATACCGTAACGGACATTGGTCAGCACGCTGCCCGAATTGTACTGGCCGGCGGTATTGGGAAGAACCAGCGACGAAAACTGCGTGTTGGCCCGCTTGTAGCCCGTCGTCGTCGCATTCGCGATATTGTCCGCAACCGCAGAAAGCCGGTTGGCCTGCGCGTTCATGCCCGAAACGCCCGTGCGCATCATACCATAGAGGCTCATTCAATGCTCCAAATCCATAGGGCGCAACCAAAAGCCAGTCAAACGCGCCACAACATCAAAATCCCATGGACAAACAATCCACTCAAAAACAGCTACAACAACTACCCGCCCCAACCTTGCCTCAAACTGGGGTTT
>NZ_JBAKHE010000036.1:0-4527 GCF_049065885.1 Brucella sp. IR068 | reverse complement strand
GCAGAGCTTCTGCCCACCATTCGCAGGCTGGTGGATCAAAGGCCAACCTATGGCTATCGGCGGATCGCCGCGCTCCTCAATCGCGAAAGGCGGGCCGCCGATAAGCCTGTGGTCAACGCCAAACGGGTCCATCGCATCATGGGCAACCATGCCATGCTGCTGGAGAAGCATACCGCCGTTCGCAAGGGCCGCATCCATGACGGCAAGGTCATGGTTATGCGATCCAATCTGCGCTGGTGCTCGGACGGTCTGGAGTTCACCTGCTGGAATGGCGAGGTCATTCGTCTCGCGTTCATCATCGATGCCTTCGACCGCGAGATCATTGCCTGGACGGCAGTTGCCAATGCGGGCATCTCCGGCTCGGACGTGCGCGATATGATGCTGGAGGCGGTCGAGAAACGCTTCAACGGAACCAGAGCCCCACATGCAATCGAACATCTGTCGGACAATGGGTCGGCTTACACCGCGAGGGATACGAAGCTATTCGCCCAGGCGCTCAACCTGACACCCTGCTTCACGCCGGTGGCCAGTCCCCAGTCGAATGGCATGTCAGAAGCCTTCGTCAAAACCAAGAAGCGGGATTACGTCCGCATCTCGGCACTACCGGACGCCGAAACGGCGCTCCGTCTCATCGACGGATGGATCGAGGACTACAACGAAATCCATCCCCATTCCGCTCTCAAGATGGCTTCCCCTCGGCAGTTCATCAGGGCTAAAACAATCTAGCCGACGTGTCCGGTGAAATGGGGAGCACTCCACGGGTATCCGAGAGCATTATCATTTTGGTTATTGTTTGCGTTTCTATTCACGCCGGGAGGAGGGCGATCTGACGGCATGGAGGAACTATGGCCGGGAAACAGGCAGCAAGACTGAGGCAGCTTGGCGTGAAGCGTCAACGATATCGGCTGAAGACGCGTTCCACTTGCCGTATTCATCAGACAGATGCCGCCATTGCTCTCCTGTGCGCGCCATCCACAGCATGCCTTCGAAATAACGCCGATTGTCCTGAGCAGGGCGGCATCCACGCCCACTTTCAGCAGGTAGAAGCGGACTGATTACTGTCCATTCCTCGTCTGTCAAACCGATCCGTTCGCCCAAAGCAGCCTCGAAATGGCAGCCTTGAATCAAAAAACGATTCCGCAGTTAATCTTTGTCCACGAGCGCTAGCTTGAAGTGCGATTTGCAGCGCGACCTAGCGTATGAGCTCAAACGGATCCACCTTGATTTTCCGTGCATAGGAGGTTATGTATATCCCGTTGGCATATCACAAACAGGAGGTACCCATGACCAGTTCAACGGTGTTCACCAGCAATCGCAGTCAAGCAGTGCGTTTGCCCAAAGCTGTGGCTTTCCCCGAGGAGGTGCATCAGGTGGAGATTCTGAAGGTTGGCCGTAGCCGCGTTATCGTACCGAAGGGTGAGCGCTGGGACGATCTGTTCCTTAATGGCCCGCGCGTCACTAACGACTTCATGAGCGAGCGGGTACAGCCGGCAGCGGAAGAGCGCGAGACTTTCTGATGCACGTCTATATGCTGGATACGAACATCTGCATCTATGTCATGAAGAATTATCCGCCTTCCGTCCTTGAGAGGTTCAATTCCCTGGCGGAATACCTTTGCATATCGAGCATAACGCTTGGCGAGTTGCATTACGGCGCCGAGAAGTCCGCCCGCCGTGAACATAATCTGATGGCTATCGAGCATTTTGTGGCGAGGCTTGACGTGCTTCCGTTTGCCAGCAAGGCGGCAGTGCATTACGGCCAGGTTCGGGCCGAACTGGAACGCGCCGGTACGCCGTGTGGCCCGCATGACATGCAAATTGGTGCGCATGCGCGCAGCGAAGGCCTGATCGTCGTCACTAACAATATGCGCGAGTTCGTTCGCATGCCAGGTGTCCGGGCTGAAAACTGGCTGTGACGCCGCCGGTCCGGTCTGTTCTGCAGAATGGTAAGCAATTAATTTTACCAGCATCGCTCTACCACGAGAATGCTATTCAATCGTAAAACTACCGCCAAGCGCTCAATACCGGCGCACCTGCCTGAAGTTTGTTCCCCTCCCGCCATTCGTGAGTTGATCGTTGCACACAATAAGGTACGCGATCACTCCGCGAGCTGCGGCCTTCGCCCCTGATGGCAATCTAATCGGAAATCTGGGCGATGCCCAAGCTGCCGACATTTTTGGTATCAAGTTCATTTCCCGCACCAGCACAGGCGTTGATGGACATGCACCCGATGGCAGGTCGGTCCAGGTCAAGCCAACGGTACAAAATGCCGGCAGTGTTCAGGATGATCGATACCAGAGCAGAGCAACTATTGTTTTTCCATTTGGACATGGACGCTTGCACGGTCGAGCTGCTGTTTAACGGACCAGAGACAATTGCGCTTGCAGCGTTAAAGTAGCCGTGGACCGGCCAACGGATGGTCTCTGTTCCCCAGATCCGCGCAGCTAATGCCCGTGTATTAGAAGAGCTACGACTTCAACCAGTTCGGGTGGCGGAAACATAGCGTAACACAACGTTGCTACCCCTCCAATTTGCGGTCGAGCTTCTTTGCTGGTGGAAAGTTCGATTAAATCCGTGGCGCCGCCTTCGAAGTTCACGGCAACCACCACTGTGGTTCGAGTACTCGATAACTACGTTATCGGAATATGTGGATGGCCGCCAATGCAGCCATCCACAGCCGATCATGCATAGTCGCCCACGCACATAATGCAAACCGATATCTACTTTCGTTGCCGGTTGAAGTTTGGATTGGGCAAATGCTGCGAACTATCAGTGGCAGCGTCGCCCGAATTAATCGCTCATTTGGGGTTAACCTTGCGACCGACTCCAACCGGACGATGGAATGGTATTAACCATCCAGGGAACACCGAACCTGTCGACGAGTGAACCGAAGCCGGGCGACCAGAAGGTTTCGCCGAACGGATTAACCACCTTACCGCCCTCAGAGAGCTCATTGAACCAGCGCTGTCCCTCCGCCTGCTCTTCCGTATGCAAAGTGACATCAAAACCATTCTTCGGCTTGTCGACATTTGGAGCCCATTGAACATCCATATCTGCTCCCATCAAGGCTTGGTCACCGACCTCCAACCAGCAGTGCATCAGCCAATTCTTATATTTTTCATCCGAAATTGGCAAATCCGGCGGGCCGTCACTATACCGCATTGCCGCGGTGATCTTACCTCCCAGGACCCTGGCATAAAATTCGAAAGCTTCGCGGCACTGGCCCTGAAAGCTCAAGCTTGTTACGATCTTCATGATATTCTCTCCCAGTTGAATTTCTCGCGCCAAGCATGTTTGACGGTCAGCAGAAATTGTTACAGAGTCAGTAGGCGCAAGCTGGATTTCGACGAAGCTATCGTTGTAATGATTGTTAATGGCTCTCTCAAATTCTCAGCTTGCGAGCGAGGATAGGAGATAACCACACTCAATAGATTGATATCAACTTAATTGTTCTCTGATGTCAATCGGACTGCTGCACACTCCTGCCAAACGTGGTTCCGGAACCGCTTGAATCTACTGCGATCATTTGAGAGCTCGAAACCCAATTCTCTCGGTCCGACACCGGCTCCATTGAAATAAAACGGCGCATTTTGAGAAGGACGAGCAGGAGGGAATCTGCCAGTTAAACAAAAACTGTTGCTGCAATAACGTCCACTGTGGATACGTCACGGTGAAGGAACATATGCCCAAATCTCATCAGCGGCATGCCGGAATGAGCGCGACAAACCACATCCTGAACAGGGATATCGCGCGGCGCTTGGCATTCTCTCCCTTGTCCGACGCTATGAGCATGATCGCCTCGACGCTGCCTGCGAACGAGCGCTTGTCATCAACGCGCTGACCTATACCTCAGTCCGATCCCTTTTGCAGGCAGGCCTTGATCGGGTTCACCCGGTCGAGGAAGTCGATTTTGCCGACAGCTATGCGCTCAAGGCCAATGTCGGTTTCAACACGAAGTGGTAACATGGTCATCTTGAAGAAAGACAAGCGCCCGGGCCTTCGCCCGGGCGCTTTGAATATAACTGCTGCCAATGCCTTAAATGAACCGAAAGCAGATTGTCGATCTTGAATGATAGGAGGAATCAATCTTTGCTAGATCGTATTATATATGCACCACCTATGTGGCGGCAGAGTTGAATTGTCCGTTTATTTGCAAAGTAGAAATGTCCGATCGAGGCTTTTGTTGGCACAGCGCTGAGCCCCGGCCTGCCCGGCTGGTCGGGGTTGCAAGGGCTGGCCGGGGCGAGTGATTATGCGCCTTTTCGACTTTAGCTTTGAAACTAGCCATCGACAGTCTGCCACCGCGATAGCGCTTTCTCGCGCCGCGCAATCACTGCCGGATCACTCGTGAAATCCGTCCTGCGTCCTGGTTTGCGACCGCGTGGCGTTTGCTGTGTCAGACTCAGTTTTGCGCTGACATGTACACGTCGAAGACAAAATCGCACGTCTCGTGATGTTTTTCCACTTTGACTTCACAGGACCAATTAAGGGGTATCCCTTCGAAATATCGAGCATATTGGGTCTTGTC
>NZ_JBAKHE010000035.1:0-4624 GCF_049065885.1 Brucella sp. IR068 | reverse complement strand
TCGGGTGACTTCCCCGTCAAGGTGACGGTGAAGGACGCTGAGGGTTTTGAGACGGAAGTGACGCTGACACTGCACGTGACCATTGCGCCTGAGCTTGAACTTGTCCTTTCGGATATAGAGCTTCGCGGCAAGGTTGGGCTTGATTATGGCTCGCACCGCATGTCGGCGCGCGGCGGGACGGAGCCTTACAGGTTTGAGGCCGCGCCGCTTCCTGAGGGGCTTGTGATCAATGACGGCATCATCTCGGGCACGCCAAACGAGGCGGGAGAAACGGATGTCACGTTCAAGGTAACGGATAGTGACGGCTATACGCAGTCGCAGACCCTGAAGCTGGTGATTGATCCGGCCTCGRTGATCGTGATCGACTTCGAGGAGCTTGTCGATGGCAAGCTTGGGGTTGATTACGGCGAGCGCGAGATCAGGGCTTCTGGCGGCACGGATCCCTATACCTATCAGATCGAAGGCCTGCCGGACGGTCTGTCGGCCGATGGCAACAAGGTCAAGGGCACCCCGGTCAAGGATGGCTCCTTCGATGTGACGGTGCGGGTGAGGGACCAGGRAGGCTATGAGGCTGAAGAGACCCAGACCGTTAGCATCGCGCCTGCACCGGAGATCTCGTTTGATCTTGGTGATCTTGTGGGCGGCACCATTGGTGTCGATTACGGGACGCACCRGGTTACGGCTTCAGGCGGCGCCGATCCCTACCGGTTTGAATTCGGCGGTCTGCCTGATGGCCTGACCGGTGCYGAGGATGGCACGATCACGGGCAAGCCGACCAGGTCAGGACCTTTCGATGTGCTGGTCATGGTCACCGATGCGAAYGGCTTCAGGGCCGAACAGACCCAGACGATCCTGATTGGCGATGAACCGTTCATTGTTGTCGACGTCAGCGATCTTGTCGACGGTACAGTCGGTGTCGACTATGGCGTACGCAAGGTTGCAGCTTCGGGTGGCACCGAGCCTTACAGCTACCGGATCACCGGATTGCCGGCGGGCCTGAGTGCCGAGGGCGACACAGTGACAGGCACGCCAACAGAGGCCGGTACATTCACGGTCAGTRTCGAGGCAACGGATGCGGAAGGCTTTGYCAAGGTGGAAACGCAGACCATTGCCATACTGGCCGAACAGCCGGCCATCGTTCTTGACCTCAGCAATCTTGACGATGGCAAGGTSGGGCTGGACTATGGTTCGCACAAGGTTGCAGCTTCGGGCGGCAGCGCACCGTACACTTATGTCTTCAGCGGACTGCCTGACGGTCTGTCGGCTGATGGCGATACGGTTACGGGCAAGCCCACGACTGCCGGCTCCTATCCGGTTAGGGTCACGGTCACGGATGCGACCGGCGCCACGGCGAGCGATACCCAGACCATCGAGATCGCACCTGCGCCAACCATTGTCATTGATCTCAATGATCTGGTCGGGGGCAAGGTCGGGGTTGACTATGGCCGTCACGAGGTGCGTGCCGATGGCGGCACGGCGCCTTACCGCTGGCAGATCAGCGGTCTGCCGGACGGCCTGACGGCGGAGGGCAATACGGTCTTCGGCAAGCCGGTACGGGCAGGGTCCTTTGAGGTGAGCGTGGTTGTCATGGATGCGGAAGGCTATCTGGCCAGCCGGGCGCAAACGGTTGCGATCCAGGATCGTCCGGATCCGTCGAAGGATCCTGAAGTCATCGGTCTGGTCAATGCGCAGGTCGCGGCGACCAACCGGATGACGAAGGCCCAGATCAGCAACTTCCAGCAGCGTCTTGAACAGCTGCATGAGGAAGGCGAATGCCGCATGGATTCGCTTGGTGTGGCGCTCAGCATCGGTGAGGCGCACCTGCAGCCGAAGCTTGGCGGCAAGACGCTGGAACAGTGCAGCGAACTGCGGCGCAAGCTTTCCTTCTGGACCAATGGCCAGATCAATCTGGGCACGTCGGATGACGATGTCGACGAGCGGATCTCGCATACCGGTATCAATGTCAGCGGCGGCGTGGACTATCGCTTCTCGCCACAGTTCATCGGCGGTATCGGCTTTGGCTATGGCAAGGATATCAGCGATATCGGACAGAGGGGAACGCAAAGCCGTGCCTCGATGTTCTCGGCTGCGGTCTATGGCAGCTACCATCCGCGCCGTAACATCTTCCTCGATGGTGTTCTGGGCTATGGCTGGCTGAACTTCGACAATCAGCGCTATGTGACCGATACAGGCGCCATGGCTCACGGGGAACGCTCCGGCAGCCAGCTGTTCGGTTCGCTGACGCTGGGTTACGAGCTTCGCGGTGAAGAGTGGCTTGTCTCGCCTTACCTGCGGGTCGATGCCGCCCACGCCACGCTTTCGCGTTACAGCGARACGGGAGCGGACATGTATAATCTGACGTTYGGCAAGCAGACGGTGGACATGTTCTCCACCACGCTTGGCCTGCGCGGGGAATACACGATCGATACGGACTGGGGCGTGCTCAAGCCGAAAGGCCGTCTGGAATATACCCATGACTTTGCCGGTGCGAGCAAGGCAACGCTTGGTTATACAGACACCGGCCTCCTGCCCTTTACCATCGATGCCAGCCCGGAAGAGCGTGACAGCTTTGCCATTGGCTTCGGCTTCGATCTCAATACCTATAACGACTGGGCATTCGGGATCGAATACAGCACACAGGTCAGCACTGGCGGCGGTCCGCTCCAGCACATCATCAACTGGAAGCTGTCCAAACAGTTCTGATCCTTGAAGCAGACAAGGTGGSGGCAAACCCGCCACCTGACAGCCCGGCTGGAAGGGCAGGGCGCGACGATATCCAGGGCGCGGATCTGACYAAACAGATCGGCGCTCTGAGCCTTTTGAGGGCAGGCACAACTCCTGTCATTCCCGTCCGCTTCGGCCAGACCGTGCTCCGGTATAACCGGATATTCAGCATGAAAGACGGTTGCGTGCCCAGGGATCCGCTAACAATGTATTATTTACTGCCTGGAAAGCCTGGCATGTGCAGATTGTATAAGTTCAGGAGAAGCCTCATGCGATTTGCAGTCCGGTTTTTTTGCATCTGCCTGATCGTGATGACAGGCGCTTATGCCGGCAAAAAGGCCGCAGACCTTTATCTGGACAAGCGCGCCGACAGGCAAGCCCGTCTGTTCAGCCARTCCCTGATGAACCATTCCCGGCTGACCCTGGAAATGGCCCGGGATATCCTCGCACAGGCCAATGCGTCTCCCTATCCCATATGCAGCGAAGACGACATTGCCTATCAGCGCAGGATATTGTTCAGCGCGCCAGATATCAGGGATATCGGCCGGCTGTCCGACAGGCGAYTGGTTTGTTCCACGCTTTTGAGAAAGCGTTCGGTTCTCAAAAGTCCTTCCAGTCCTGATGTGCGACTGGTCAACGGGCTTTATGTRTTCAGCCAGCGTGAGCTGGCAACGCCTGGAACCTTCGGCAGTGTGATCGGTGAAGGGAATGCCAATCTGGTGTTCTCCCCGGGCGCCTTTGCAGGGTTCAGGACGGACAAATATGACTTCACGGTTACCCTGACCAGCCAGGACGGAACGCATCAGGCCCTGTTGTTCTCCTATACATCCGCGCTTGTAGCGCAAGAGCAGCACGGCGACATGCAGGCGCAGGGCAATTCCGGATATGAAAGCCGGTATTGCGAGCCCGGCTCGGGCCTGTGTGTCGCGATCCGGCAAAARTCGCTTCCCGCAAGCTGGTCCCAGTCCCTYGTCCCGCTCGCAGGCGGCATTCTGGGAGCGCTWGCCGCCGGTCTCCTCAGCGCCGCGGTTCTTTACTATCGCAAGAAAAGCTGCAGCCTGCTTTCCCGGCTGAAAAAGGCGCTTGCAAAGGGTGAGCTGACGGCTGTCTACCAGCCGATCATTGCCATTGATGACGGCAAGACCGTTGCGCTCGAAGCCCTGTTGCGCTGGCCCGCATCCCCGGACGGCTCCATCCCTCCGGACGTCTTTATTCCGGTCGCCGAGGAAGCAGGGATTGCAGGGCGAATAACCCGTTATGTCTTCGATCGTGTTATTACCGAGCTCGGGCCGTTCCTGGCTGAAAATCCCCGTTTGCGCGTCAATATCAATGTAACCGGACACGATATTCATGACGATGAACTGACCCGTTATATCTCGCACACCCTGGCGCAGGCCAATCTCCAGCCGCGGCAGATCGGTCTGGAACTGACAGAACGCTCCCAGGTCAATCTCGACAGTATCAGCGACAAGATCGCCAGCCTGCGCACGCAAGGCTATCCCGTCTACATCGACGACTTCGGTGCGGGATATTCCAGCCTTTCCTACCTCGGACGTCTTGGCGCCAGCGCCGTCAAGGTCGACAAGAGCTTTATCCAGTCCATCGACAGCAATACCGCAGCGCCCAACATCATCCCCCAGGTGATCGCCATTGCCAGCGACCAGGCGCTCGATGTCGTCATCGAAGGCATCGAAACCGAACAGCAGCTGCGCTATCTCCAGTCCTTCAACATGCCCCTCTACGGTCAGGGCTGGTACTTCGCAAGGCCAATGACCGCAAGCGATGTCATGCGAAACATCCCAAACACACACAACCAAGCCAAGCCCTCATCCGGCCATACCACCCATCCCGAAAACACAAGCAATCAAACAATCACAAATTAAACCATCACAATAAATCC
>NZ_JBAKHE010000034.1:0-6433 GCF_049065885.1 Brucella sp. IR068 | reverse complement strand
CCATAGAGGCTCATTCAATGCTCCAAATCCATAGGGCGCAACCAAAAGCCAGTCAAACGCGCCACAACATCAAAATCCCATGGACAAACAATCCACTCAAAAACAGCTACAACAACTACCCGCCCCAACCTTGCCTCAAACTGGGGTTTCCAAAACAAAAACAACCAAAACTAAAATAACAATCAGGAAGGATGGGACTTACCAATGAAGCCGGGAATAACGGTCCCTCACTACCAACACAATCTAACGGGAGCCTCATCCCCCGCACGCTACACAGAGCCCGATGCTATGTCTCACTTGACACCGACAGACTCCAATAGCAGGCATTAGATTAAAGGCATAACCTCCGCGACACACCCAGTCGCAAGGCAGATTCTATGAAACTTAATACCGACGATAATGGCCGCTCTGGCCGCATGCATGCGGCCAGAGCTGACCTGGCTTCTCTTAAACACAGATAGTGTAGCCAAGAAAACGTTTTGAATCGATGGGATCGAAATCGAGCTCCTGACGGAGTTTTTTCCGCAGTTTGGATATGTGGCTTTCGATAGTGTTTTCCTCGACATCGCAGTCAAAAAAGCCATATATAGCATTAAAAATCTGGGACTTGTTTACCCGGCGTCCGCGATTTGAAACCAGATATTCCAGTATACGACGCTCTCGGCGAGGCAGCGGAAAATCATGGCCATTGAGCTGAGGATCCCTTCCATCCGAGAATACCCGGATCGGCCCGACCACTCCCTCGTTTTTATCATTGGCTGCCTGCGTGCGGCGATGCACAGCTCCAATCCGGGCAAGTATTTCGCGCGCATGAACGGGTTTTCGGACGACATCGTCAAACCCCATCTGAAACAATTCGAGAGTATTGTCTAATGAGCTATATTCCACCAAAGCGATCACAGCAGCGTCACAGACCTTGCGAATGCGAACCGGAAGTTTTTGAACGTCGTCTCCCTGACCAATCAGGATTCCTTCAACAGCCCGGACGTCTTGCGGCGAAACGTTCGCGAACCATTCAAAAAAGCTGTCTACCGAAAAACCTGAAACATATACGCCTTCACGTTTGAACCAATTCGTATAGGCCTCAATTACCATTTCCCGATCGTCTACTACTATCAACACGTTACCGACCCTACAATCATTCCAAATTCCGCCTGCATCCAGGCCTTGCTTGCTGCCTGATGCAGGAACTGCAACTTGCTGCTTCAGCAGCAAATTGATCACACCGTTATTCTTCAGCCTGAACGTTAGATTTTTCCGCTCGGGCTGCTGCACGTGAAGTTTCCACAGTGCAAGCCACTACTGCAGAATGCCGCTCTAGTCAGAGCGCCCCCGGACCGCTTTTTGATCATGGTTTTAGAGAATATTAACTTCATAGTTCTACATGGAGTTTGATAGACACCAAAAGCCAACGCTGTCGAATGGCGATCAGCGTGCTCACCGATCTGCTGCATGCGATATGGGGCACTTCTCAGAAATCGATGGCGCCTTGGCACCCATACAGCCGGTTCGAGCATCGCGTTGATTGCACAGCCGATCGATTGACTTTCAGGATGGTATAGTTTGCCTTTGGGCAACCATACCTCGAACAACTATCCTGATTGGCGCCGCCCAGCCTCTATGCTTATCAAGCGATCAGACCGCGTTAACGACCACGATACTCTCGTTACCAGTTCACCACTTCAGTCTCATTACCCTCAATTCTTGTTTTCGCAATCATTCCGATGCCCGTAGCATCGGGCCTATAAACAGTTGGAACAGACCAAGAGTCACTCGCTTTTATTATCATTTTGAACAGGATGCGTTTGACCGGAGGTTTGCTTGCCTACATTTTCCTGTTTTTGTTAAACAAATTTTGAAAACAATTTTTTAGGATAATATCCACTCTTAGGACAAACCAAGAGCACCGCTTGATCAGAACGATATGCCAACCAAAAAGAAAATCAGTAGCCGACGGTAGGTTGAGGAGTTGAATCCACGCCCCAATGCCTTTTCTGGACAAAATTTGGTGTTGAACATCAGGCTCAGTATCCAATTTTCGGTGCATGAACTGACGACATTTTTTCAATCGGATCGGCGACACACTTGTCGTCGCTGCAGTGCGTAAAAGCGGTCCCGCTCTGCCAAACACTTCCCCGCATCACCGCCTCTGATTGATACCGGGAAGCACCGTACTATCTGCATCAAAGTTGCTATATCCAGAGCAGACGACTGCTCGAAGTGCTTGAAACCAACTAGGTGGGCATTGGGTAGGTGTTCTGATGAGTGCTCCGTCACCCTGTGGCAAACCTTAACGCAGTCCAATGCATAACCGGAGAATTTCCAACGGCTGAGTTCGTTGTCATTCGTCCCTGTACATGAGGAGAAGCGAGCGAGACTCTCTCCCGGATGCTACGCGGCATCTTCTCCAATTGCCCCTATTCAAGGCAATATTAAAACCCCAATAGTAAGTCCGCAGCCACAGGCCGCTCGACAGCATCGAACGGACAAATAACCTGTTGCGGCTTTCCATGGTCAGTACGGCCCGTGGCAATTCGCTTGTGCCATCAGCCTTTTTGGCTTCTATGAAAATGAAGGGAGCATCCCATCACGGCCAACTATGGCCAGTTAGACTTCGGGAACCGCCAGAGATAGCGCTTCTGTTGCCGCCTGATCCGGTCGACATTCCATCTGCAAAGGAGACCGCGGCTTCGCTCTCAGCCTGGATCATGCAACAGACCCCACCATCAGTAGATAGCGGGGCCCGTGTCGAACGTGATATGCGTCAGAGGTACGCTGTTCGAAGTTTATCGATTGCTGGTATTAGCGGAACAGCTTGAGAATTTCGTTCGTGCTGGAGTTTGCGATCGAAAGCGCCTGGGTACCGAGCTGCTGCTGCACCTGAAGCGCCGAAAGACGAGCCGATTCCTTGGTCATGTCTGCGTCAACAATGGCACCAATGCCACGGTCAACAGCGTTCTGCATGACTCCGATAAATGACGTCTGGGTTTCAATACGGGTCTTCGCAGCTCCGAGTGCAGTGGCTGCAGTCTGCAGCTTGTCTGCAACACCTTCGACACCCTTCAGCATGGCATCAATCATATCGCCATCGATATCATCGGCAGCGACATCCAGATCAAGAATGGAGGCCTTCTTCTCCGTGCCATCGGTACCCGCCTTCTTGATCACAAACTCGGAGTCAAAAACGCCGGTCTTTGCACCACTGGCACTGGTGTCAACAAGACGCACAGCGTCCAAATCGATATCGATAGTGTCGATAGAAACCGAACCGTCATCACCGCGGTTGTACCCCGAAGTGATTTTGAAGGCTTTTTGCTCATTGGAAGAATCGGTGCTCAAGAGTGCAGTACCCCCCAACACTGCCTTTGCACTTGATCTCAGCTGGCCCTGCGCCTTGCTGATCTCTTCCTGCAGTTTCGCGCGATCAGCAGCGCTACCGTTCTTTGCCGCCACGATCTTGTTACGGATAGCCTCAACCTTTTTGACAGTATCGTTTACAGCAGTGTATGCTACGTCGACTTTTGCCATACCGAGACCAAGCGAGGTCTTGACGGTCTCATTGGCCGAATTATCGGAACGCATGGTAGTAGCGATGGACCAGTAAGCAGCATTGTCCGACGCCTCAGCAATCTTCATACCGGTTGAAATACGATTCTGCGCTGCCGCGAGATTCTTGTTGGTATTGGCAAGTGTCTGCAGAGCAGTCATAGCAGAGGTATTCGTAAGAAGACTAGACATTGTATGTCACCATAGAAATATAATAAATTCTACATGTTGAAGTATTTCCAACCCGATTGAGACGACTTCATGTCTATGTAAACACTATGGTATTACACCTCAACTTGAGCCACCTCATAACCTATGCCCACCGAAAATATCCATCTTAGAAGTAACCATGTTGAAAGTGTTGAACATCGATATTTTGATGAAATGCGGTAAGTCTGGATGAATTACTTTCATTCTGCGCACGATAGGTATTCGATGCACAGCCGACTGCGCTGGCGACCATTTGATCAATGTGCCTGAAACATGTTCTGATCGCCGATTGGAGTGATCAGCGATGTCATCAACTAGAGCGTATCGCGCGATATGGCCGATCCACTAAAGGACCATCACGAGAGCACGCTATCGCATCATCCCGAGTCAGGCACCCGAATCGAGCTTTGTCACGTCTGCCAGTTGGATGAATAAAGAAAGGCAGCAGATCCGGCCCCATCGACCAGTTAGCTGCGGATCATAGAACAGCTGTCGCTCATTGCTTCTTAGGCATTTTGAAGGGTTAATATTTTGGAAGAATGGTTGCGACCGCTCTACCACTTTGTCTTTGCGGGTCTTCCGAACACGCACCCATTCACTTTTTTGCTGGAAATGCTCTAATTTGCACTGCGCAATCCCGCTGACCGTCTCAAGTTCCGGAAGCGAACGGCACCCAAGCGCTCTGTCCAATCTCGACGAACTACAATATCGGACAGCCTGATAGAAATGACGTTTGGCGCGGCCGGAGTTGCCTCTGTTGATGAAGGCTTCGACGCTGTGGCTGCCGATGGAATCCAGCCCGTGAACGATGATGCTGCCGCCTACCCAGAGCATGGCGACGGTGCCAACGGTGGCTCAGGACCTTGAGGATGATGGGCATGCCCGCGACCAGTCCCCTGCCAAGTTTTTGGAGCTGGATCCTGATCGCTCAGCAACAGTCAGAATAATCAAAAGAGATTTTGAGTCATGATAGCGGTCCGCATTGGGATCAGCCGCGGCTGAAGAGGTCGCTCCACACTTGATATAAACCAGGCGTCTCTCATGGAAAACTACCATTGTGACCCCCTCCCCGGTATGAAGAAAACGGCGTCATAAAACAGCTTTGGCGCCGAACTTGCAGAGCCCCGACCTGTCAATCAGATCGGAGCTCAAAGACAATTGCAGGCGCCCAGCGTGGTAGACGTGAATGCTGCAACGCCGGAACCCGCTGCTTCCCAACGGGCCGGACTTGACTATTTCTCGGTCACGTCGACGTCGACCGACTGGATCGGCATGAGCGAGCTGTCTGCGAAGGCATGAAATGTGTATGGGCCCGGATCAAGCTTGGCTTCGAAGGAAGTATAGGCTGTCGTCACGTCAAGACGCCACACAGGCTTTGCAGTGGCTGGATCCGCGCCTCTTGCAAAGGCGCCGACCCAGTTGCGGGGATCGGTCCTGGAAAAATCGACCGTACCGACGGCACCCCGTTCAGGATTGGGATCGACAGACAGCATGGCGCCTGTCCCGATAGGAGCCTTAGCCGTTTCCGCCGAGAATTCCCCATTGAAAGTTTGTCGTACGACGATGCCATCGTCGGGATAATCATCGGTGGTGAAGGAGAATTTCCTGTCAGGTCCCACCGTGTCGGCATCCACCCAGGCTCCACTTTTGTTTCGAAACTGGATCCCCGCTCCAGGTTGGCCTTCGCCCTCCGCGGTTACGCTCCAACGCCCCTCCACATCCCTGAAGGTAAACCAGGCACGCGAAACCGATGGTGCTGCCAGACCGACGACTTTCGCTGTCAGGTCGCCGTTCAGACGTTTCAGGCCGCCGCCCGTGGTGAATGACAGGCCATCCGCAGCGGTAAATGTACCTGTCGCCGCCTCTGAATCTGCCGTCAGAGACGCCTCAACCCTCCAGATACCTTCGACCCCCCACATAGCACCAAAAAGATTGAGCAGGCGCTTTTTATCGCGTGTCATATTCCACGATTTGTTGGCGGTGGCACCGTTTGGCCCCTTTACAACAACTTCTTCGTCGGTGAACGTAAAGCCCTCAGGCGCGAGCAACCTGTTCAAGGCGCGGCTGATCCCTTTCTGTCCAGCGTCCGTGGAATTGAGCTCTATCATCAACTTGCCGCTTGCGCCGCGTCTGAGTTCGGGAACCACGGTCTGTTTGACCGAAAGCACACCACGCACGCCTGCCGTCAGATCGCCGGTTGCAGCCGGCTGGCCGTTGACTGCAAAAGACAGGCCGTTTTCTGCGGTAACGGGTCCCGCCCAGGCCAGATCCTCGCTGGCTGTCAGGCCCACGGAGATTGTCCATGTTCCCTTGGCATCCCACCACGCACCCCTATTGGTAAGAGTGCGCTTGTCTGGTGACAGTGTCCAGCCATGACCCGCATCAGTGCCATCCGGACGCGTCGTGATGACATTGTTATCGGTAAAGGTGAAGCCCTTCGGTGCACTCATCACATATTTACCGCCATCCCGGCCGGTACCGGTCGATACAAGCTCGATCCTCGCTGTCCCTGTGCCGCCGGGAGCAACTTCAGGGATTTCGATCTGCCGCACCGATCGCAGCACCGACGACCCGACCATGATATCCACGGATTTCAGCGGAGCGTAGGAAACCTTGTCGGGATAGACGTGAACCGTGTACTCGCCAGCAGGAAGACCGGTGAATTCGAAATCGCCTT
>NZ_JBAKHE010000033.1:0-10299 GCF_049065885.1 Brucella sp. IR068 | reverse complement strand
CTACGAGGCCAAAACGCGTTTCGATATATTGAAGACGCAGCTGGAGATGGCGTTCTCCCTGACCGTCCAGCTGCAGAATATAAGCCTGCTCCGCTATCTCAAATAGCCGGCATCGGATGTAAGCCGCAGGCCGGATCGCCCCGTTTGCCTGCGCTATTCCCCGCCAGGCCGCCAAGCTGTCAGACGTCGCAGGGACCATATGCAGGAGCCTGCCAACCGCCGGATCCATCGCCGCACGCCACAGATATTTTAAGGAAACACCATGATCACGACCTCGCCGCTCGCCCTTGCTCCCAACAGTCCGGCTGCAGTCGACACGTCCCGGCCCGCAGGCCCCGCAGCTTCGGCCGCGAACCGGGCAAGCGTCGACTATAATGCCTTCTTGAAGCTTCTGGTCACCCAGATGCAGAACCAGGATCCCACCCAGCCCATGGATCCGACCCAGTATGTCAGCCAGCTTGCCACCTTCTCCAATGTCGAACAGGCCGTGCAGATGAACAGCAAGCTGGACGCGCTCATCGCTAACACCTCCGTTACCCAGGCCGCAGGCTGGGTCGGTCGCACCGTCTCCAATGCCGACGGCAGCGTCAAGGGCGTGGTCAAGTCCGTCACCATCCAGTCCAACGGCATGTTGGCCGAACTCGACAACGGCAAGAAAATCCTCATCGGACAAGGCATCAAGATCAGCTAGATCGCCTCTCCCGGAAGCCAAAGACACGCATTAATCCAGCAGAGGGCATTTTAAAAAGTCCGGGTTCCGAGTGGATGCCTCCAACAGCACTTGCCGCGGCGCATTGCGCTCTCCAGTCAGTCGTTTCAGCGAGCTTTCCGACGACCAGAAGCGGGACATCGCTGGCGGCACGCTGGAAAAATGTCAGGTGAGTCAGAATGCCATCTTGGCTTTGAGCAGAACCTCCGGCAGAAAGAAGCTGGAAGGATGACGATGCTGGCCATGACTAAGTTGGGAACGACAGACACTGACATTCGCTCTGCGCTACACGCCAAACGGTTGCGACGCGCGAAATCTCAACCCGATACGCTCGTGATCGATGAACTTGGCCTCGCGCACGCTCGGAGCCGCATCGACGTGGCCGTCATCAACGGCTGCATCCACGGCTATGAAATTAAAAGCGCCAAGGACAACCTCGAGCGGTTTGCGACCCAGATGGATATCTACCGCCAGACGCTACAAAAGCTAACTCTCGTCGCCGCACCGAAGCATATAGCAGGCATCTTGGCTCACGCTCCCGAATGGTGCGGCGTGATCGCGGCTGAGGAGGGACCAAGAGGCGGCATCAACTTCCAGGTGTTGCGAAACGCCGCCGCCAATCCCGAAATTGATCCCGTCATGATGGCGCACCTACTTTGGCGTGATGAAGTGATCCAACTCCTGGACCAAGCTGGATATGCGCCGAAAGATCTCCGCCGGCCGAGAAAACAACTTTACGAGATGCTATGCGAAGCCATGAGCCTTCGCGAGAT
Source organism: Brucella sp. IR068 (assembly GCF_049065885.1). Taxonomy (NCBI): domain Bacteria; kingdom Pseudomonadati; phylum Pseudomonadota; class Alphaproteobacteria; order Hyphomicrobiales; family Brucellaceae; genus Brucella; species Brucella sp. IR068. The sequence continues at coordinate 8,817 of NZ_JBAKHE010000033.1, read as the reverse complement.
CACCGCTTCCATCCGCGCCTTCATGGCACAGCGCCAGACGTGGAGAGATCGTCCAGCACGTGCATTATGTGATGGTTGATTGCTACGTCCTTCCATCGCGTGAGATTGCTCGGCGGAGCTTTCTTGATAGCGCATTTGCCTATGTAGTCATCTCCGTAGCTGTAGTCATTCCCTTTGAATAGGCCCGATCCCACAAGCACCGCACAATGCTCGTGCATCTGCCCTTCATTGCCTCGAAATGCCCCACCTTTGCAGACCCACCAGGATTTACCTGTAGTGTAAACAATCTTTCCCGCCGATTTGATCTTGCGCATGTCCTGCGGGGTGAAATCCGGATGGACGATCGTATAGTCTCCGTAGTTCGGTCGTCTCATGCCCGCTGGCAATCTTGAGAGAAGCGTCTGGAAAAATAGCCAATCGTGACGCGGTAACTCATCCTGCCCTTTCGCAAGATCCTTAAATGTTTCCGGAATCGCTGTGCCCACGAGCACGAAGTTACGAAACCGGTTGAGATCACCCAGCCGGCGCAAGGCAGTGATCAGTGCGATCGAGAATGTATCGTAGGGCTCAAAGTTTGGCTCACCGAGATCGACAATAAGATCGACTTCGTCCTCATTGACCTCAAGCGATCTACACATTGCGGCAACACGAGCGAATGCATCCTTCTTCATCAGGTCTTCGAGTCGGATGGCAATGGCGGCGCCTTGTCCGTTTCGCCCGATAATAGCCGCAACAGAATTCTGAAAACGACTTTCCGCATCAAGCCTGATCGCGGGTACGGCCGGAGCGTCAAACTTCCGCAAGCCCTCAAACACGTAAGTTAGAATGTCACGCCCGTCATCCATTACACCGTCGACAAGGCTTGGATGTATCCCGATCCACGCCGGTCTGTTGCCCCATTTCTTTTCATAGCGTGCGATAAAAGGATGGACGTGCTCATGGATAGTCTTCTTCGGCTGCCAGGAATCAAAATCGAATTCGCGCTCTGGAATCGTGATGTATGGAACGACCCGTTCTTTGGCTTTTGCAGTCAGCCGCATCAAAGCCTGATATTCAGCCATGCGCCATCGCAGCGCCGGAACATACATGTTCTCAGTCAAGATCATCGTTCGCCTCCTCGAGCTGCGAACGCACTTGATCCTGGCCAACCAAATCGTTCAGGATGGTGTAGTTGCGGCGCTCTTTCCTGATGCGTCCTGCAATGATGCTCGGATCGATGCCGATCGTCTCTGCATCGATCCGCACCGCCTCTTCCGACAGCGCGAAACGCGAGAGACACTGATCCCACAATGCTTCCGGTATCAGAGCGTCGAGCGCAAATTTATCGGCCTCTGCCTCGATCGCATCGCCGCCATTACCGCCTTCTTCATCGAAGAAGTCGAACCGCAGACCGTCGAAGAGATGCAGAAAGACGTGACCCAGTTCGTGCATCAGCACAAACCAGAAATTATCCAGTCGATCATAGCGCAGCGTGAGGCCTACGACCGGTGTCTCACCATCGGCGAGCATGGCCGCGCCGTCGAGATATGACCCCGGAAGGTGACGCTCCACAATGAGAACGATGCCTTTCTCAGCCAACAGATCCTGAGCACGCCTGGGTCCGTCTTTGCAGGTAGTAAGACGTACCAGCTGCTGCAGCCACCGGTCATCCAGTTCAAAGATGCCAACTTTACCGGCTTCGATTTTGCCATGCGCCCGCTCCAAAATACGCGCCTGCCACGCAAGCAGGGCGTATTCGTTCGGCACGTTCCCGCTGCGCATCTTCTTCCGATGAAAGGCCGTCGCAAATTGCGGTCCGGCCGCGTGCAAGAAATAATCCTTCACGCGCTCGATCGGGTTTGCGCCGCGCGGCAGATCAAACCACTTACGTTTGATCATCTCCTTGTAGGGAAGCTGACCCCAAACGATATCGTCGACATCGCCCCATGCGAACACCGATCCGCCGACTTGCTTCGGCCCCTCAAAACTTCCCGACGCCTTCACACCGAGCGCCTTCGAAATCTCGATCAGCCGACCAAGGCTTGCACCTATGTAATTGGTCGCCTCATAGCGCTGCACCTGTTGCGGCTTCATGCCAAGTTTTTCGGCAAGATCCGTCTGACTCATACCAGAGGCGATTCGCGCCTGCACCAGCACGCGCGGCAATTCTTCAAGCGCATAGGTTTTCGAGAAAGAGACCTGGCCGGATTTCAACAGATCGTATTCGGCAAGCTCGGCCTCGATATCGGCGATTTGGCTTTCGAGCCCATCGATCTCCGCCTGCCTGAGCCAAGCCTGATTTGATGCGCGCGCCTTTGCAGTAACAAGCGCATCTTGCAACTTCGCCAGTTGCGCCCTCGAAACGCAATACTGTTTGTCGCTATAAATCATGGCTGCACCTTCCCGGAGAGAAGTGGATCGGCCGAAAGCGGAATGGAGATGATCCCTTTCTGTTTTCCTGTGAAACGATCCTGTTGGAAAAAATCGACGAATGCTTGCCCGATGTCCACGCACATCATCGAGGACGGAAAGAATTCGCCCTTGAATGCCGCTTTCTGCGCTGCCCGACCGTTCGCAAATTCCAGGAACACGGGATCAAGCTTAGCCGGATCCACCCCAGTAGGATCCCAGCATGCATCGAAGTCGCCGGGCCTCGGCTTGCCGGTCACATAGCTGCCGTCGAGATAGATCACCGGACATCCAGCCAATCGCAGCTTGTTGGAGGCGAGGATGAGGCCTTCGAAAAGTTCACGCCGCCAAGGGTTCGTTGCGAAAGCAGCCGCTACATCTTCCAAGCCTGCCGCGTGGATCCCACGAGGCAGAACGGTCCATGGAGAGCCGGGCAATGTGACGAGCGCAGGAATCATGCTTACAACAATAATGTTGTAATAGCCAAAAAGCAAGCGGGGGAGAGTTTGGACATCCCATCGCCGCCGGAATCTGCTTGGGGAGCCAAGATGAACGCCAGAGGGAAGATTCACATTGAACCAGGAGCGAATGCTTTGGCAACGATAGCGTAGGGGTTCCCTTGCGCGCTAGCCAAATGGCCGCTGCCGCCTTCTTCGCGCCGCAGCCCTCCGATGAGCTGAACCACTTGCGCGCCGGCAAATCTCCCTGTTCTGTCTGGTTCCAGCACTCATCAAAAATAACCAGCTGAAGGCCTAGCCGCCCTGCGCGAACCAAACCGCATCATTCGCCTGAACGCGGTGCATTCCCGCACGAGCTATTCAGCTCCACCCTCTACGAGCGGGCTGGCGCGAAGCTGAAATCGACCGCTGGACCGAGGATCATGTTCGATGGCGGCCGACAGGCGAACGCGAAATAGTCAGGTAACGGCAGGGAAAGCTAATTTCACCGTTACCCTTCGCTTTTGTTATTCGACTTGGCCAATTTGAGCCCCCGCCGCTCTGCATACTCAATCAAAGCCACCTCGATAATCGCCGTCACTGAGCGTCGTTCGGCGTCAGCGAGTTGCTGCGCCAAAGCGAGAACCTCGATGTCTAAACGCGTAGTGAAGGGCTTCTTTATCATCAAAACTCACAGGACTTGCAGTTTGCTCTTTATGAATGCAATATGCGACTGCACGTGCATTGCACTTGCGTCGGCTGAGCGGAATGTTGACTCCATCCCGCTCAGCCTAACCACAACCCAAGCTGATAGGAGCTCGGATCAATGGCTGATTCGGACAATACCACGACTTTGCCTTCCGTCACGCGAAGGATGTTGCTGACGGGTACGACGATAACCACGGCGACGTTGTCGCTTGAATATGGCGTAGGCACCGCCGAGGCGCTGGCCCGCAATCCCGCCTCCGATCCGGCGCTGGACATTTGGCGGCAATGGCTGGCAGCCTATAATGAAATGCAACGCCTTTGGATAATGCAGATGGACCTCGAACGCAGGATGGTCGCCGCTGTCGGATTTCCGGAAGTGGAAATCGCATTGCCCGGAGTAAAGGCGCCGGTTCGTGCATTCAGTCTGGAAGACATAGACCGGATATGCGGCGATGAAGCCGGGCATCAGGTCGTGAAGACGCAGGCAATAGCAGCCTTCCGGGAACGACAGGAAGCCTGGGACCGTCTGGATGACGCTTTGGGGTATAGTCGTGCCGAAAAGGCCGAGATACGAGCGGACCGCACTGAAATGAAGTTGGCAGACGCCCTGATCGCCATGCCGGCCACCACGCTTGCCGGCGTGGCGGGCAAGCTCGATGCGGTCCTGCGCAGGGGCGAGTATTTCGAGCCCTCCCCGGATTTGCCTTGGCCGCAGGTGCGTTCAGCGCTAGCCGATCTGGTGCGCATCGGGCAGGCCCTGCAGCCTGGGCTCTTCATGCCCGGCAGTGACCGCAAGGGCCTCCCCGAAGCCAATGGGGGTGCATCATGAAAGCTCGTCCGACGACCGCAGGTTTCAATCGGAAAGTCTGCACCGGAGAACCAAACGACGGCCCTCCAACATACGCTTCACCGGAGGCTGCTGTGTCCGTGACACTGTCTGAACGTCTCCGCGATCTTCCCGAGAACAGGCGTCGCGAACTAGAAAGGATCTCACGAATCCTCTTCCATGAATTCAAAGAGGCGCAAAAAGGCAGGCTCGCGGACAAGGAGAAGAGCGGCCGTATCCTTACACTGGTTCTCTTTGGCTCCTGTGCACATGGTTGCCGGGTCGGAGCTTGCAAGGGCAATAATCGCTGCGAATATAACCTGCTCGTCGTCGTCAGCACCAAAACCTTCGCCGATCCACGTTTCTGGGACGGGGCCAAGGATTGCTTGCAGCGAGAACTGACGGTCACCAAGAGTCTGGCAACGCCAGTCAACTTCATCGTTCTCTCCATCATGGACTTAAACAACCAGCTCGTGCACGGCTGGCCTTTCTTCGTGGACATCGCCCGCACCGGCCTCATCCTCCACGACACGCCGGGCTTTCCCCTTGTCAAACCAAGGACGCTGGATTTAGAGGGCGCCAGGGCTGCGATGCGTCAGCATTTCGATCACTGGTTCCCGAGCGCCACGCATCGCTTCGAACTGGCGAAGGAGGCGATGGGGCGTGGTTACAACAGGGAAGCAGCCTTTGACCTCCATCAGACCGTCGAACGGCTCTATCACGGCACCCTGCGTGTCCTGACGCTCCATAGCCCGAAATCCCACCGACTGGCCTGGCTGCGCACGCATGCGGAGCGGGTCGCGCCCCGGCTGATCGCGGTCTGGCCCCGCGACAGCCGCTTCGCCCAGCAGTGCTTCGCCCGCCTCGAACGGGCCTATGTCGAGGCCCGGTATATGCACCAATACGAAATCACCGCCGAGGAACTGGCCTGGCTGGTCCGGCGCGTAACGGCGCTGCAGGAAACCGCTGCCGCGATCTGCGAGGAACATTTTGATGGGCTGCGCTGACGGCTGAAGGCAGGCCGCAGGCCGGTCCCGATTCGGGGCCGGCCTGCGGCTGGCATCCGGTCATCAACCGTACGCCGAAGACTGTTCAGAAGGCCTTCCAGATGGCGTTGATCCGGGCGATGGTTTTGATCGACCCGTCCGATGTAAAGCGCTCGAAATTATTTTCGCAGATGCTCCTGGAAATAACCAGAGTGTGCATTCGCTTATGGAAATCAGTATTCTATTTCGAACTTCGCGGAATTTTAGAAATGTCACTGCGACCGAAAAGACGACGTTACCAATAGATTGTGAAAATAGATCTATATAAATAATTCTCTGGAGCAAACGTTCTCATATTGAAAGCAAAAGTTTTCAATATGAGAACGAAAGTAAAATCAATATATAGATCGGGAAATTATAATTTGATATTGGATTTGCTTGGTTAATTTTGCCTCCAATCAAGCGATCACTCCATGATAAAAGCTTTCACCCTGCGCACAATCAGCTTCGTTCTGTTGTTGGTTATGACCATGTTGTTGTTCATGCAGCCTGCTGCGTGGGCTGCCCGTGGTATGGTCGGCACGCATGACATCTCGGGTCCGCTTATCGTCGGTAGCGATGTGCGATTGAACATTGTTGTTAAATGTGAGGGATGCAAGCCCAATTGGAGGGAGGTAACCGGTGGATATCGTTGGTGGAGGGTCGGATTGTCCGGCCAAGGGTTGCAGGGCAGGCAAATTGATGACGAGAGACGCTTTTCGTGGAGCGGGCGGCTTGGCGTCCCTGCAAGCTATAATGAGAGCTATCTCATCCGATATTGTTTGCCGGTCGAGGTGTTAAATGGGGGAGAGAATGACTGCTATGATGTGCCCATGGCGGGTCTCGTCAGGCCCACAGTAACCGTTGGGATAACCGACAGGATCGGGTCGGTGCTGCACGGGCCAAGCCCTTATGGCTCGTGGGTGTACGCGACTGCTAGAGCAAGTGGCGGATTTGACGCGGATGGGCAGCCCGAGACACGTTATACTTACTCCATAGCCAATGGCAGACTCCCAAAAGGGGTAACTTTCAATACTGAATCGGGTGTCATGGAGGGGCGCGCGGGAGAGTCAGGTGATTTCAGTTTTGACGTCGTTGCAACAGACCGCTTGGGGTATGTTGGCAAGACTCATGTGAGTTTTTCAATCGAGCCATCGAAGATCAAGCTGGCGGTTAAAGGGGGCAGCCTTCCACACCCCGAACTTTTGATTCCTTACGAGGCAGAACTTTACGCGACGCGCGGGGTTGAGCCCTTCACTTTTTCGGTTGAAAGTGGACAGCTTCCTCCCGGGGTGGAGTTGAATGGCGTAACCGGCAAGTTGAGCGGTAAGCCAAAGGTTCGTGGAAACTATTCTTTTACACTCGCGGTGAAGGATAGATTTGGGGCAAGCGATACGCTTGCCGTCAGTTGGGGTTTAGATAAACCCTTTCAGTGGGAAGTGGATTGTCCCGGCGGCGCAGAGCTCAAAGTCGGAAGCCGCGTATTTTGTAGGATCGGAGTAAAAAACTACGTAACTGGGCAGATGCCTTTTACAATGACTTGGAGCGGTGTGCCTGACGGTTTGAGGTCATCTGCCGCAAGTGAAGGTTACCCCTACATAAATATATTGGGCGAGCCTACGAAGGCGGGTACTTACGATATACGCGTTCAAGCGCGGGATACGACCGGCGGAACAGGCGAAATCGTTCAAAGAGTCACGGTGCACTCAAAAGCCGACATATGGGTAACAATCAAGGGCGGGGGCTCGGATGTGCCGCCAGGCAAGGTGGGACAGGAATACAAGGTAACTTTTGAAGCGAGCCGTGGTACTGCGCCTTATCAATTTTCTGTCGAAGGACCTCTTCCGGAGGGATTGTCGCTTGATCCGGTCTCTGGTGAACTGAAGGGTATCCCCACGCAGACGGGGACTTTCGATTTCGTCATAAGGGCAACGGACAAGACCGGGGATAATAATTTCCGCGGTAATCATCTGGTTATTTCGGCGCCCGAAATCACCATCAGCCCCGAGACTTTGTCCAACGGCAAGGTCGGGCTGGACTATAGCCAGACCATTTCAGCCTCGGGCGGTGTAGCGCCCTATTCATTCAGGCATGGGATAAATACATCGCCTCCTCCCGGACTTTCCATCAACGAGGCGACAGGGGTGCTGTCCGGCAAGCCGACGACGGCGGGAACGTTCACGTTCTGGCTTGGCGCAACCGACTCATATAATCAAGGCGCGAATAGTGACGAGACCAATGGCTGGCGGTTCTATACTGTTGAAATAGCGCCAGCGCCGGAGATCAAGCTTTCGGTCGAAAGCGCGACCGGTACCCTGCCTGTTCCGGTTTATAACCAGGCCTATAGTGCAAAATACAAGGTGGAAGGCGGCACAGGCCCGTATAAATGGAGCGTGGCGAGCGGTGAGCTTCCCGCTGGCCTGAGCCTTAACGACGACACCGGTGAACTGACCGGAACGGTCAAGGCTTCGGGCAAATTCTCATTCACGATCCAGGTGACGGACGCCGAGGGTTATACAAAAACGCGCGATGAGAGTTTCACGATTGCCGCGCCGACGATCACCATTAGTCCGGAGACCTTGTCCAAAGGCAAGGTCGGGCTGGACTATAGTCAGACGATTTCTGCATCGGGCGGTGTCGGACCCTATAAATACAGAAAGGGTATAAATACCTCACCTCCTGCGGGGCTTTCCATCAACGAGACGACAGGGGAGCTGTCCGGCAAGCCGACGACGGCGGGAACGTTCACCTTCTGGCTTGGCGCCAGCGATGTGAACAATCAGGGCGCGAATATTGACGAGAACAATGGCTGGCGTTTCTATACCGTTGAAATAGCGCCGGCCCCGGAGATCACGCTTGACCTGTCGCAGCTTGTCGACGGCAAGCAGAACCTTGCCTATGGCCCGGTCGAGGTGAAGGCAGACAAGGGTACCGAACCTTACGAGTACAAGATCGAGGGTCTGCCGGAAGGCCTCAAGGCTGAAGGCAACAAGATTTCGGGTACGCCGACGAAGGCTGGAAGCGCCACTGTCACCGTAACGGTGACGGACAAGGAAGGGTACCAGAAGTCCGAACAGAAGACGATCTCGGTCAAGGCGGCACCCGATATCTGGGTCATGATCCGGGAAAAGAGTGAACTTGTGACTGCCGTTTACGGGCAGGCAATCGAGGCGCGGACTTTTTATGCGGAAAACGGTACCGAACCCTACACCTTTAGCCTGGAAGGCAGCGTTCCTCCGGGCCTGACGCTGGATTCTGCAAGCGGTGTTCTGAGCGGTACACCGACCCAGACCGGCACGTTCAACTTCGATGTGCGGGCAACCGACAAGGACAGCTACAGCAATACGCATTCCAACAGTGTCACTGTCTCGGCCGACATCAAGGTTACGGTCGATAGTGCGGGAGGACAGCTTCCCGTACCGGTCTATAACCA
>NZ_JBAKHE010000032.1:0-12201 GCF_049065885.1 Brucella sp. IR068 | reverse complement strand
GCTGTCGGGTTGCTGCGGCCTGAAAGCGTCGATAATCGGTGGAGCCGGAGATGATTACCCGGCGAACCCATTCCAGAATTTCTTTTCGCTTGCTGAAAGGCAGATTATTGAAATCGTCCGGCAGATGCCAGGCGAGCCGGCGCCGTTCGTGGCCAGTATGACAGATGACGAGGCGATAAGGCAGGATGGTAGCCTCGCGGCAAATGACAATGCAGGCGGTGCGGCTGATGTCCCGTCGTGAGAGAAGCTAGACCGGGTTTCGCTTTCAATCGCCCGCCTGATCGGCAGGCAGATGGCGCGGGAAGAGTTCGAGCGAATGCGCGCCACCACCGCCAACGACATATGCCCGCCAGCACCGGAGATAAGCAGGAAGATCATTCCGGCGACGATGGCAACTAACGTAAGCCGGGATTCGGCCTTTTTTATTGAAAAACCGGCATGGAAATGGTATCTAGAAACATCATCTAGAAAAGAGGCTGATATGGCTTTGAGCATCAAAACAGAGGAAGCGGATCGGCTGGCGCGGGAGTTGTCCCGCCTGACCGGCGAGACCATGACGGACGCCATCACCCAAGCCATGCGGGAGCGGCTGGAGCGGCTGCGTGCCGAGCAGGAAGCGCAGCGCGATTACGTTTCGCGAATGAAGACTTTCGTTCGCGAGCGCGCCGCCCGTTATGACCGCCGCCCGGTCACGAAACGGGAATGGGATGAAGCGGTCGGTGACACGCCCGAAGAGCCTGGTTTCTCCCGATGATGATTGTTGATGCGTCCGCCATCATTGCGATCATGTTCGAGGAGCGGGAAGCGCCTGACTGCATGTTTGCCCTTCAGGGAGATCATTCGCGTCTCATATCGGCGGTGAATTATGTCGAGGCTGGCACTGTCATGGCGGGCAGGATCAAGGATGGGAACCGGCACGAAGCGATTGCCGATCTGGATGCGTTTCTGTCCGACTTCCGCATTGCCATTGCTCCGACAGACGCAGACCTCGCGCGTGCCGCCATGAAGGCGCGTCTGGATTACGGCAAGGGATTTGGAACGCGGGGCGGTCTGAATTTTGGCGATTGTTTCGCCTATGCCTTGGCCAAACGGCACTCGGCTCCTCTTCTCTACGTTGGCGATGACTTCGCGCTGACCGACATTCAATCAGCGTTGTCGCGAAAGAGGGTCGGTCAGGAAGTCCGGGCAGCGTTGGTGAAGGGAAGGCCAACAGGAAGAGAAGAGTGAACTCATGACGCTTGCAGCCCTTTATGCCCGCTATTCCTCTGACAACCAGAGCGAGGCGTCGATAGAAGACCAGTTCCGGCTTTGCCGGGAACATGCGGGCCGGGAGCGCTGGCAGATTGTCGGCTCCTACGAGGATGCTGCCATATCCGGTTCCAGCACCATCCAGCGTCCCGGCATCCAACGGCTTGTGAGGGATGCGCAGCGCGGCGGCTTCAAAATCCTGCTGGTGGAAGCTCTGGACCGCATCAGCCGGATCAGGCGGACGTCGCCACGCTCTACAAGCATTTGAAGTTTGCGGGCGTCACCATCGTGACCTTGGCCGAGGGGAAATCTCCGAGCTTCATGTCGGCCTGAAAGGCACGAAGAATGTCCTGTTCCTGAAAGACCTTGCCATGAAGACGCATCGCGGCCTTCGGGGCAGGGTGGAGAAGGGCAAGGCGGGCGGCGGGCTTTGCTACGGTTACAAGGTGGTGAAGAAATTCGACGCCAACGGCGAGCCGATCCGGGGCGACCGGGAGATTGTGGCGGAGGAAGCAACCATCATTTGCCGCATCTTCCGAGAGTTTGCTTCCGGCAAAAGCCCAAAGGCCATTGCCGTTGACCTGAACCGGGAAGGCGTTCCCGGCCCGCTTGGCCGCGCATGGGGAGACACCAGCATCCGGGGACACCAGACACGCGGCACCGGCATCATCAACAACGAGCTTTATACCGGCGTTCTGGTCTGGAACCGTCTGCGTTACATCAAAGACCCTTCCACCGGCAGGCGCGTTTGCCCGCATTCTGTCCGTCAGGTCGTAAGGACGACCCTGCGGCCATCATAGCTGCCTGGACAGCACTGGAGGCATTGTCGCCCCAAAGCTATAGGCGACCCGAAGACTTGGCATAGGGAGACCGATTGAGGCTAGTAAAGCTCGCCAGCCGCCTTCCCTGGGGCCGTACGCCAAAGGGTATCCGGACTACAGGATCTACTTTTAAAGTAATTTTGGGAGCTATCGCTCTAGATAGGCGACAGTCGAACTTGTACGGGTTTTCGGGGAGGAAGAAGAGCGATCGAGACCGGACGGAAAAAGGCTGCTATCGGCGCGGTTTCTGGTCGACAAGGACGGCTATATTCCCAGCTATTTCTATGTTCCTTACTCCCATTGCTCGATGGGGGACGTCGCGCCTCAGTAAGCGCGTAACGCTTGAAGGTCTGAAGTGGGGCCGCAAGTTGACCGGCTGCTTTTAGCGCTCTTATTGCTTTAGCGGACGCGATAATCGCTCCTAGCGCTGGCCTTCAAGCGGGCTGTCTCTCTGCCTTCAGGCATTTCAGAAATTGCTGGTCAAGCCACAATCTGAGTAAATTGTGCTCGTTCAGTATGGTGTGTGTGATTTTCGTAAGAATCAATTTATCGTTGAGAGTAAGAAAGCGCCGTGGTCGTTATGAGGTACTATGCCAAGCGAGATCGTACACAATCCAGATCAATACATGACGGCACTCCGCACGATTATTGCCGGAGGCCGGAAGAGGATCGGGCTACTGCTGGGTGCCGGCGCTTCGGCAGGAATGAAGAAAGCGGATGGAACCTATCCCCTGATCCCGGCAGTCGCCGGTTTGACCAAACTTGTCCTTGATGAACTCGAGAAAGATTTTGGGAAGCAGATCGCAGAGCTGATGAAGGAGCTAGCGCCCAAAAACGACATCGAGTCTCTCCTGTCCAGGATTAGGTCGCTTGCGAAGGTGATAGGGCCGGCCAAGATTCATGAGTTGGACGGACCGGGATATGCACAGTTTGGCGAGCGCGTGTGCGAGGAGATCGGGAAGGTCGTCTCAGTAACGTTGCCGGCGAGCGGCTCCGCTTACAGCGACATCGTGACATGGATCACCGGCGCCGGTCGTGATCATCCTATTGAGATTTTCACGACGAACTACGATCTACTGCTCGAGGAAGCGTTCGAGCGCGTGCGCGCGCCGTACTTCGACGGCTTCACGGGCGGTCGTGAGCCCTTCTTCGACCCGGTTACCGTCTCCAACAACGACCTCCCTGCAAGATGGACGCGTCTCTGGAAGCTGCACGGGTCGCTGGGGTGGTGCTCTAACAGCAAGGACGAGGTGATCCGCTCCGGGAAGGACAACGCGCGGCACCTCGTTTTCCCCGAGCACCTCAAGTATGACCAGACCCAAAAGGCACCTTACGCAGCTCTCCTCGACAGGTTGCGCGCCTTCCTCGCCACGCCGGACACGCTGCTGATCTCGATCGGATTCTCGTTCGCCGACGCTCATATCTCGGCGCGAATCGATGAGGGGCTGGCGGCCAACCCAACCGCGAGCGTGTTCGCGTTCCAGTTCCAGAAGCTTGCCAACGAGACCTGCGCTAGAGAGCTCGGTCGCCGACTGCCCAACTTCAGCGTCTATGCGCGTGACGCGGCGTTGGTGAATGGCTCAGAGGGCCCGTGGCGTGTTCCTTCGGAGCTACCCTCAAAGGACTGGGGACCAATCCGGTCCTCGTACTGGTCGGAACCGGTAGGGGGCGGCCCGCATGAGTTCACGCTCGGAGCGATCGAGCCGTTCGCGCGATTCTTCTCCGCGTCACGTTCCACACAGGTCTTCGTTACACCGGTAGCACCCTCTGCAGCGGCCGCGCCCGTCTCCACGGTGGCGTGATGAGTGCACCAACTCTTCTCGGCCACGTAGGAGCCGTTGCAGGCGCGACAATCAACGTGCGACAGTTTGAGGGAACCGCCTCAGGTATCGCTATAATTGGCGGCCGCAGTTACCGCATCGGCCAGGTCGGCAGTTTCGTCCGTATCCCGCAGGGCTATCACGACCTGTACGGTATCATCTCTGATGTCGGTGCTACGGCCACGCCTGAGACACTGGTCGACAGCGGAGCCAGAGGGGACCGCTGGATTAAGGTGCAACTCGTTGGCGAGGTCTTGGAGGCGACATTCGAGCGCGGGATCAGCCAGTATCCCGCAATCAACGACCAAGTGCACCTCGTAGTCGAGGAGGATCTCGCCCGCATCTACGGCACCGCCGACACGGGTCAGGTGACCATCGGCAGATTATCGGGAGCTGAGAGCATCCCCGTCCGTGTCGATTTGGACAAGCTCGTGACCCGCCACTCCGCGTTGTTGGGGTCTACGGGCGCGGGCAAGTCGACAACGGTCACAAGCCTGCTACGTTCACTTTCGGTCGGCCAGGGTGACCATTCGGGTTTTTCGAACGCGCGGGTGCTGCTGATGGACATCCACGGCGAGTACGGCCGCGCGCTTGGCGAGGTCGCCAAAGTCTTCCGCGTTAACCCGCTAGAGAACGAGGAGCGCCTCTACGTTCCCTATTGGGCACTCAATCTCGATGACCTGCTGACCTTCCTGCTCGGCAAGACCGAGGAGAAGGCACTAACGGCGATTCAGGACCGCATTCTTAGAGCAAAAACACAAGTCTCGGCCCGGATGAACTATCCTGGTGTCAATGCCAACTCGCTGACCGCCGACAGCCCTCTGCCATTTAGCCTGAAATCGCTTTGGTTCCACCTGATCGACCCAGAAATTAAGACGTGGATGGAGAACACTCAGCAGAACTCGGCTCAGACCGCTCCGGGCGATGCCGAAACACTTACGGCGCCTACCTATCCACTGCCTGGTCAAGGCAATACGCCACCGTTCGCAAACAAGACAAACGTGCTGTCAATCCGGCGACAGCTCGAACAGCTCCGGTCACGGCTACTGGATCGACAGTACGACTTCATGCTCCATCCCGGGCCTTGGGAACCGAGCCTCGACGGGGCTCCGCAGAACGACCTGCCCCAACTGCTCGAGAGCTGGCTCGGGCACGACAGACCGATCACGGTGCTGGATTTGTCGGGCGTGCCAAGCTCGACCCTTATGCGACTAATTGGAGGCATCCTGAACATCATTTACGAGGCCCTCTTCTGGAGCCGCGAGATGCCTGAGGGCGGGCGGGCGCGCCCCCTACTCGTGGTTATGGAGGAGGCACATCGCTACTTGGGCCGGGACGACGCCAACCTTGCGCGAGACGCCGTCCAGCGCATTGTTAAGGAGGGCCGCAAGTTCGGCCTCGGCGCGATGATCGTGAGCCAACGCCCGTCCGAGATCGACGAGACCATTCTCTCCCAGTGCGGTACGTTCTTCTCGCTGCGCCTCTCAAACTCGTCGGACCGCAGCAAGGTTCAGGCCGCCCTGCCTGACAGCTTGAGCGGCATTGTGGACAGCTTGCCTGTGCTTCGTACGGGCGAAGCTGTAATCACCGGCGAGGCTGCAAAGCTGCCTGTGCGATGCAGGATTACGCTCCCCGAGGAAGGCAAGCGGCCTACTAGCGAGGATCCGCGCGTTGCACACAACTGGAGTAAGGAACGCGGGAACGAGAATTACGTGAACGTCACCGCTGCGTGGCGATCACAGAACCCACGATGGACGGAGGAATGAATGGAACGACAGCCAGTAAGCTCGTCGAGTTTGGCTTCGGTGGGCTATGACCCAGGTTCGGAGACACTTGAGGTCGAGTTCGTCGCTACCGGCAAGGTGTACGAATATTACAACGTCCCTCAGTTCATGTACGAGCGGCTGGTGGAAGCCTCTTCTATCGGACAATTTTTTAATGCTGAGATCAAAAACGCCTATCCCTGCAACCCGATCTGATTGGAGAGTTCTAGCCGATCTCTTTGGATGCATTGAACTGCCGCTTCCCGCATACCGTCAGTTCGAGTGCGCCACGAAGTCGGCCGGATAGCGACCTCATGTCGATAGCGATCACCGCACCGCAGAAATTCGCGTTTCAAGACCTGGTCTGCATCGAGATTATGCTGCGGTTCTGCGGGCACGACGATGCCACACTGCTTGTCGAGCCTGCCGGCGGCGAGGACGCCGAACTAAGGTTCACCGCTTATGGCCGGCCGGTCCACTGCGAGATCCAGGTGAAAGGCGCAGCGGGCACGGTTGCGCTCGCCGACGTCGCCGCATGCCTCGCCCATGCACCGCCGCGGCGCACTGCGCCGACGCTCCTCGAGCGTGTGATCGGCAATCCTAATCGTCTCGCTTTGCTCGTGATGAGCGGCCGCGCCGATGATGCGAGCGCGGTCTATCGCGGTCCAAGCACCTGGCATGGCGAGCAGCACAGCGTGTCGCGCATCAAGGCGACAGACGCCGCAGAGCTGCTCGCCGCCTTCGCCATCGCAGAAGTGGCGGGCAGCGACGGCGGCGCGCTTTACGCCAAACGAAAAGCGCACAACGCGGCGTTCGCCGCATCGGCAGACCTCGCAGCCATCCGTGAGGCCCTCCGCCGAACCCTTATCTTCGACCAGACGGACGAGGACGGGCTAGAGACGCGTTGCGTGGAGCGCCTCAGGCGCGACCACGGGATCCCCAGTGACCGCACAGGGGCGGTCCTACTGGAGCTACGCGCCGCAATCGCCGAGGCCAAGACGAATAAGACGGACGCCTTCCCGCTGCTACGGAGCATCCTCGCGCGGGCCTCACCACCGTCAATCCGCCCGACCGATTATCTTGCGAGGGGTGACGAACCCGCTCTCGTCGACGCTCTCTCGCGGGACAACGTCCTCTTGCTGTCCGGGACGCCCAGGGTCGGCAAAAGCTACGCGGCCCGCTATGTCGCGGCGGAATTCATGCCGCACGGCTATGACGTGCAGGAATTCGTCGACGTGGAAACGGCGGAACGCTTCCTGCTCGAACCGGGAGCAGCGCTGCGGCTCGCGCTTCTTGATGACCCCCTCGTGGGGTCGCAAGTCGAGGCGCAGGCGACCCGATCGCTGGCGCGTCTCTCCAAGCTGATCGGCCGCACCCGGCCGCAGCGCAAGCTCCTCGTCGCGCAAGGGCTCGAACCGCTGCTCGCGACCAGCCGAACAGTATCGCTCGCCCAGACCATCACGGCGCAACGGCGCTGGCGCGACATCGGCGAACTCGAAGCGGCGTTTCTGGTCAGTCTTTGGCAGGCGCTGGCGGCGACTTTCGCGATCGACGCCGCGATTGCCGCGCGCGTGACCGACGCGCTCAGGACCGGGGAGTTAGTGCTGGAGCCCGGCTGTCTCGAGCACCTCGCCGCCAACACCGATCGCCTCCGCCCGGCGGCGTCGATCGCGGATATCACTCGCTTGGCCCGTGAAGACGCCGCCCAACTCGGCCAGACGCTCGCTGCCGACGGGCTGGAAAACCTCGCGGTCAGCCTGGCGGTGGCGACCGCGCCGCGCGAACCGATCAAGCTCGTTGACTTGGCTTATGTGCGGGGCAGTGGCGGTGCAGGCCTGCCAGGCAAGCGCACGGCGCTGGGCACGATGATTACGATCGGCGGCCTGCCGATCCCACCGGCGACCGCTCCCGCTTATGACGAGCCTCCCGAGCTCGCCGTCGCGGACCAGACAGGCCTCGACTATCTCGAACGCCGACGGCTCGTCACAATCGACGCAAAGCCAACCGTCGGCTTCGCGCATCCTTTCTACCGCGCTGCGGCCGAGACACTGCTTGAGGTGCCGACCCATCACGCCGCACAAGCCATCGGTCACGCAATACAACGCGGGCTGTTCTGCCTGTCTCCGCAGACTTCCCGCGCCACCGCGCGCAATCTCGACTGGATTTTCGATCGGCTTCAAGCGCGTCCGACCGCGCGCGCGTCCCTCGTTGAGCAGGCCACAGAGGGGCTGCGCTCGTTCTTCCCTGCGACGCGCGATATCTGCTTCGGCTTCCTTGTCAACCGTCTGTCCGACCTTCCCGCCGAAACCCAGCGAGAGCTGCCGAGTTGGATCAGTTCGGTCACGTCGGTGACGCTCGACGACCTCGAATGGAGCGACGGCGAGGCGCATCTACCTTATGGCGAGCAGCTCGGAATTGACTATTTAGAACGCGCCTTCCGGACCGTCCGCCGCCGCGAGGTCGCGGCCGAACTAGCCCTGCTCGACGCGCCAGAGGGCTTGGTCGGCCCCGAGCGCGCCGCCGCCGCCCTGCGTTTCCTGGCCGCCTCTCCCGAGTCCATGACTCTCACAATGGTTGGGCGCCTGCTTAGCTATGACGAGGCCGCGTTGCGCGCCGAGGCGACAAAACTTTGGTTGAGTCGGCCACGAATAGGTGACGACGAGATCCTCGACCGCATCTTCGCCGACGATCATCCAAGCTGCGCGCTCGCCGCGCTTAAGGGCGCTGTACAGGACTGGGAGGCCAGCTCAGCCGATCGGCGGGCGCGGCACCTCGACGGTCTCGCGGCTCTCGCGCACAACGTCGCAGCCGCAGCTGCGATGCTCGACTTTCTCGTCGTCTTCGATCGCGAAGAACATACGGGCGAGCACCCGCCCTGGCCTATATTCGAGCGGCTCATGCCGGTCGTAATGGCGACCCTGCCGCACAACGCCGCGTTCATCGACGCAAGACTGTTTGCCGTCGCACGCAGCGCACTCGGCGCGCTCTCGCCGTCATCGCTCGTGGCTCTCTGCGACGGTTGGATCGACTGGCTGGAGCGCAACGAGCGTGCCGGGCGCTTGCCGAGCGAGTTCTCGCTCGGTCTCACCGAGATCCTGCTGCAGGCGACCGCGGCGGAGCCGGAACGCCGTGAATCCCGAGTCACGCGCTTGCTCGACTTCACGGGAACCGGCGCGAAGATCACCTTCATAGCCGACCTCATAGACCAATGGTCGCTGCTGCGTGACGACGAACGCGCCGCGGTCTTTGAGCGCCTGAAATGCGGTCGCTCGGATGATCGCTGGCTCCAGGCTGTTACCCTGACGCGCTCAGAGGTTCCCGATGCGGTCGTCCTGACGCTGCTCCCGGAAGGCATCGACCTTTCACAGCCGCCCACGCGATTGATTGATATGGCGCCGCCCTCGCTGATTGAGGCTGCGATCCATGTCTATAGTGGCCAGCCTCAGCCCTTGTGGTGGCTCGGCACGCATCACAGCGGCGACGCCGTCTGGGAACCGGTCATGGAAATCATCGCGCGCCGGCCGGACCACCCGCTGTTCGAGCTCGCGTGGGAACACATTGCTTTCAACGGCGACGGCAAGCGTGTGGCGCGCATCGTCGCCGACCTGGGCGCTAAGAACGCCGAACGCGCACTGAGCATTCTGCTGAGGATCAAGGTCGGGTGCACCGGCAATTTCATGCCGGAAGCCTGGGCGACGCTGCTCCGCCTAGCCGCCGACTCGGATGAACATGGCCAGTGGCTCGACCGGATGGTCGAGGCGTCGCCCGCGATTCTCGACGACATTTCCGATCTGAGAGATTGGCTGAGCGACGATGGCGATCTCCGCGGCATGCTGGACCGACTCCAGAACGATTTTCTGCCCTTGCAGATGGCCAAGATCGTCTTCGATGCGCCCCACGATGTCGACGCCCGCGAGATACAGGACAACGCTGTCAAGGTGCTGGCATTCTTGGTCCATGGCCGCCCGCCGCTGCTGTTCGGCACCTGCGATCGCCTGCTCAGGTGGCTCGAGCACGCAACGGTCGATACCGCCGGGCTCGTCACCCTGCTGCGCGAGCGGCGCGCAGCAATATTTGCCGAGCGCGAGGCTATTGAACAAGCGATGAAGCAGTCAGACCCGCAGCTCGACGGCTGGATCGATCCCTAGCTAAGTTCTGGTCGCCGTCACGACGGCGACAATCTCATTTCGCCGCCGCGTTCACGTCCCTTGCAATTTCAGAGCAGCCCGCCATCAGAGCATCGAGGGGCGCGGCCTCATCCAACACAGGCCGTCCCCGGCCATCGGCTCGCCTGATCAGTCAGGAATTGCGGCACGGTGTGTGCGGACGCCGAGCCAGGTCGCGGATAGGCGCCTGACTTTGTGCACGCCCGGCAGCGTCACGATCGAGTTTGCGCCCGTCTAGGATAGCGGCAGCGTGCCCGCTTCTTGCACCGGCCTTCTCCAATGCTGCCAGTCTGCTTTCGGCCATCTGTCGTGCTGGGATGCCAATGGGGTGAGCGATGAATCCTTGCTCTATGTTGGAAAGCCGACATGAAGAGATCTGGGCTGAAATGACGTGTTTGTGCAAAGTGGGTCGAAGCCCACGCAGCATCGGGAGATAAAAGAACGGCAGGTTTTGGGATCGACCGCACCATCGGTGAACGGCGGAATTAAGGCGCGTTGCTGCCGAAGTTCGTGGTTCAGATGAAAGGCAGCTTTCTCGACGTAGCCGCCCGAAACCTACCAGTCCGCTTGCAACCCCAAAGCCGAAGTCCAAACCGAGACACCGCCGTCTATCAAGGGTGTTCGGTCTTTTATGGCCAGATCGCAGAATGTAGGACTCCTTTCGCCTCTCTCGTATCGAGAAGAACGGCAGCGATTAGGGTCAGCAGTTCCGCATTTCCATTACGATCCTACAGATCGCTTCGCGCGCTTTGTCGTGATCGGCTGCGGCTAGCGCCTTGCCGATCATGAGGAGAAGCCAAGGGATCTTGCCCCTCTTCCTCAATTTCAGCAACCCGGCCATACTCGCCGGCACTCGTCCCCTTCCATCTCCGCGCTCTCGCGCCCCCGGAAGGCTTGTCGGGGGACATGCCTTCGGCAATTACGGAAAAGGATTGGAACAATGGTAAGCCTGCAAAGAAGACGAAAGTCAGCCCTGTTGCGACGGTAGAAGATGCGGCAGCAGAAGCGAAAAACCGCAGCGTCAGGGATGTGGTGGCGGCATTGCCCACGCCGGAGCTGGAAACAGCTATGGCGGCGGAAGCCGAAACCGTAGCCGACGAGAAACCCGTTGCAGAAGCCGCGAACGCCCCTGAAATCTTCATTCCGCTCAACAAACTCAAGAAGTTCCCCGCAATGCGCGGAAGACCCGGCTCAACGAAACCCTTGGAGACGGGATGTGCGCCTTTCAATTCAAAGGAATAACCAGCCTGCTTCAGGCCGAAGAGGCAATGCATGATCCAGTAATCTTCTCGACGAGGGCAGGGAGAAAACCCATTTTCTCGCCGACGATGCGCAGCAGGTCTGGAAATTCCGGATGCCGATGCAGATAATCAGCCATCAGCAGCGTCCATCTCGGCGAAGACGTCGTTGAAGAACTTCTTCGCCCGCACGCCACCATAGTCTTCAGCGGCCTGCCGCAAGGCATTCGGATCGAGCTCTCTCGCCACCGCCTTCGCGCATTCCAGTATCTGGGTTTCGTCCTCGGCAAGCCGCTTGAGATTATTGACCAGATCGACCAGCAGGAACTCTCTCGTTGCGACTGCTGGAAACTCGGGCTTCATCCGGAAATCATAGACCCGGTTGCCAAGCCTGAAGCGGCCATGGCGCTTCCTGTTGTACACAACGGTTTCGTTATAAAGCTGTGTGGCGCCGACGCCGAGCGCGTTGTAGGCATTCGGCGTCAGCAGCAGAAAACGCTTATCCCTAAGAAACGCTTCCACGAGATCGCGGTCACTGGCTGGAGCGCGTCCAAAGCTGGTGGTTTTCGGGCGCAAATAGACACCACCGGACAGCTTTGTCAGATCGCCGGCGTCCAGCAACTTCCTGATATCCCGATCCACAGAGGCGGTCCATCGTGTCAGGTCCCCCCTGCGATAGACCTTACCCGGGATAAGATGCTGTTTCAGTTCGTCCAATCTGGTCATGTTTTGTCACCTGATCTTCAAGATAGGGCAGAGGACGGATTGTGCAAGTATTTTCATTAGAAATTCATGCGCGCCAGAAGCGCAGCGGTCGGATTATGCTGCCTCCCAGACCTGATTGAGAATGCGCGCTGCGAGCGCAGACTTGTCCTGTGGCAGGAAGCGGCCATAGTGATTGGCCACCATCTCAGGCGTGTCCTGGATTGCGTAGCTCGCCTGTTCATAGGAGCCCGTCAGCTTCAGGATATGGGTGGCCAGAACATCCCGGACGTTATGCGGCCCGTGGGGAAGCAGTCCCTTGATGGCGCCGCGGCCGGTATAAGGATTGTAAATACCGTAGCGCTGGATCACCAGCCGCCAGGCCTCATAGAAGGTCGTTTGATTATAAGATGCATCCTTGCTTGTGGTCTTCACCGTCTTAA
>NZ_JBAKHE010000031.1:0-13783 GCF_049065885.1 Brucella sp. IR068 | reverse complement strand
CCGAGTGCCACGCGCATCGCAAACAGCCGCTGGCTCGTACTGTTGGTGCCATCAACAATTTCACACAATGTCTGGCGTCCCCTTTGGTCAATGCGCGTGGCGCGGTGGAGGCAACGATTTGCTTTGTTCTGCCCATCGATATGCCGGAGGTTGGCCAGCCTCGCAGAGAAGCGAATTTGTGTATCGGCGGTGCCATAAAGCGGTTCTGTCGCCTGAGTACCGGAATGGAACCGCGCACCCTCGCAATAAGAGAGCAATGCTTTTCAGATGGGCAGCCTTGGCGTCGGGCACGCGGTTTGTCGTGATCGTGCTTTTCCCCCATGATGGGGTAAACACCTAACATTAGCTGAGCGATCTTCGCGGACTGTGCGCACTTTGTACTGAACTGGTTTGTATCGAACGCCAAAGTGGCGTCATTGCCGCTGTGATATCCCTATAAAGAGCGTAACGGCGATTATAGTGCCTATCCAGCGCGGCGTTCGGCTTGTAGTGCCGATCAGCGCGCACCATAGCATTGGCGCCTTCTGTGAAATCTGAGAACAGACCAACCCCCGTTCCGGCTGCAATGGCTGCGCCCAATGCACCTGTTTCTCGTGAGACGGCAACGGTAACAGGTACGCCGAGCACATCGGCAAATATCTGGGGCCAGAGACGGCTGCGTGAGCCACCGCCGGAAAGCACAGCTTCCTCAAAGGTCGCACCTGCATTGCGGATCGTTTCCACATGCTGGCGATGACCAAAAGCTACACCCTCAAGCAACGCACGGATCAGGTGCCCCTTGGTGTGCCATCCCGCAATACCGTAAAACCCGGCTCGTGCGTGACCGTCTTGTTGCGCTCCGTACAGGTAGGGGTGGTATAGCGGATCATCATTCGCGGGCTCTATCGCCGCTGCCAGGCCGCAGCAAACATCGAACGGAGAGATATCGGCATGATATTCACCTCCAAAAAACTCTCGCACCAGCCATTCCAAATTTGCAGCCGACGTCGCGCTGTTTTCCATCGCCATGTAACGGCTGCGATCAAAAGTAGAGGTCATGAAGACTGGCCCCTCGAGATCAGGGCCGTCGATAATAATCTGGTTGATGCTCCACGTACCCGCAATGATCGATGCACTTCCTGAGCGCGAGACGCCAGCCCCCAGCGCCGACGCTACGACATCGAAGAGCCCTCCAACAACGGGCGTACCCGCCGCAAGCCCAGTCTCCCGTGCCACAGCCTCAGTTACATTACCTGCAATATTATCGCTTTCGATGAGCGGCGGCAGGATGTCCATACTGTCACCCAAACCATAAGCGTCCATCAAAGCACTGTTGTAACGGCGCGTTGCAAGATCGAGCAAGCCCGCCCCTGACATGTCGGAAACTTCGCTGAAACGTTTGCCTGTCAAGCGATTGACTACGAAGTCCTTGGAGAAGAATACAGTGCCAATCTGACTGAACAGTTCGGGCTGATAGCGTTTCAGCCAGGCGAGCAGTGTCGGGGTTTGGGAGGGCCATGGACGCTGGCGCGCTATCGGGTACGTCTTCGCGCCCACCCCTTCCGCCACCCACTCTTCAACGAGACCAGTCGCGCGGGTGTCGAGCGACTGGATGCCTATGAGCGGTTCTCCCTCCCGGTCGAGCGCATAGAGCCCGTTGCCATGTCCGGCACAGCCGATAGCGGCAATATCGCTCGCCGCTATACCCGCCTTATCGAGGCAAGCCCCTATAACCCGTTTGGCATTGGACCAGAGCTCGCCAAGGTCACGCTCGACGTGACCAGGATGCGGCATGCGGCTATGTCCTTCTTGACCTGCATGGGCGAGCTCCCGTCCCGAAAGATCAAAAACCACCGCCTTGATGACAGTGTTGCCCGCATCGAGCCCCAACAGATATTTTTGCATGAAGAACCCCTCCCAAGGTCCAAGTAGTTCAGCAACTCAACCCTGCTGATAGAGCGAATAGGCCTCCTCGCCGCTCGCATTCTTATGGATAATCGCCATCAATCCGCGCACCACGGCGCTTGGATTGGCATGCTGATATATGTTACGCCCATAGACCATGCCCATTGCACCTTGCTGCATCAAGGCTGCAGATTTGGTAAATACTGCGGAGAGATCTTCCTTACCACCGCCACGCACCAGCACCGGACAACGTGCGGTCTCTACGACACGATGGAAATCCTCTGCATTTGTTGTCGGGTCTGCCTTGATGATGTCAGCTCCCATTTCACGGGCGAGCCGCGTGAGCGTCACGATCTTGTCGGCGTCACCATCAACCATGTAGCCGCCGCGCTCTGTGACTGGCTGCATGACGAGCGGTTCGATCATCAGCGGCATACCGTATTTTTCGCAATCTGCCCGAACGCGGGAAATGTTCTGCACGCATTGACGAAAGAGGTCCGGCTCGTCCGGCAGCATGAAGAGGTTCACCACCACACAGGCCGCATCCATCTGCAGCGCTCCGATCAGCGGATCGGCCTCGTTCTGCAGCACCGCCCACATGTCGCGATGGCGGATACGGTTATAAGGATTACCCATGTCGAGGCGCATGACCAGCGCCGGTTTATCTTTGCCGGGAACATCCTGCAGCAGGTCGGCCTGACCATAGTTCATCTGGATTGCATCAGGCTTTGCGTCGATCAATGCCTTGATGACAGCTGGCATATTCTCCAAGCCGTCGAGAAAAGAGGGCTCATTGCACACGCCATGGTCGACAGCCACATCCAGACAGCGACCGTTGCCGAACAGCCGGTTCATCCGGACTTTGCGGTTTTCTCGCATAATTCACTCCTTTGTTCGTTCCTTGCGGAAAGGGTTTCGGCGGGGACACCGTGGCGCTCGCGCATGAGGGTTAGAAATCGCGTCAGCTCCGCGTCGCGGTGCTTGGGCGACCAGCTCTTCTCCGTCGCCAGCAAATCAAGCACGGCCTCGGTCATGGCGAGAGATAGCTCGCCGGAAATCGCCAATGTCGTGCGACGCAAAAGCAAGTCATCAAGATGCTCGACTGCCTCGGTTCGGATGAGATAGAGGAACTCTCGCGTGCTGTATTCGGCATTCGGCAAAGCGTAGTCAGGCCTTTCTACGATGAAATTGGTTACTTCAGCGGCATCTGTGCCGTACCGCGTGAAAAGAGTTGTGACGCGATCCACAGATAGTCCACTAGTGTTGGCAAGGTCAGTAATCCAGATTGCACGATCTTTCGGAAATGAGCGTCCGCCGCCTATGGCTCGTTCCGCCGTGTCGATCCGCCGCGACAAACCCAGCCGCTTCAGTGCCAAGTCGGCCGCCATTTCGCCAAAGGAGCGAAAAGTTGTCCATTTGCCGCCAATCATGCAGAGTACGGGAGGACGGTCATCCTGCCCTTCAAGCACCGTGCAGAAATGGTCGCGTGGGATACGGCCAGTAAAACTGTCGTTGCTGGCTGGCAGCGGGCGCACGCCTGCGAACTGGAAGACAATCTCCTCAGGACGTATTTTGATCTCTGGCAGCACGAAAGCGAGCGATTGCAAAATGTAGTCCCGTTCGTCTGCCTCGCAGCGCACGGTGCCGGGATCGTCGACACGGATATCCGTCGAGCCGACGAGAACTTTGCCGAGATAGGGAAACAGGATGCAGATGCGTCCATCCTCGTTCTCGTAATAGATCATGTGCCCATCAAGACTGTCACTGAGAGCGGGATTATCGACAATGAGATGCGAGCCTTTGGTGCCCCCCATCAGCGGGGCAGGTTGTGCCTCTTTCGGAAACAGTGTGCCATTCGCGATATCGATCCAGCCACCCGTCGCGTTGATGACCAGCCGCGGCTGGATAGAGAGTGTTTCGCTGGAAATACTGTCGAATAACTGAAAATCACCACCGCCACTTTCACAAATTGCCGCATAGTTCAGCGCCTTGGCATTCGGT
This sequence comes from Brucella sp. IR068, assembly GCF_049065885.1. Taxonomy (NCBI): domain Bacteria; kingdom Pseudomonadati; phylum Pseudomonadota; class Alphaproteobacteria; order Hyphomicrobiales; family Brucellaceae; genus Brucella; species Brucella sp. IR068. The sequence continues at coordinate 9,898 of NZ_JBAKHE010000031.1, read as the reverse complement.
CCAGCTGAAAGGCCGTCGCGCAGAAGCTCGACCCCAATCCGCTCTGGATGGCTGACCCAAGCATCGAAGTAGGTAGCGGAACTGCGGATCGCGGGATTGAGCGAAGGCCATTTTGCAAGTGTCGTTTTGCGACTGCGAAAACGGTGTTTTGGCATAAGCGCTCGTTTGCGCGTCAGAAAATCGTAGATACCTAATCCTGCTTTGATGGCGATTGCACCACGCCGGCTCGGACGGCGCGTAAGCCCCAGAAAACGTACAATCCCATTTCCTAACCCCGAGAAAATGTCGAAGATCGGAACGGTTGTCGGTAGCGGCGCGACATAGTGGGGAGCATTGCGCAGCAATCTGTCACGCTCGACAAGGGCTTCCTTCACGAGGCTGAACTCGCCATTCTCCAGATAACGCAAACCACCGTGAACCATACGTGAAAGCGCAGCGCTGGCGCCCGAACAATAATCGGACTGCTCAACCAGCAGCACGTTCACGCCCTGCAGCGCAAGCTCACGGAAAACGCTGAGCCCGTTAATGCCACCGCCGACGACACAAACGTCCACCTTCGGGCTCTGGCGGAGCCCGTCTAATATCTCTTTTCGGTTCATGATGGCCGTCCGTTATCCGTCCATGTTAACCAGTTGTGCCGAAATGGCCGTGTCGATAGCCGCAAAGTCATCAGACGAAAGCCGGAGCCTTCCTGCCTGCGCATTGTCGAGCGCCTGCGCTGGATTTCTCGCCCCGCAAAGTGCGAAGGTCACTCCCGGCTGCGCCAGCGTCCAAGCAATCACGATCTGGGCTATCGTCGCGCCATGGCGATCGGCGACCGGCTTTATAGCCGTCGCAAAATCCTTTGCCTTCTGCCGGTTGGCAACGGAAAAGCGTGGATTGTCCTTGCGTTGATCGTCCCCGGAAAACACACGTTCCGGTCCGATCATGCCAGACAGAAGACCAAGCGCGAGTGAGGAATAGCTCAACGTCGATACATTGTTTGCAGTGGTAAGCGGCAGCAAGTCTTGCTCGATCTCCCGATCGATCATGCTGAACCGCTCCTGGATCGCATCGAGCGCGCCAGTCTGGACATAGTGCTCCAGTTCCGACCGATTGACGTTGCTGGCACCAACAGCCCGGATTTTTCCTGCCTGTTTCAGGTCATCAAGCGCCGCGACGGTCTCTTCGATTGGTGTCGTCGGGTCCTGCCAATGAGTGATGTAAAGATCGATATAATCGGTACCAAGACGGCGCAAACTTTCTTCCACCTCGTGGATGATCGCATCCCGCCCCAGATAGCGATGGACTGGCTTTCCATCCTGTTCGAAGAAGTGCTTACCTTTCCGGGTATGCCAGACGAGGCCGCATTTGGTCGCGATCACCGCCTTGCCGCGGCATCCGGCAATTGCCTTGCCGACAATTTCCTCAGATCGTCCGAGGCCGTAGGCCGGCGCCGTATCGATCAGCGTCACGCCAGCATCCAGCGATGCCTGGATAGCTGCGATGGATTGGGCTTCATCCGTTCCGCCCCACATCCAGCCGCCTATAGCCCATGTACCGAGACCGACTGCGGACGCCCTGACGCCGGAGCGCCCGATTTCGCGGATCAACTGTTCGCCGCTCATGCGAAATATCCTTCTTGGGATGCAAGTTCGAGAACGCGGGCGCCAGTCGCTTCGTCGGTGACGAGCGTATCGAGATGATTGCCGCGAAGAACACTCAGGATAGATTCGGCCTTGTTCAATCCACTGGCGACACCGATCTTCGTCGGGATGTGCGCAAACTCATTCAGCGTAAGCGAGACCAGCGCACGGTTGAGGCTATAGTTGCAAATCCGTCCCTCCACATCGAGTAGATGGGCAAGAAGTTCCGCACTGGCACCGGAATGCTCGATAGCCGTCCGGTCTTCACTCGACGACGGGTGCAGATCGTAATAGGTCGAATCCGTACTGACGATAGAGCCGATACCGACGATGGCCACCTTGGCCTCCCTCGCCCGTTGGAACACGTCAGCGACAGAGCGCATGTTCATCAGCATAGCGCGCTGCGCAGCATCATCTGCGAACAAGGGCGCATGTATCTGATAGGAATGCCCTCCGAGCTTTTCGGCCATCAAAGTCGAGACGTGATTGACGTCAGTATAGTGCTTCCCCTGCACGCAGCCCGTTGCTGGAATAACCTCAACATCGAAACGGCGTGGGGCTTGAATTCCAGCGACCACGGAACTCATGCCCTTTCCGCCAGTGATGCAGATCGTGTCACCATCGGCGATTTCTTCAAGAAGCAGGCGGGCAGCGGCTTCCCCCACCGCCAGCAAAGCCGTTTGCGGGTTGTCGGATGCGGTCGGCACAACGATGGCGCGGCTAATGCCACCAAGCGCCAGCAATCGTTCTTCCAGATCGATAAGAGGCTCGACCGGCGACTTGATCTTGATTTCTACAAGGCCAAGCTGGCGGCCGCGTTTGATGAGCCGGTTGACAGTTGCGTGAGAAATGCCGAGTTGGTCCGCAATCTGCGCCTGTGTCAGCCCCTCCAGAAAATGCAGGACGAGAGCCTGATGCATCTGGCGGGCAACGACGATTTCCTCACGTGGCGCTGTTGTTCTCGGTTTCAGTTTAGCAATGGGCATATCAGGACACCTTCCGCTTGTGCAGGAAATGGTCGATCGAAACAGCGGCAAGAAGAATGCAGCCCTTGATCATGTCCTGCCAGTACACCGAAACATTGAGGAGGATCAGCGAGGATGTGACCAACGAAAGCAGAGCCATGCCGAGAATAGCGCCAAGGATAGTACCTGAACCACCGCTGAGCGATGCACCGCCGATGACTGCCGCAGCGATAATATTCAGCTCCATCCCAACACCAAAAGTAGGCGTAGCAGCACCGAAGCGGGACATATAGATGACGCCTGCAACACCGGCGAGCGTCGAGCACAACACCGTAACCCAGAATTTGACCTGGTTCGTCTTTATGCCTGAATAGAGCGCCGCTTTCTCATTGCTGCCGGTATAGAACACCTTGCGAAAGGCCGTAGCGCGACGGAGCAAGAAGTCGAACAGAATGACGACGGCGACGAAAATCAAAATGACATAGGGGATGCCATAGAATGTGCCCTGCCCCACCGCTTTGAAGCTTGGCGGCAGCGTGAAAAGCGACAGCGGCGTTCCTTTGGTGATGATAAGGCAGAGACCACGCACAATTACCATGGCTGCCAGCGACGTGATGAAATGGTTGAGGCCAACGACGGTTACGAAGAATCCCATAATGCCGCCGATGGCTGCGCTCGCCGCAATGCCTACAAGCGAAGCCGTCCATGGATCGAGCCCAGTCAGAAAGAGTGCGCCGGAAAGGACCATGGAGAAACAGACCACCGAGCCCACCGAAAGGTCGATGCCCCCGACAATCAACAGAATCGTCATCCCCACCACGACGATGCCTTCCACCGAGAAACTCATCAGCATCGCACGAAAATTGCCGAGCGTCAGAAAATGCGGCGACGCAAAACTCATCACCATGGCCAATGCCAGAATGATCGCAATCAAACCGCCTTCACGCATGGTTCCTATGCGCCTTATCGACGAATTTTTTGGCGCAGCCGCTGCCATTGTGTCGATTGCCATTTCACCCTCTCCCATTTTCTTTTCATGCGGCATGATGCGATGCCCGTTCCGCGCCAACGCCTGAAGCAAGAAGGATCACTGCCTCTTCCGACATGGTGTCCGCAGAAAGCTCTCCCGCAATGTGCCCTTCCCGAACGACCAGCACGCGGTCAGCCAGACCAAGAAGTTCCGGCATTTCCGACGAGATGACGATGATGCCAATACCGGAACGCGCAAGCTCCCGCAGCAGGCGATGAATTTCCGCTTTTGCGCCGACATCAATGCCCCGTGTCGGTTCATCCATCAAAATGACTTTAGGCTTTACCGCCAGTTGCTTGGCGATTGCCACTTTCTGTTGATTGCCGCCTGAAAGTGATTTCACAGGCGCTTCGATGCCACCCATGCGCACGGAAAGCCGTTTCGCAAAATCCTCTGCAAGTGCAGCTTCGGCTCGACCGTTGAGAAGTCCGGCGGCATTGGTCAATGATTTCAGGTCCAGCACGGAAATATTCTGCGCGATGGACATCTCCAGGAATACACCAGAACCTTTGCGGTCTTCTGAAAGATAAACAATGCCGGCCTTGGCTGCGTCGGAATATGAACTGATCTTCTGTGTCTTGCCATGGAGGCGAACTGTTCCCGCAGTGCGTGGACGAAGGCCGCAGACACCTTCGGCAATCTCCGTTCGCCCCGATCCGATAAGGCCACCGAAACCAAGAATTTCACCTTTGCGAACGGTAAAGCTTACGTCATTAAAGCGCACGCCATCGCCGATTCCGTCGACTTCGAGAATAATTTCGCCTGCCGCCTCGTGCGATCCAAGTTTATCCGGGTAGAGCTGCGTGATCTCCCGTCCTACCATCCGACGCACCACATCGTCGGGTTTCACATCGGCAATGCGATCGGTGCATACATAACGACCATCGCGGAAAACCGTCACCCGGTCACAGAGGTTGAAAATCTCGGCCATGCGGTGACTAATATAGATGATGGAAATACCGTTTGCCTTGAGATCACGGATGATCGAAAAGAGCTGCTGTGCCTCCGTTTCGGTGAGCGCAGCCGTGGGTTCATCCAGAATCAACACACGGCAGTCGAGTGTCAGCGCTTTGGCGATCTCCACGAGCTGCTGGCTGGAAATCGGCAAGTTGGCGACCTTCTGCCGAACATCGATAGCCGCCAGGCGGTTCATCACGATCTGCGCATCACGTTCCAGCGCGCCGTAATTCATGAACGGCGAACGACGGCGATTGGTCGTCGCCATAAACATGTTTTCGGCCACTGTAGCGTCCGGACAAAGCGCTATTTCCTGATGCACCAGACCGATACCAAGCGATTGCGCCACGGCGGGGGAGGCAATGTGAACGGTTTTGCCGTCAATGCGTATCTCACCTTCAGTCGGCTGCAAAACGCCAGCGATAATGCTCATCAGTGTCGATTTACCAGCACCGTTCTCGCCGCAGAGCGCATGGACCTCACCACGTTCAAGCCTGAAATCCACTTGCGTCAGCGCCTTCACCGCTCCGAAATGCTTGGTTACACCGTGGATGGTAAGCACCGGTTCAGCCATCTTTTTCCTCCCTCTCCATTCAAACCATCCGCACCACAGGGCGCGGATGGCTTGTTGAACGGAGCCTATTCGTCAATGCCCTTAGTACCGCGACGCTTCAGATATTTGTCCCAATAGAAGTCGTCCGCGTTTTCTGCGGTCACAATTGAGAGGCCATTATCGACAACGGGAATGCTCATCGGGTTGAAGCCGGAACGCTTGGCGTCATTCATCGGGTCGATCAGTTCCGGATGCTTGGCAAGCCACAGCAGCAAGAAGCCCATATAGCCCTGCATGCCCTGGTTCGGATTGATCGAACCGAAGACTTCACCAGCCTTGATCATGTCGAGGATGTTGGCGTTGACGTCGGCACACATGACGAGAACCTTGCCACCAGCTTCTTTGTTCGCCTGCGCAGCCCCAATTGCGGAGTTGGCCTCCGGCATGAAAACCGCACCGAGGTTCGGATTGGCTTGAATGAGGCTCGACAGCCCCTGATACGCTTTCGTCGGGTCCTGATTGGAAGCAGCACGACCAACCAGCTTCATGTCAGGCCACTTCTCTTCCATGCGGGCGATGAAAGCTGCAATGCGCTTGTCGTGATTATCCTGTCCCGGATTTTCAAGAACAGCATATTCGCCATTGCCGCCCATTTTCTGGGCGATGGCATCGGCCGCATAGGTGCCTTCTCGTGTGTTGTCCGAAGTGATGAAGGACACACGCTTCGACAACGGAGAATCTGCTGCGAATGTGACGACCGCCGTACCCTGATCGATCGCCCGGTTGATGGGCTCGATGAACGGGTCGGAGTTCATCGGATGAACAAGAATACCAGCTGGATTCTGCGCCAACGCCTGATCGAACGTGGCGATCTGCTTGTTCACGTCATATTCTGGTGTGCCAGTATATTCCGTCTCGCAGCCGAACTGCCGACCAGCCTGCTTGAACATTTCATAGACGGGAAACCAGTATTCAACGCCAGAAACCATGACGTTCATCACATATTTTTCGCCCGGTTTACAGCGGAACGGATTCTCGGTCTCGGCTGCCGTTGCGGAACCGGCCAGAAGCGTTGCCGCAAGAACCGCCATTGCGGTCGTGCTCAGAAAATTGCGCAAGTGTCCTCCTCGAGGCCGAAGCCCCTCCCAAACGCGCGGAAAGCGTCCCAAAAACGCCGTTGATCTTTGTGAAGACCGGCCCTCCTCCTCGAAGACCAGTATTGATAGCTAATCGCAAAGAAACGCGACTGTCAATATAATTCATTATATGAAATATATTTCACCTTGGTGGTGCATTCCCCTCATTGTCGAATAAGATCGGGGATGAAGCACTTTCAATTGAGCTAGCAACTTTTCGAGAGGTATTCGGCGGGCACGTGGGCGTCCTCTCCTTAATTCTCATCCCGTTTTGACCGTTTCGATGACCAATGTAGCTTCAAAGCTAAGCGCGAATTTATGTACACCTTCTGAAGCTCAGTGCTCTGATGCACCAAATCGGATATGATGTTCGTAAACTGCAGGTGCGGCTTGTTGGTTGTGATGTTCGCCGTCGAACCTGCTTTGCGAGATCAACTTGTCGCAGCGGGTTTAGAGCCCGCCTTTCGGTCTCCCACCCGGCGCGGGAACAAGACGTGAATGTCAATCTCGTTCGGAAGTGCATGAGCGCCAAAGAGGAGCGTCCATCGCCTTTGGCTTCTGCGTTCGTTTCTGCTAGATTGCTCCGGAAATGACCTCTGCTGCCAGCTGTTTACTGAAAAAGAGCGTGCATCGGGAAAGCTCTCTAATGCACCCCAGATTGAGCGCGATGCTGCCGAACGTAGTCAGCCGAAAACACGTACTTACAAAATTGACGATGCGGCCGATATCGGCACCTTTTACAGTTTAACTTTTCCGAAACAAATGTCCAACAAAGCGGAGTTACGCTGGCGCCCGTGGGTGGTTATGCTCAGCGAAGCCGTCCGGGCGCAGCGAAAATAGCGCTTACTTTCAAAGTGTCCGCGTGGTTACACAACGTCTTGGGACGACCGCGGCGCGTTGGATCGGAAATGCCCTTACGGAAGAAAGAAGCCGGCGACGACAAACGCTCCGATTTCATAGAGTGAATAACGCTCAGATTTCAATGAGAACACCAATCCCGATGACTGCCAGCACCAGAGCCGTAATCGCAGTATACACATGGTCGCGGTCGCGCAGGAAAAGGATCAGCATCAGCGCTAGCCGCGCAACAGGGAGAAAGATGAGCACCGCAACGCCTGCCTTCACCGCGCTAAAACCGCTCAGCGGGAGGACGAGTGAACCAAGGAATGGTTTGACAGCGGTCAAGATGACGCCGACCGCAATCATCGCTGTCGCGAACCATGTTCCGTAACAAAGCAGCCCGGCGATGACATAGTCCCGCCGCTCCAAAGCAGATTTCATGCTGTACCACCAATAAGTTGGACACCAAAGGCACTCAGAATCATCTGAACTGCCAGCAGTGCGAGAACGATCACGAAGAAAATACGCAACTTGTGAGCCGGGAGCCCCATCAGCAGACGAGCACCAACGAGCGCACCGATGACTGAACCGAGTGCGACCGGACCGGTAATGTCAATGTCGATATCGCCTCGTACGTAGTATGCACCTGCGCTGGCTGCTGCTGTCACCCCAATCATGAAGTTCGACGTAGCGGATGATACTTTGATGGGGAGTCTCAAGGCAGTGTCCATCGCCGGGATTTTCAGGACGCCGGAGCCAATGCCGAGCAATGCAGAAATCAGCCCGGCAGCGTACATCAGCACCATGCCAAATGGAACGTGGCCGACTTGATAAGGCATTTCATGCCCCGTCACTTGATCAGGATAGCTGGAGTGCAGGCGTAGGGTCGTGGCCCAACTCGTCACATCCGTGCTGATCGCGTCGATCGTTTCGCACCGCCTTGCAAGCATTTGCATCGCCGAAAGCGCCAGAATGGCTGCAAATAGGGTGTACAAAACCGAGGTCGGAACGATGCCGATAAGAAAAACGCCGGTCAACGCGCCGAGCGTGGTCGCCGTCTCGAGGACAATGGCTAGGCGAATATTGGTCAGGCGACCTTTTATGAACGGGGCCGCGCTGATGCATGAGCAGGCAATTACCGAAACGATACTTGCTCCAATGGCAACATGAATATCCCTGCCAAACAGCAGCGTGAGAATGGGTACAATAAAGATGCCACTAGCCATGCCGAGCACACCACCCAGAGCACTTGCGCCGAAAGCGGCCGCAAAAAAACATAGGGTTTCCATTGCTCGGCCCCCGTCAAGAACATTCGCGCGGGCGTCGTGCCAGCCGGGTGACGAACTTAATCAGGTCCCCGCGATAATGCAGCTTTTCGTAGTCAATTGGCCGATGTCCGGTAGTGTAGGACGTACGCTCTATCAGAAAGATCGCACTACCTGAACTAATGGCGAGCGCTTGCGCTACATCCGACGTGGCAGTGATGGCTTCAAGACGATATTCCGCCTCGGTAAGAGGCAAATCGTATTTGTCCTCAAGCAGCGAGAAAATCGGTTCAGCATCCAAGTCGTGCGTAACGATCTTCTCTCCGATCTCGCGTGGCAGGTAGGTCTCATCGAAGGACATGGCCACGCCGTCGGCTAGTCGCACGCGCTGAATCCGCATGACCAAGGTACCAGTCGGAATGGCGAGTTGCCGCGCAACATTTGTATCGGCGGCGACGTTGCGCCTATCCAGCACCCGGGCGGTCGGCGTGCGGCCGAGCGCCTCCATATCCTCTACGAACCCCGTCAACTGGGTCAATTCTTGGGTGATCTTGGGATGCGCAACGAAGGTGCCTTTTCCTCGTCTGATTTCTACTAATCCGCGCGCCACCAACAGCTCTATCGCTTTACGAACCGTCGTTCGGCTCACGTTGAATCGTTCCGTTAGCTCATCTTCCGTTGGAAGTTGGCGGCCTGGACGGAGAACAGAGGATGATATTTCTGCAGCAAGGGCCGCTTCGACTTTCGCGTACAGCGGTATGTGTTCATATTCATTTGTCATATCGACATCATGACATCATGATGTCGATATGACAACGAGATATTGCGTTATATTCCGCAATCGAGGGGCGGGTAATCACGCTCGGGCTACAACAATCGGGCCTTGCGGCCGCGTTGTTGCGATGCTCTTTCATTATCGCTTCTCTAGCAGCGACGAACCATGGGGTTGGCAACGCTCTTAGGTCCCTCGAACGCGTCGAGGTTGCGAATTATCAACGGATGCCGTTGGGCTTGGCAAGATATGCTCGGTAGCGTTTGAATGCCAGTCAGAATCTATCTCACCTAAAGCGCGGTTTCCTCGCGATCGAAGATTAGATGATAATTATCGGTTGCTGCGAATCCGCTGCTTTTATCGAAGACGTAGCGGAAGAGTTGAATGGGCACGGTCGCCAAACGACCCCGTGACAGCTCCGGATTGCCCGGCTGGTCCAGGTCGGTCAATCACTGAGAACTGGAGTGGCATACCAGTAAGGCCTTCCTTCCGGCCTAACGCGGTAGTGCGACAGTATACGGCCCGTGGAGCACGTCACCCGTGGGCCGCGATGGAAATTTCGCTCGCAGCCTCAATAAGTCGGACTTCCAACCTCCGGCGCTCGATCTCCGGCATATCGATGGGCAGAACAAAGCAAATCGTTGCCTCCACCGCGCCACGCGCATTGACCAAAGGGGACGCCAGACATTGTGTGAAATTGTTGATGGCACCAACAGTACGAGCCAGCGGCTGTTTGCGATGCGCGTGGCACTCGG
>NZ_JBAKHE010000030.1:0-15480 GCF_049065885.1 Brucella sp. IR068 | reverse complement strand
GCGGCCGAGTGAAACGCCCATCTTTAATGACATTTGGCACTCTCAAAGCTAAAGCCGAAGAGGTGGATATTCACCCGCCCCCATTCCTCGCTTGCAACCCTGACCAGCCTCTCGGAATGGGGGCTGAACGTCAGCACCTGTCGCATCTCCAATTTGCTGAAAACGTCGCAACTTTAACTTGCAAAAACAATGTGTATAACCGGGGTACATTCTATTTTAAACTGCAACATGCCAATGAATTCATGTGGTTAGCCATGGAGGAAATTGGATGTCGAATTGCTATTCACAGATCACTTTGCGTGAACGTCGCCGTCTTTTCGAACTTAAACAGCTCAAAGTCCCGCTCGGCGATATAGCGCGGCTGATGGGTCGTCATCGCTCGACGATCTATCGCGAGATTAAGCGCAACAGCTTTCGGGACACGGAGATACCAGACTATAATGGCTATCATAGCGTTGTTGCCGACAACATCAGTAAGGAACGCAGAACGCGGTTGCGCAAGCTCAGTCGTTACCCAGAACTGCGCAAGTTTGTCATTGAACAATTGGAAGCCCATTGGTCGCCGGAACAGATTTGCGGCCGACTGATTAGCCACGGCCTGAGCGCGATACGTCTGTGTGCAGAAACCATCTATCGCTTCATCTATTCAAAGGAAGAATACGCGCTGAAACTGTATGAACATCTGCCCGAGATGCGAACAAAACGCTGCCCAGGCGGCACCAGACGATCGCGCAGTTCCCGCATTCCAGAAGCGTTTCGCATTCATCAACGCCCTGATTTTATTGGCAGTCGTCTGCAATTCGGGAACTGGGAAGGCGACTTGATTATCTTTGAACGAGACCTTGGAGAAGCCAATGTCATGACGCTTGTCGAACGCAAAAGTCGTTATTGCGTCATCATCAAAAACAACACCCGGCACTCAAAGCCGATCATGAACAAAATCATTCAGACCTTTGCTGCACTGCCTTATCACGCACGCCGCAGTTTTACCTTTGATCGTGGTTCCGAGTTCATGGGGTATAGGGCTTTGGAGGATGGTATGGGGGCCAGAAGCTGGTTTTGTGATCCAAACTCGCCTTGGCAAAAAGGTGCTATTGAGAACATCAACAAGCGCATCCGACGTTACTTACCCAGCAACACTGACCTGACGCAGGTCAACCAGGCGCAGTTGACTGCCCTCGCCCATGATCTCAACGCAACCCCGCGCAAGTGTCTTGGATTCAAGACACCCGCTGAAGTGTTCGCCTCCCTTTTGCAGGAAGCAGCATAATCAGATAGCATAATCAACGGCATGATGCACTTGGGATAGCTTCTCCACATGTATCACTGCCATATCCTTGAGCACGAACAGCTCGGAATGATGGGTACGATTGACGTTCGAGCCTAAGTTTTGGATCGGCACATGAAACAAAGGCTCGCCGCGAAAATAATCGCGGCGCGCTAATTCGGATACATGGCTCTGTTGTGGCGTCGCACCGCCGGCTCCTGCTTTTCAGGGGCACATATTCCGCCGCGGCGCGCCGAGACGAAGGCTTGCCTTCTCGCGCCCTAGCGCCCGCCGAAAGCCATTGATTATTTGATTCGGGAAAGCCGCCGGTCACGCTTCCTTGGCGGATTTCCGGCAACTGAGGCGTTCCGCATGCTGTTCCTACTAAGCTGAGCCGAACTCCTCCCGACCCGAGCGCATCGGAGAAATCAGCTTTGCTGATGGCCGGATCAAACCCTTGATGAATCACGTCAAGAGCTCCTTCTGAAAAATTATTCCTCGGGCCTTGACCTTCCCATGGTTGGAAGCTGCACCTTCCAAAAAAGTCACCGCCGTCTCACGCTGTCCGGTGGCGTGCCCTTATGAAGGAGAACGACAATGAGTAGCAAAGCCACCACCCTGTTCCTGGCCGGAGCGGTCATCGCCGGTGGTACTCTTGGCACTGTCTATCGCGACGAGGTTAGACCCTACGCCGAAAATCTACTGGCGCTTGTTTCGTCGGCTGCCGTATCACAAGCCACTGCGCAATCAGCTCAAACGCCTGCCCCACAGGTCCCTGTCGCCGAAGTCATCACGCGTAAGGTCGCGCCCTCCGTGGAGTTTACCGGCCATACCGAAGCCATCAGCGCGGTTGAGCTGCGACCGCGCGTCGGCGGCGCAATCGACGCCGTTAGCGTTCCCGAAGGCGGCCTCGTTCGACCCGGCGATCTTCTCATCCAGATCGATCCGAGACCCTTCCAGGTCGCCCTGGATGCAGCTGAGGCCCAGTTGCAGCAGGCAAAGGTTCTGCTCGACCAGGCCGAAATCGATTTCCGACGTGCCGAAAGACTGGCTCCGAATGGGACGGTGTCGCGCAAGACCTTCGATGACGCGCAGGCAGCACGCCGTCAGCGCCAGGCCCAGGTGGAAATCGCCAAGGCTGCTGTTGCGGCCGCGGAACTTGATCTGTCGTTCACGCGCGTCACGGCACCGATTGCCGGGCGCGTTGACCGTGTTCTTGTTACGGAAGGCAATCTCGTCACCGGTGGCAATGCAGGGGCTGCGACCCTGCTCACCACGATCGTCTCGACCGATCCGCTCTATGTCTATTTCGATATCGACGAAGCCACCTATCTCGGATTCGTCGCTCGTGCACGCGAATCAGACTCGGGGACGGTTGGCGGCAGGCTTCCCGTGCAGGTCGGCTTGATGACCGATATGGGGTTCCCAAATGTCGGCGAACTCGACTTTCTCGGCAACCGTGTTGACCGGAGTACGGGCACGATCCGCGCCAGGGCAGTAGTCAAGAACCTAGATGGCCGGCTGACACCAGGCCTCTTCACGCGGGTGAAGCTCGTTACCGCCGAACCGGCTCAGACCGTGCTCATCGACGAACAGGCGATCGGTACCGACCAGGGGCGCCGCTACGTTCTGGCTCTCGGTGCCGAGAACAAGGCCGAGTACCGACCGGTTGAACTGGGGCCAATGATCGATGGTCTGCGCGTTGTTTCCAGCGGCCTCAAGCCAGGCGAGAAAATCATTATCAAAGGGCTGGTTCGCCCCGGAATGCAAGTTGACCCGCAAACAGTTTCGATGTTGTCGGGCCAATCCGTCGATGGTGACCGAGCGGCGGCTGCATCGCAGGAGGCACGTCGATGAATATCCCACGCTTTTTCGTCGACCGTCCCATCTTCGCGGTCGTCCTGTCCGTATTGATGCTGATCGGCGGTGGTCTGACGCTCTTGAAACTGCCATTGAGCGAATATCCGCAGGTGACCCCGCCGACGGTACAAGTCACCGCAAGTTATCCAGGCGCCAGTCCCGAAGTGATTGCAGAAACGGTTGCCGCGCCGCTGGAGCAGGTGATCAATGGCGTTGAGAACATGCTCTATATGAGCTCGCAGGCGGCGACCGATGGGCGCATGACGCTGACTGTGACGTTCCAGCAGGGCACGGATCCTGACATGGCGCAAGTTCAGGTGCAGAATCGTGTCTCGCGCGCGCTTCCGCGTCTGCCGCAAGAGGTTCAGCGCATCGGTGTGGTGACGCAAAAGACCTCGCCCGATATCTTGATGGTGGTTCATCTGGTATCACCCGATGATCGCTATGACCCACTCTATCTGTCGAATTTCGCCACCTTACAGGTGCGCGACCAGCTTGCGCGCCTGTCAGGTGTGGGTGACGTACTCGTCTGGGGTGCTGGCGAGTATTCCATGCGGGTGTGGCTCGATCCGGCCAAGGTGGCAGCGCGTGGTCTGACCCCTTCGGACGTGGTGGCGGCAATTCAGGAGCAGAACGCCCAGGTAGCCGCAGGCTCGATTGGCCAGCAGCCAAACGCCTCGGCTGCGTTCCAGGTCACGGTCAACACGCTTGGCAGGCTTTTCAACGAGGAGCAGTTCGGCGACATCGTCGTCAAGACCGGCAGCGATGGCCAGATAACCCGTTTACGCGATATTGCCCGTATCGAACTCGGCGCAGACGCTTACGCGCTGCGCAGTCTTCTCGACGGCAAGCCGGCGCTGGCAATGCAGATTGTCCAGAGCCCGGGCGCCAACGCCCTCGACGTGGCGAGCGCTGTTCGCAACACCATGGAAGAACTGCAAAAAGGCTTTCCCGAGGGCATAGAATACCGCATTGCCTACGACCCCACCGTCTTCGTCAAGGCGTCTCTGGAGGCCGTAGTCATAACGCTGCTCGAAGCCATCGTTTTGGTCGTGATCGTCGTCGTGCTTTTCCTTCAGACATGGCGGGCTTCGATCATTCCGCTCGTTGCGGTCCCTGTGTCGTTGGTTGGTACATTCGCGCTTATGTACATGTTCGGCTTCTCGCTGAACACATTGTCACTGTTCGGTCTCGTGCTTTCCATCGGGATCGTCGTTGATGACGCTATCGTGGTCGTCGAAAATGTCGAGCGCCATATCGCGCTTGGCGAAACGCCAAAGGAAGCAGCACGCAAGGCCATGGACGAAGTGACCGGGCCGATCATTGCCATTACGTCCGTCCTGTCGGCCGTGTTCATTCCCTCGGCATTCCTGTCAGGGCTGCAAGGTGAGTTCTACCGCCAGTTCGCCCTCACGATCGCAATCTCGACTATCTTCTCGGCGATCAACTCCCTCACGCTTTCTCCCGCGCTTGCCGGCGTGCTCTTGAAGCCGCACCACGGCGAGGTGAAGCGTGATCTCCTGACACGGGTGATTGATGGTTTGTTCGCCTGGTTCTTCAGGCTCTTCAACCGGTTCTTCGACAGTGCTTCGAATGCTTATGTCTGGTCTGTGCGCCGCGCCGTGAGGCTGAGCACGCTCGTCCTGCTCGTCTATGCTGGTTTGCTTGGCATGACATGGATGGGGTTCCAGACTGTACCCAGCGGGTTTGTTCCAGCTCAGGACAAGTATTACCTCGTCGGTATTGCACAGCTGCCGACGGGAGCTTCGCTCGACAGGACCGAGGCGGTGGTTAAGAAAATGTCTGAGATTGCACTTGACGAACCCGGTGTGGAAAGTGTCGTCGCTTTCCCAGGCCTTTCGGTCAACGGCATGGTCAATATCCCGAACGCTGCCGTTATGTTCACCATGCTCAAGCCCTTTGATGAACGCAAGGACCCTTCTTTGTCCGCCTTCGCCATCGCAGGCCGCCTGATGGGCAAATTCAGCCAGATACCTGATGGTTTTGCTGGTATATTCCCGCCCCCGCCGGTTCCGGGACTCGGCACGACCGGAGGATTCAAAATTCAGATCGAAGACAGGGCGGGCCTTGGGTTTGAAGCGCTCGCCGAGACACAAGGGGCGATCATGGCCAAGGCGATGCAGGCACCGGAACTAGCGGGCATGCTCGCAAGCTTCCAGGTGAACGCGCCGCAGGTTCAGGTGGTTATCGACCGGGTAAAAGCCAAGTCGCAAGGCGTGCCGCTCAACACCATATTCGAAACGCTGCAGGTCAATCTCGGCTCGCTTTACGCGAATGACTTCAATCGCTTTGGCCGGACCTATCGTGTCGTCGTCCAGGCGGACGCCCCCTTCCGGATGCAGCCGGAGGATATCGGTCGCCTGAAGGTGAGAAACGCAACAGGCGAAATGATTCCGTTATCTGCCCTTTTGACGATCAAGCACAGTTCGGGCCCGGATCGGGTCATGCATTACAACAGTTTCCCATCGGCAGATATAAGCGGTGGTCCGGCACCCGGCTATTCGTTCGGGCAGGCAACAGCCGCAATAGAACGCATCATGACGGAAACCCTGCCATCCGGCATGGCCTTCGAGTGGACGGAGCTTGCCTATCAGGAGAAACAGGCCGGAAACACGGCAATGTATATATTCCCGCTTTCCGTTCTACTCGCTTTTCTCATTCTTGCTGCTCAGTATAACAGCTGGTCGTTGCCATTCGCTGTGCTGCTGATCGCGCCGATGGCTCTGCTTTCAGCAATTGTCGGTGTCTGGCTAACCAGTGGTGACAACAACATTTTTACTCAGATCGGTTTCGTCGTTCTGGTTGGTCTTGCCGCCAAGAACGCCATCCTGATCGTGGAGTTCGCGCGAGCGAAGGAAGATGAAGGCCTCGATCCATTGAATGCCGTGCTCGAAGCGGCACGGCTTCGACTTCGACCCATACTGATGACTTCGCTCGCCTTCATTGCAGGTGTCGTACCACTTGTGATCGCAACAGGAGCGGGTGCCGAAATGCGGCATGTCATGGGCATCGCCGTGTTTTCCGGCATGCTCGGCGTCACGTTGTTCGGGCTGCTCCTGACGCCGGTATTCTATGTCGTGGTGCGGAAATTTGCGACCCGCCGCGAAAGGCGCATGAGAGCTGAAGGGGCTGTTCTGAAACAGCAACCATAAACAATTCACGGCGATCGCATCCAGTCTGATCGTAAGACCCGAGGACCGGATGCGATCGCTCCCACAATCAAAAACGATTCTGATGCGCTGAAGAAATGACCGCAGGCGGGCGGCGCACGCCTAACTGCTCACTTAGACCCGGCGCACCTCTAGTGAGAGATACTTATGAGAACCACAAATTACGCTGTGCCTTTTATACTGATATTCCTCGCCGGTTGCGTCACTGGCCCCGATCACGAAGCTCCACAAATTGCTTTGCCAGGTAAGTTTGGGGAAGGCTCCGTGGCGAGCAATGGAAATATGGCACTGGCCGCATGGTGGAATTCATTTGGCGATGTTCGCCTTAATCGCTATGTCGCCCTGGGGCTGGAACAGAACTTGACGGTGCAACAGGCGGTCGAGAGGATCAACCAGGCGCAGGCGGATGTCATCGTAGCCGGTTCGGGAGCTCTCCCCAGCCTTATAGCCTCCGCCAGCAACACTACTAGCAAGCAAAAGGGCAGTCTGTTCAATGCCGATCAACCCATCAAGAACGTCTCCGCCGGGGGACTTGGCGTCAGTTGGCTTATTGACTTCTTCGGACAATATCGTCGCGCAAAAGAAAGTGCTTCCGCTTCGCTTGATGCAGCTTATGCCAGCGTCGATGTTCAACGCCTGGCGCTCATTTCGCAATTGACTTCAGCCTATATCGATCTTCGATATTATCAGGAGCGCATCGAGATCGCACGCCTGAATCTCAAGTCGCGTCGAGAAACACTTGCGCTAACGAGACAGCAGTTGGCAGCAGGTGCGACGTCGCGACTGGACGTTACGCAGGCCGAAGGACTCGTCCATGTGACACTGGCCGAAATTCCTGAACTGGAGATCAATTTCCGTCGATCAGCTCATCGCATAGCAACACTCTTGGGGTTGCCTGCTTCATCTTTAATTAGCGAGCTTCAAAAAGGGGCCGGGCAACCCGTCGCACGTGCGGTTGCGCGTAGTGGCATTCCTACCGATCTGCTACGCAATCGCCCCGATATCCGCGCGGCAGAACGGCGCTTGGCCAGCTCGGTCGCGAAAATAGGCGTCGCGGAATCGCAACTCTATCCGAGTATTCAGCTGAGCGGATCGATTTCTCCCAGCTACACCTCCCTCAGTGGCGGATCCAATGGCTCTCTGAACGTCTGGTCCTTCGGACCAACGCTGGTTTTGCCGATATTCGACGGAGGCCGCTTGCGCGCAAACGTGGCCATCGCCAACTCCGCCGCCACGGAGCACTACCTTGAATGGAAAGAGACTGTTCTGGTCGCAGTTGAGGAGGTTGAGAACGCACTGGCAGCTATAAAGCGCAGCAAGCAGCAGGAAACCACACTGAGAAAAGCCGTTGAATCCTACAAAGACGCTCTTTCTATCGCAACGACCAATTACCGGAACGGCGTCTCAACCCTTCTCGAAGTTCTGGATGCTCAGCGATCTGTGGCCGACGCCCAAGCCAATCTTGCTCGAGCCGTCCAGCAGACAGCGTTAGGCTACGTATCCCTGAATGTTGCGATTGGCGGAGGCTACGCGAACACGAGCGACGTCGATTTGGATGACGACCGTCGGCCAGCGCCGACGTTGGGAAGAGTGCTATCGCGATGAAAGGGAGTGTGAGTTTCTTCCAGATGTTCATACAACGTTCCTACGCTCCATATACTCAATTGTTCGTATTAATTTATAGATAGAACCACCATTGCCTTCTTGCCACGCCTTCGCATGAGCAGTTCGTCATCAAAATGTTCGCTACAGCAGTGGCGTCATTTTCGCAGTTGTTCCTGTTTGACAGCGAAACTTAATCACAGATAGTTGAACAAGGCCGTGAGATACTTATCTCTGGGCGACAGCGTTATCGGAAAGGGCCGACCCCATGGAGTTTTTTGCCGAGCATCTGGCTTTTTTATCCAGCCCTGGCGGCTGGGCTGCACTGATAACGCTAGTGACGATGGAAATCGTTCTCGGCATCGACAATCTGATATTTATTTCGATCCTTACGAACAAACTGCCAGCTCCCTTGCAATCAAAAGCAAGGCGGATCGGTATCGGTGCCGCGCTTATACTGCGTTTGGCGCTTCTCTTCACGATCTCGATCATCGTGCAGCTCAAAGAACCGATCTTCGAAGCATTTGGCCACGGCATCTCCTGGCGCGATTTAATCCTTATCGGCGGTGGTCTCTTTCTTGTCTGGAAAGCAACCAAGGAAATCCACCACACTGTCGATCCCAATGACGGGAAGGAAAACATCGGTGGAAAATTGGCTGAGCTAACGATGGGCGCTGCCATAGCACAAATCCTCATTCTCGATCTGGTTTTCTCGGTGGATTCGATTATCACCGCAGTTGGCATGACCGACGAGATTGCCATCATGGTGATCGCCGTGCTGGCCGCCGTGACAGTGATGCTACTGGCCGCTGATCCACTATCGCGCTTCATTGCCGCCAATCCCACCATCGTGATGCTGGCGCTGAGCTTCCTTTTGATGATCGGCATGACTCTGATCGCCGATGGCTTTGGCTTCCATGTGCCGAAAGGGTACATCTATGCCGCCATGGGTTTCTCGGCCCTCGTCGAGGCGCTGAATATGCTGGCGCGACGAAAGTCGGAGAGAAAGTAACTCATTTTAAGCCAAGATCGGCCGCCACGAAACGCGGTCGACCCCAGATTTTGAGATTGCAACGCGAGGCTGTACGTCAATATTCAAACGAGAATACGTGATAAAGAAACAAAGCCAACCGTCCTGCTGCCGGTTATTCGGACACCGTGTTAGGCTGATCCCACTTGTTTTCAAATTCCACCGGGCTGAGATAGCCCAGTGTCGAATGCCAGTGCTTGGGATTGTAGAAGCGCTCGATGCGCCTTAGCATCGTCACTGGTTTTATAGACCTTGCGAGCTGTCCTTTCCGTTTTGAGTGACGAGAAGAAGCGTTCCATCGCGGCATTGTCCCAGACTTTGCCGGATCAGCTCATAGAACAAGTGATGCAGTGATCAGCCATGAAACGCTGGAACTGCTGGCTCTTGTATTGGGCAAATTCGATCGGTTGTCGCAACAGGACTGTTGGCACGAGCATTCACGCGCACAATTCCTTTACAGCGCCAGTGGCTCCATGAAAGTAGATACGAAATCGCAGACGTGGGTTGTTCCGGTTCAGCGGGGCGTATGGATACCCGCGGGTGAGACGCATAGGGTGCTGATGCTGGGTGCAAGTACCCGCAGCCTTTATATCGATTCCGGACTGGCGGTGCGCGCCGGCCGTTCATGCGAAGTTTTACACGTCGGAGCTTTGCTGAGGCAACTTCTGCTCGAAGCTGTGCAGATGCCTTTGCAATATGAAAAAGGTGGGCGAGATGCCGCGCTTGTTTCGCTTCTGCTTCATGAGCTTAAAGCAGCGCCCAGCATTGACCTGCAATTACCTATGTCAAGCCCTGGGAGCCCGCTCTCGTTATTGTGTGATGAGTTTCTGAGTAACCCATCTGTGCATAGCGCGCCGGAGGATTGGGCTGAACGCCTCAACGTCAGTCGCAGAACCTTCAGCCGAAAGTTTCATGCCGAGATGGGTCTGAATTTCCAGCAGTGGCGACAACGGGCATGTGTCACCTTGTCACTATCACAGCTTGCCGAGGGGAAATCCATAACAACCATTGCTCTCGAAATGGGCTACGAAAGCCCTGCGACATTTTCCACTATGTTTCGTCGCACGTTAGGCAAGCCTCCATCTGCTTTCACGCCGTGGATTACTCCTTGGCTGTGAGTTCTTCCTGCGCTTTGCCGGTGTGCGTGGCCCGGCCGAAGCAAAGCGCACCAGATATCAGCAGAGCCAAAGCCGCGACGATGAGGGACGTGTCGAATGAGGCGGTCCTTGCGTAGAGCGTATTGGCCATGAGAGGGCCGATGATCTGCCCGACACCGTAGGACGCGGTCATGATCGCGAGCATGTTGAAGCGAACCTTTGCAGCAACCCTGCGTGCCGCGGGCATGGCGATGGTCACGGTTCCCATGAAGGTGCCGCCGACCAATAGGGCGCTTGCCACGTAAGAGAGTTGTGTGTGAAAAACCGGCAGGACAACGCCGACAGCCTGGACTATCAGATTGGCCAACAAGCTCCCGTTGGCGCCCCACTTTTGATGCAGAGAATGCCACAGGAAGCATGAGGGTACTGCTCCAAGACCGAACACAGCCCAGATATGGACGGGGTCGAGCGACCCGAGTGCGCTACGCACGAGAAGAGGCAGATAGGTCGCCGTTATGATATAGCCGAGGCCAGCAAGCCCGTAGATGACGATGAGCCGCGTTGCACCGAGCAATAACGGCCTTTCTTCGTGCAGGGCCGATTGCTCCTGAATCTGATAGGGCTTTGAATTCTCAGCCTTTGCCTGCATTGCAATCGAAACAATCGTCACCGCCAGCGCGGCAGCAGCGAGCGCGAACCAGATCATGTGGCTCGACAGCGACGCCACATGACCGACTGCTATCATCTCAGCCGAGAGAAGGATGCCGATGCCGACGCCCGAGTACAGTGCTGGAACGCCTCCGTGAAGCCTGCGGTCATGGATGAGCCAATGCGAAGCGGCTACCATGGAAACAGCGCTGAACAGACCCGCAAAGCCACGGATTGTCACAATAAGCCATTCCGGTAGCGGTAGTGCCAAAAGACCGAGAGTGATCACCGTGGTTATGGTTGCGAAGGTGCACAGTTTGCGGCTTGGAATCCCTGAAAGCAGCGCAGCCAGCAGCGCACCGATGAGATATCCGGCGTAGTTGGCAGAGGCGGCATAGGAACCACCCTCGACGGAGATTTGCTGGTCGACGATCATCAGCGGATAGAGACCGGTGAAGGCGAAGCGGCCGAAGCCCATGCCGACGACCAGGACCAGGGCAGCCGCAATCGTCACCCCGGCCTCCTTGTTACGCATGGCCTTCATCCTTGATGTCCGAGAACTCTTCTAGCGTCTTTCGGAACTCGGCAAAGGCCGGCGTGGTAAAGCCTGGCCGACAAGCCAGATAGGTGTCGACTGTCATCAGCGGGCGTTCCTCGACGGAACCGAGGTGCCGCATCAGGTCGACAACGCTGCGGGGCAGGACGCTGACGCAGGAGCCCGCAGCGGTGCAGGCGAACATCGCGTGATAGGATCTGACCTCCTGGATGGCGAAGCGCTCCTTGAGCGAGCCGAACCCGGTCAGCCATTCTTCAGCTAGCATCCGATAAGTGCAGCCCGGCGCGAAAGCAGCCAACGACTTCGGCTTGATATCGTCGCCGTAACGTACTTCGGGATGTCCGGGCGGCAGAAGCAGCACCAGTTCCTCCCGAAACACAGGGATTTTGTCGAGTTCGTTTGGGCCAAGCCACCACTCTCCGGATGGAACGCCGATCAAGGCACAGTCAATGTGGTGCGCCAGCAGGGCGTCGATGAGCTGGCGGGTCGGCGCCGTCGACAGATCAATCGTTACCTTGGGCCATTTCCTGTTGTAGCTGGCAAGCGGGATTGGAAGCCGGCTCGCAACGGTGCTTTCCATAGAACCGACACGTAAGGTGCCGATCGGTTCGGATGGATTGACGACCTGCTGCGCCTCCTCGGCGAGATTCAGGATGCGATCAACATAATCAAGATACGTCTGCCCCTCATTTGTGAGCGTCATACGTCTCTGGTCGCGCTGGAATAGCGACACACCAATCTCGGCCTCGAGTTGCTGAATGCGGGTGGTGACATTCGAGGGCACACGGCCGAGCAGTTCGGCGGCGCGGGTGACGCTTTGCTCTCGGGCGACGGTGCGGAAGACCGCCAATGCAGCAAGGTCCATGACAATTCTCCATTGCAGAATTTCTTTTGGTATGTATTCTCCTTTTAAGAAAGTACGTCAACCCAAATTCCGAACTGGAGAACGAAGGCGGCTGCCTGGAACAAATTCGGAATGAACAAGAACGACGACCGGAGTGCCGAATGCCAAAATCTCTCTCGACGGAAACCATCGCCCTTGTGAAAGCCACTGTTCCCGCGCTCGCAGAACACGGTCCGGTTATCACCGCCGCCATGTACAAGCGCCTGTTCCAGCACCCCGAAATCGCGGCTTTGTTCAATCAGGCGAACCAGAAGAGCGGAAGGCAGATTCATGCGCTCGGAGCGGCGATCCTCGCCTATGCTCAGAACATCGAGAATCTGACAGCGCTTGGTCCGGCTGTGGAGCGGATAGCCCAGAAGCATATCGGCTATGCCATCCTGCCCGGACACTACCCCTATGTGGCAACCGCGCTGCTCGGCGCGATTGAGGATGTGCTGGGAGAGGCGGCGACGCCCGAAATCTTGGCGGCCTGGGGCGAGGCCTACTGGTTCCTTGCTGACATTCTGAAAGGCCGTGAGAGGCAGATCCGCAATGATCTTCTGGCACAGGAAGGCGGTTGGACCGGTTGGCGCCGGTTCCTGGTCGCCGAGCGTCGAAAGGAGAGCGAGATCATCACCTCCTTCATTCTGCGCCCCGGGGATGGCAAGCCGATCCTGCGACACAAACCGGGCCAGTATCTGACCTTCCGCTTCGAGACGGCTGGTCGACCGGGCCTGAAGCGCAACTACTCGATCTCATGTGGTCCGAACAACGACCATTATCGCATCACAGTAAAGCGCGAGCCTGCCGGCGATGCGTCGGTCTTCCTGCATGACAAGGCGGTTGTCAGTACCGTTCTGGAATGCACACCGCCCGCCGGTGAGTTCTTCCTTCCCGAAAGACTTGAGCGTCCGGTGGTGCTGGTGTCGGGCGGTGTCGGCCTGACGCCTATGGTGAGCATGCTGGAGACGCTGGCCGACCAGAGACGCTGGCCGACCAGCATGCCGGTCATCCCACCTTTTATGTTCACGGCACGACGAGCCGCGATACTCATGCGTTCAATGACCACGTCAGAGAGCTGGCCGCGCGACATGGCGCCACGACCGTAACAACCTTCTACGATCACTCGAACGGGGAACCCGAAGCTCACAGCGGATTCATTACCCTCGACTGGCTCTCCCGGAACACGCCTTTCGCGGAAGCGGATTTCTATTTGTGCGGACCCCGCCCGTTCCTGCGGTTCTTCGTTTCAGGCCTGACTCGGGCCGGCGTGTCGCCGGATCGCATACATTACGAGTTCTTCGGACCCGCCGATGAAGTACTGGCCGCCTAAGGGAGAAGCAACATGCTGGACAGGCTTGGAGTTACATTGCCAATCATTCAGGCTCCGATGGCCGGGGTCTCGACCCCGGCCCTTGCCGCCGAAGTTTCTAACGCCGGGGCACTCGGCTCCATTGGCGTGGGCGCGACTGACGCCATCGGCGCGAGAAAGATGATTGAGGAGGTCCGCGTCAGGACCGACCGAGCTTTCAACGTCAACGTATTCGTCCACGGCGCTTCGAATGCCAATGCCGAGCGCGAGGCGGCGTGGCTCGAATGGCTGGCTCCGCTCTTTTCCGAGTTCGGCGCTGAATGCCCAAAGGAACTTCGAACGATCTACAGGAGCTTCGCGGACGATGATGACATGCTGGCTCTTCTGCTCGAGACCAAGCCTGCCGTCGTCAGCCTGCATTTTGGGCTACCTTCGGATGAGAAGATCAGAGCGTTGAAGGCTGCCGGAATCACGCTGTTTGCCACCGCGACCAGTCCAGATGAAGCGAGCAAGATCGAAGCAGCTGGCATCGACATCATCGTGGCGCAGGGGATTGAAGCCGGCGGACACCGCGGCGTTTTTGACCCGGTCGCACCCGATGATGGTTTAAGCACCTTCGCTCTCACGCGGCTGCTCGTTCGACAGAGCGGGCTGCCCGTCATCTCTGCAGGCGGAATCATGGACGGAGCGGGCATCGCGGCCGCGCTTGATCTTGGCGCTGTAGCCGCTCAGCTGGGAACAGCGTTCGTGTCCTGTCCGGAATCCGCTGCGGATGAATCCTATCGTAACGCTCTAACTGGTCCTGGAAGCTATCATACCCACCTGACCACGCTTATATCCGGCCGCCCAGCCCGTGCACTCGCCAACCGCTTTACTGCCCTGCAAGAGACAGTCCTTGGTCGCCTGCCTCCAGATTATCCGATCGCCTATGATGCCGGGAAGGCGCTGCACGCGGCGGCAAAAGCAAAAGGAGAACACGGTTTCGGCGCTCACTGGGCTGGCCAAGGCGCTCCACTTTCTCGTGCGCTGCACGCGGCTGAACTCGTTGCTACGCTGGCAGATGAACTAGCGAATGCGCGCCGCTTACCGACGTAGACACCTCATTGACTACCTTGAAATCATAGATCTCCAAAAGGGAAAAATCCATGCCATTGCTTCGCGTTGACGTCATTAAAGGACGCAGCAAATCGGAAGTAGACACGCTTCTGCACCATCCACGATGCGATGGTCGAAAGTTTCCAAGTGCCTGTTCGTGATCGCTTTCAAGTGCTGACCGAACATGAACCGTCTCATCTCATCCTCGAAGATACTGGGCTTGGTTTCGAGCGGAGTGACAAATGCGTGCTGACCCAGATGACGACGAGACCCCGCTCGCGCGAAATGAAGGAAGGTTTCTACGCCCGCGTCGTCGATTATCTTGGAAAACGATCTGGAAAACCTGCATAGGACATCGCGATCGCATGCGTCGATAATGAAGACGTCGATTGGAGTTTTGGCTATGGCCGAGCACAATACCTCTGAACTGCCCCCCATTTCGACCGGACAGTCGGCATAAGCAGAAAGGCTCAAGCACAGGCTTGGGTATAGGCTTATGTCTAACGAGTATCGACATGTCGAATTGCTGACAGGTGATGTCCGCCGTCGGCGGTGGACAACCGAGCAAAAGCTGACGAACATCGAGCAGAGTTTCGAACCAGGCGAAACGGTATCTTCGACCGCTCGCCGCCATGGTGTTGCGCCCAATCTGCTTTACCGGTGGCGCAGGCTCTTGAGTGAGGGAGGTGCTGCAGCCGTGGATTCTGACGAGCCGGTGGTCGGCAATTCGGAAGTGAAGAAACTGGAAGATCGCATCCGCGAGCTGGAGCGCATGCTCGGCCGTAAGACAATGGAGGTCGAAATCCTCCGCGAAGCCCTTTCCAAAGCGGACTCAAAAAACGTATGGCCCGCCCCGTTTGCAATAGGATTTTTACGATGTTCTGATCAGTCTGCGTCAACGTATACGGTCTCATGAGCACCCCCATGGCCAAGATGGAC
>NZ_JBAKHE010000029.1:0-16356 GCF_049065885.1 Brucella sp. IR068 | reverse complement strand
AAGGCGATTTCGAATTCACCGGTCTTCCTGCTGGCGAGTACACGGTTCACGTCTATCCCGACAAGGTTTCCTACGCTCCGCTGAAATCCGTGGATATCATGGTCGGGTCGTCGGTGCTGCGATCGGTGCGGCAGATCGAAATCCCTGAAATTGCTCCCGGCGGCACAGGGACAGCGAGGATCGAGCTTGTATCGACCGGTACCGGCCGGGATGGCGGTAAATATGTGATGAGTGCACCGAAGGGCTTCACCTTTACCGATAACAATGTCGTCACGACGCGTCCGGATGGCACTGATGCGGGTCATGGCTGGACACTGTCGTCAGACAAGCGCACTCTTACCAATACGGGTGCGTGGTGGGATGCCAAGGGAACATGGACAATCTCCGTCGGCCTGACAGCCAGCGAGGATCTGGTCTGGGCGGGGCCCGTTACCGCAGAAGACGGCCTGTCTTTTGCAGTCAACGGCCAGCCGGCTGCAACTGGCGATCTGACGGCAGGCGTGCGTGGTGTGCTTTCGGTCAAACAGACCGTGGTTCCCGAACTCAGACGCGGCGCAAACGGCAACGTTAAGCTGGAACTTGATTCCACCGGAGTAGGTTCGCCTCTGGCTCTAACGAGATTGACTGTGCCGGAGGGTTTTGTGTTCACCGCAGATGATGTGACGGTTAAAGGCCCAGGGGGAGATCTTGTTCACGCGCGATGGAAGCGGACTGCGGATAAGAGGGGCATTGTAAATCTGAACAGCGGGATGTGGCGGGAAAAGGGTATCTGGACGATAGATGTATCCTTGACCGCAGACCAAGGAATTGCAACTGGGCCCCATGTGGTGAAGGGTGGGATATCTTTCTCCACGGGCGGCGGCTGGCACAGGCTGACTGAGGACCTGTCGGTGATCGTCGTCGGTCTGGCAACGCCGTCGGTCTCGCGTGCCTGGTTTACTTTCAGGGATGTGGAGGGGCGTTGGAGCGTAACCGCGGAGGGCGAAGGCCAACCTGGAGCGGAGATCCAGTTCCGGAACAAAAGTGGAGCCTGGGTGGATGTCGACACGGTGGGACCTGACAGGAAATTCTCCTTCACCACCGATGATTATCCCGACGATGGCATCGTCGTACGACAAACTTTCAATGGGGAATCCTCGGCGGAAACGGCTAAGGCTCCTATCGGAACAGGCGCCATGCTGTCTGTCGATCCCAATCCTGAACGGGGTGCCGTCGGTACGGTCGATTTTTCCAGGACTGATCCCCGAAACTGGGTCGGCGCCTTTGCAAGAGGCGCGGATCCAGCCACTGCAAAGCCTGTGTGGCGTCTCGACGTGACGACAGCCTATACTTCCTTCGAAGCCAAGCTTGATCCGGGCCCATACACATTTCATGCCTTCGCAGACGGCTCGCTCATGCCGATCCAGTCGGTCGACGTCGATGTGACCGAGAAATAGTCAAGTCCGGCCTGTTGGAAGCCGCGGCATTTCGGGATTGAAGCCCTCTGGCGTCCAGCAGCCGGTGTTTAAGGTAATCTTTGAGCTCCGATCTGATTGACAGGTCGGGGCTCTGCAAGTTGGGCGCCAATGCTGTTTTATGACGCCGTATTCTTCTTACCGGGGAGGGCCCCCATGGTGGAATTCTATTGAGGAGGGCTGGATATATCTCCAGCATCGCGTCGCATCGAACGATGTTTCTGTCAGGCTGGCCGACAATACAGATAAGCCCGATCCGACCGAGTGCTGGACACTGCCCGGATCCAGGCCGTGAAAGACGCAGCGCAACTTAGGCCCCAAAGAAGCAGCGCACGTCCATTGTTCGACAATGCGCAGCTCATCGGCAAAAGGAGGGGAAAAAGCGAATTCTGCCGTGAGCGCAACTAAAAAGAATTTGCGATCGGCGACAGTGATCTGCCTGAAGGACTGCAGCGGGACGGTGACACACCAATCCTTTATTACCCTTTTTACTGCTCAACGCGCACTGGACCATGTATCTTGTGCCTTTTGCCATTGGCGCTATCCGGGTTTCCTGCGCTGGCTAGTAATGATGCTTCGCCGGGGACGGGCCGAACGTTTGAAGGATGTTCGGATCTGGGAGCTCACTAAAGATATAGAAAGTCTCTCTGTTGTATCGACAGCGGTGCCTTGTTTTCGAAGCGAACAGGGAAAAGCATTGTCGATGAAAATATCCAGTGATCATTTGCATATTGTTGTGATGGAAAGACGAGAACCCATAGAAAAGTTTGATTCTGCGGCGCCTAGTGTTATAATATCGAATTAGTATCGATGCTGGTTGTTTCTTATACATTAGACATATTATGTGGAAGAGGCATAAAATGCAATGGTTGGGAGATGACGATCCGTTCGAGGAGGAGTGTCCTTACAAAACACCACGCCTTTACGTGGTGGCACTGGGATTTGTTTTGGCGGCCGTCACAATAGGGGGATTTTTGATTAGATATGCTCTGAGCGGAACGCCAGCATCATGATGGTAACTCAGCGGTCACCTGCCGGCTGAAAGCTTTTTTCCCGTGAAAGGAAACAATAGTGCTGATTTTGACGACGGAGAGTTTGCCGCCTCACATCAAGCTGCGGCAACCTCATGGGTTGATCGAATCGACTACAGCAATACAGATCGCAAAAAAGCCGCTCTTGCGTAATGTTTTCAGACGCAAACCAAAGGCGCCGGACCAAATGTCAGCACTAATGCAGCTGGAAGAAAAGGCAGCTGCTTTGGGGAAAGGCAATGTCATTTATGGGCTGCGCCTTTCAACCGCAACTGCAACCTTCTCAAATGGCATTTTCCTTTACATAACCTATTGTGGAACCTTGGCGACGTGTGAGATTGGGGAGATAATGCCGGAACCTGAAGGCAGAAACCGGAAGTCGGTTACCCCCAAAAAACGCTGATCTCGGCGACACCTTCATGGGATTCTATTGTTAAACAACATATTCTGAAATCTACGCGTGAATAAAAATGATATGTGGATGCAACAAGGTAGTTCAGGTGTGTCTTGTATGCCTTAGCCCTGCTATTGGAGAAGTCGATAGACTGGTTGGCCTCACGCATTCCCCATATAATCCCATTTTTTTCGCATTGGTTTGACGGCCGGACAAGCAAATCTTGAGCTTGGAAAAAGTGACGCCGCTCGGGAAAACGCTCTGTGGACGGGAAAGAGTTTACAGCGAAGTGTTCCAGCTTTGAAAGTTACGTGTGCCGCTGCGTGATGCTCATTTAAATTGGAGCCAGCGGTCGCTGACCGACTTGGCTAATTCTGGCCAGCCCTTGACCTGGCAACAGGTCTTGCTAGATTTGATCATGGATGGTGGACTTCACCGACATCCTATCCGTACGTGAACGAACGGCCCGGTAAAGAGCAACTAGCTCTTCCGGGTCGTTCTTTTGCCGCATGCGTCAAGGCGCATTCAGCCCTCCAGGATGATCCGCGTTCTGGCTTGGTATTATGCAAGATCTTTCAATATGATCTCATCCTGGAAACAGTTGTCCGGGACTTAAAACTTTTGATGTGATGATATGGCAGTCCGACGAAACTGAAAGCAAGTTGTACGTTCATTCTGAAAACGTTCATGCTTTGAGAAGAGGTGTTGATTTACGCCTTTTATAAGGACGCGAACTATTGGCGATTGCATATTTCAAGGCGGAAATAATCGAACCAAGCTGCAATGTTATTCAGGTGGCAGCGCAGCGTCACTGTACGCGCATGTATGACGAGTCAAATGCCCGTTGGTTCTCCGGGATAGAAGGCGACGTTCCCAAATACGAGGGAATTACGCTGCCACAAGATGCTCCGGATTGGATCGTTGGTCTTGTCGAGAGGAATGATGTCGCGAAAGCCAGTGAACTGATCTGGAACAGGATCATGGTCGCGGGAAAGGCCGGCGGTCCGTTGGCACGTGAGATAACTGTCGCCTTACCTATCGAATTTTCCTGTAAGCAGAACGTCGCGCTTGTGCGGGAGTTTGTGGAAAAATATATTGCTGTTATAGGGGTTGCAGTGGACTGGGTTTTTCATGATGGGACAGGCACTCCCCAAGCTCGTTTCCTACACACACTTCGCCCCTTAACGCGGGATGGCTTCGGATCTAAAATCTTCCCTGTTAGAGGTGAAGATGGGGACCCTGTACGATGCGGACCGAACAAGACGGTTGTTTATCGGAGTGTGACTGGTGGAACGGGGGGGTTGGTTGCGTTACGCAAAGCGTGGTGTGAATTGCTGAACAAGCACTTAGTCGCTGCTGGTCTGGACGTACACGTCGATATGCGTTTCTGCGTGGATCGGGGTGTTGAGTGCGAGCAGAGGCAACGCACCGCGCGTTCCCGAATGGCAAACTACCAACGACTTCGCAGCGCAATATCCCGAAAAACCTGACTTTCGCCAATTGATCACTTCTGATCAATCCATAAGACCGGAGCGCCAGACTTATAGCAGGCAGGACGATCCTGTCTGTGAGAAAATGGTGACACCGAAAGACTGGTCTCAGATCGGAAAGAAGATTTGAGGCATTTGATCAAAAATCACGTCAGTTACGTAATCCGGAACAGAAGATTTTGCATTCGGATTGAGTGTAGTCCACGAGCAGATCGAGGCAATAGCAGTTTCGGCGCTGCAACTGCGTAAATGGGTTGTGCCGACCAGGCCTTTCAGGATCGCGAAGGGAGACCACGTTCATTTGATGCAGGCCCTCGCTTCCGATTGGGGGAGAGGGTTGGTAGGAAGTCCAGCCCGTACTAACTGCGAATGGGCTATGCGGGCGGGGGGCATGGTATATCGACAGAGCGAGATTGGGTCGTCTACCAAATAGCATTGCAGAAAATCTTGCAAAATGATTGCGTCTTTCGTTGCATAGCCAAAGTAAGACGACAATAATTCAGCTTTGATAGCCTGCTTCCGGCAACTGCCTTGGGGGTTGGGCGGTGGCGTAGTTATGACCGGGAGAGATGGGAGTCATGACAGTAACTATGTGTGCCCTGCTTAGCTTGGCAGCATCTTTTGTGATCTGCCTTGAGATTGCATCTGCGACCCCACACGTCGATCTTTATATAAGGAACGTTTCTCAAGTGGAGGCGATTCACAATCCTTCATTATTAAGAAGCTTTCCCGAAATTCGACCGGGGTTGAAAACAATGAAAGCCGAAAACACTGTTAAGCGCGAAGCCTCATCGCTCGTCGCAGATATTTCCGCCTGCAAGGTCACATATAATCTTGATTACAAGAGGCCTTCTTTTCTATTGGCGCGGCAGCATAGCCAGACATGCAGGAATGGTGCGGGCCTATGCAAAATAGCATGGAACCGATTTCCGGTCGGAACCGAGCCAGGTGAGGCCGACTGTTGTGGTCTTATGACGCATGCTGATCATGCACATGTTGTCGCCCGTCGGCATGACGGTCGTTTTGGCGCAGGCTCGACTAGTGATTGGTCTCACCGGTGATGCGGACGGCTTAGCCTGTCCCGTTTTAGAGACTCCCAGAGAGCCGTTTGTTTCGATCGGCCTGGAGCTTGAGCGCAAAGACAGAGCTTTGCATCCGGTTTGGCATCATGATCGACCGCTGTCACCGTTTTCTCGCTGAGAGCGCTATAACTATAAATCTTGCCTTTAGAGTTTAATATGATTGATTTACGAAGTGACACCCTGACTAGGCCGGATATTCGCATGCTGTCTGCAATATCTGCAGCAGACATCGGCGACGACTGTTACGGCGAAGACAGGACTGTACGAGACCTTGAAGAGTTTTGTGCTGACATGTTTGGGAAGGAGCGCGCGGTACTTCTGCCTTCTGGAACTATGAGTAATCAAATCGCGCTCCGGATGCTGATGCGTCCAGGTGATGAGTTGATTTGCGACACAAGCTATCACATTAATTTTTTTGAAGCCTCCCCGACCGTTGATCTTGCGAAGGTCAGCATCAATGCCGTTGGCACCAAGGATGGTATCTTGCGCGTTCAGGACATTGAACACGCCTGCCTTGAACGTGCTCGCTGGCAGAGACAATATTACAGACATGCAAACCTGATTTGGCTGGAAAACACGATCAATGGTCACGGTGGGCGCATTTATCCGGAGACCGAACTTAAGAATGTAAAGCAATGGGCCGATGCGAAGAATATTCCTGTTTTTATCGATGGTGCACGGCTTTTGAATGCAAGTGCTGCTACGGGAATTTCTCCACGGCAATATGGACAGTATGCATCTAGTTTGAGCTTCTGTTTTGCCAAGGGCTTGGGAGCCCCGATGGGGGCAATGCTCATGGGAGAGGAAGCGGCCATCGAGGAAGCCCGCCGTTTTCGAAAATGGTACGGAGGCGGTCTGCATCAAGCAGGAATATTCGCTGCTGCGGCTGCGCATGCTCTCCGCAACAATCGGGAGCAACTCGCACTGGACAACCATAACGCGGCGATTTTCTTTAAAGTTCTCTCTAACTGCGAGTCCGTTAGGGCCACCTCTCCGGAAACGAACATTGTGATGTTCGATATCGATGAGTCCGGTTGTGATTCCGGGACGTTTGTGGGGCATATGGCAATGGAGGGTGTGAAACTCCTAGCTTGGCGAGGTACAACTATCCGTTGTGTTTTCAGTAATCTGGTAACCGAAGCTGATGCCCGCATTGCCGGGGCCAAGGTGGTTGATGTTCTACATCGTCTAACCACTCGATCGGAGTATTCGCGTCAAACAGAGAACGCAGCATGATGGGCGGCAGAGCGCGAAACCTGCTATTTGCTCCACCGCGAGTGATGACCCTCT
Organism: Brucella sp. IR068; assembly: GCF_049065885.1. Taxonomy (NCBI): domain Bacteria; kingdom Pseudomonadati; phylum Pseudomonadota; class Alphaproteobacteria; order Hyphomicrobiales; family Brucellaceae; genus Brucella; species Brucella sp. IR068. The sequence goes on along the minus strand of NZ_JBAKHE010000029.1, from coordinate 9,615 downwards.
ACGACGTCGGCTTTTGGTCGAAATTGATACCTGAGAACACGGTTCTGTTTACTGCAGCCGGATTTGATCTGGCAACACGTTTCAATGGCGTTTTCGATATCGTTCAAGAGTTCGACGAGTATGAACATTCAGACGAGCCCATTCAGGCAGCCATTAAGCTTCACGGAGAGGCTGCGTTTAAACACATTATCTCAGTTTCCGAAATGGATGTTGAGCGAGCGAGCTATTTACGCTGTCGACTTGGTATTGAAGGAATGCCGTTGAACGATGCGCTGGCATTTCGGGATAAAGTCCTGATGAAAACGCTCGCAAGCCAGCAGGGGCTACGGGTCCCGCAGTTTAAGGCGTTGAGGTTCGCTTCTGACCTGTCATCGTTTACTGAGAAGCATGGATTTCCTGTGGTCCTGAAACCCAAAGACGGCAAAGGTTCGCTCGATGTCCGGGTCCTCCGGACAGAGGAAGAAACATTTCAGGTCCTGGAAGCCTCGAAGGCGTGCCCTTTGGGTGATCGCTGGCAGATTGAGGAGTTCGTTGAGGGCACGATGTATCGTGTAGATGGGCTGGTGTTGGAAGAAGCAATCGATTTGATACATATTGGTCGCTATACCGATAGCACCTTGTCATTCATTGCAGGAAAGCCCATAGCAACCCTCGAAGTGCCCAAATCGGAATCCGTCGTGGCGAAGATCGCCGCCTTCACCCGGACTTTAATAGAATGTGCGCTTCCGACCCCCAAAAACAGCCTGTTCCATTTGCAGGTTTTCGAAGACCACAGAGGAGATATAGTCCTTTGCGAAGTGGGTTGCAGGCTGGGCGGGGGAGCGATTTGCGACGAGGTATTCTATTCCACAGGTGTCAATATCCTGGCTCGTTATCTTGCCGCGGAACTCGATTGTCCCGAACCTCCTGGATTGGAACGGATGTCTGACCGCCTGACGGGGCGGATGATCGTTCCTTCACGGGGTGGCCTATTGAAAGAGGTCTCGTCTAATTGCCCGATCGAAGGTGTTCAGCAATACCGCGTAAATGGTCGCAAAGGCTGCCGTTATCCCCCATCAGTAATGACCAACGCGGAAATGCAGAGTATTATTTTCACCGCACAATCCTATGATGAGCTCCAGTCAAAATACCAGGAGCTATGTGAATGGGTCCGTGCCACTACCGTGTGGGAACAGGATCAGAAGATAATGGCGGCGTTTGTGTGAGCGTTTCGCATGTACTGCATATTCGCGGATTTTGCTAAATTGTCAGATGGATGAACAGTGCTGTGATGGATAGCCAGGTACCGAGGCTGGCGTGAATATTATGATAGACAGGTCGGTTGCAAGATTCGCTTTTTCGCGCAGTCACTTTTCCGCACGAATTGAAGAGGTTGGACGCAATCAGAGCGATCTTCTATGAATTGGACTTTTACCAGAGCGATGAGCCGGACAATCGAAGCTTCGTAAATCTCAGGCTTGTCGTTAGACAGTTTGCGCTTGATCGCGCAGAAGAGCTAGGCAATATGGTTACTGGGCAGGGAAGATATGAATTTTCAATTTTGTGGCGAAACCCGATCATTGGTCGGCGAAATCACTGAAGCATTTTTACCTTACGCCGAAGCGGCTGTTTTAAGGCTTCAGTCCCTGCATCCAGACGCCGGTTTCTCGCTGGATGGCGATAAGCTGACCGTTCGAGGAATCGATGGCAAATCTGTTTCAATTATCAGAAGCGCGATAGCCCATCAGATTTATCGCGAGAAGATTCTTGTCGAAACGCTTTCGTTGCGGAAATCCTTGTTGTCGGCGGTCATAAAATGACTGAGGTCTGGCCGCTAAAGTTTAAAGCTACTAGTGACGGATATTTATTTTCGGACGACGCGGGAGGCTTCTTTGAATCAGATGCCAGGTTCCTGGATCGCTATGCAAACGGCAATCTTGCCGAACGCGACTTGACGTTCTTGAAGTCAAATGGCCACGCATTTGAAGAACAGAACGACCTTGCGTGGACTTCATTTGCTTATAGATGGTCGCGACGCCAGGCGGTCGCGGGTGAACTGACGTATTTGATCCTCGTCCCCACATTGCGCTGCAATCTGACTTGCGGTTATTGCCAGGTTTCTCGCGTTTCTGAGACGGCGCAGGGTTTTGATTGGAATGAAGAAACGCTTGAGGCTGTTCTCCACTTTCTGAACCAACTTTCAACCAGATCGATCAAGATCGAATTTCAGGGTGGAGAGCCACTACTTCGGTTGGATATTCTTGAAAAGGTGAGGGCGTTTTGCCGACAACGTTTCGAGAGTGCTCAGTTTGTCGTTTGCACGAACCTGCAAAATTTGTCTGGGCGCGAATGGTCCTTTCTGGCAGATGACGACACGTTTATAAGCACGTCCGTCGACGGAGATCGTAGAACTCACGAGCGGCAAAGAACGTATGAAGCTTCAAAAACCGATGCGTTTTTCAAGAATTTGAACGAGGCAGTTCGGCGCTTTCCAGAAGGCAAGATTTCGGCATTACCTACCATTGATGTCGATAATCCTCCTGATCTGGAAGCTTTGATTACGAATTTTGAACAGTTCGGCATTCGGTCAATTTACCTGCGCCCCATAAATTATCAGGGATTTGCCCGGAAACTGAAGCAGCGCGGTGACGTACTTCAACGCTGGAATACTCTTTATATCGATTTCATTGATCGCCTGGTCCAGCGCAATTTCGAAACTGGATCGGTTTTGGAAGAATACTATTTCAGCCAGTGTCTGAAGCGTATCCTTCGCACCGGATCAGATCAGCATGTGGATCTTCGAAATCCAAACTTCTTCGCGTCAGACTATCTGGTTATTGATCATGATGGCGTGTTTTATCCAACCGACGAAGCCCGAATGCTGTCACGTATCGGTCGGATTGATCTCAGCATAGGTGACCTCTCGTCAGGATTGGATTCGACAAAGATTGCCGCTCTAAACGCCTCGTCGCTGAACAATTTCGATCCAGATTGCATTCATTGCGTTTATCAACCTTTCTGCGGGACTGATGTCGTTGATGACCTTTCGCGGTATGGTCGCATTGACGTCCCTCGTAACGAAACATGGTTTTGTGGTCGCCACACAAGCATTTTCGATAAGGCATTCGAATTTTTATATAGCAATGACGAAGCAGTTCGGTTTTCCGTCGCACATTGGCTCGGTATCGCCGATTGGAGCCCTCAGATGGTTGAGGTGCACACATGATACCGCTCCGTATCAAAGCAATGTCAGATGCGTCGGAGCCCTTTGTTGTTAGACTATGGGCAGATCGACCGTTGGACGAGCCGTGGGTCGACGAAGCTTTCGAAGCAAACCTGATGTCAGAGTCAAACGGCGACAGCATCTTCGAAGGGAAGGCAGGCCGAGTAACAATCTCAGGCATTTTACCTTCTGATCTCAATGGGGACGTGCTCCTTGTCAATCCGAGAAGGGGTGTCGCAGATCGTCTTGTTCGCAGAAACTCGCCTCATAATACGTTCGTAATTACCGAGCGATGTGACCAGCTTTGCGTGATGTGTTCCCAGCCCCCGAAACAGCATCATGTGGATTTGTTTCCATACTTCGAGGCTGCAGCATTGTTGACTCCGCGCGATGCGGTAATCGGACTGTCGGGGGGAGAGCCTACTCTCTATAAAGGGCAGCTTTTCGGATTTCTCGACCGTGTAATGCAACAGCGGCCCGATATCAGCTTTCACGTTCTTACGAATGCTCAGCATTTTGCCGTTGAGGATGTATCCGCCCTAAGCCAGATTGATCTCGGTCGCGTGATTTGGGGCGTTCCTCTTTATTCTGCAGATGCTTGCGTACATGACGAGATCGTCGGCAAAGCTGGCGCTTACGTGCAGTTGCAGAAAAATCTGGCGCTGATGGCACGTGCTGGATGTCGGATCGAACTCAGAACCGTGCTGATGCGCCCGAACGCAGAGCACCTGCCGGAACTGGCGAGATTCATTGCGACGATGCTGCCCTTTATTGACGTTTGGGCCATCATGCAGATGGAAAACATTGGTTACGGCAGGAAAAATTGGGACGCGCTATTCTTCGACAGTTCTGATCAATTTATGGGATTGGCTACGGCATTGAACATCGTCCAAAGTCGAGGGCTGGAAGCAAAATTATACAATTTTCCACTCTGCACTGTGCCAGTGGCTTACAGATCGCTGGCTCCGGCTACGATCTCGGACTGGAAGAAGACTTTTCTAGAGGAATGTGATGGATGTTCGATGAAGGAAGCTTGTGGGGGCTTCTTTGAATGGCATCCGCGTAATCACGGTTACAGGGCGTTGGGGGTATTATGAAAAAGAAGGTATTCGCAATTCCATCTTTGCTGGCCGCTGGGTTCTTGCCAGCGGAAGCGGTGGCAATGCCACCAAAGCCGTCCATAGATGACGGAGGAAGCTCGAAATCTCTATTCGATGTTTTCAGGATGGACCACGACTACACTCTGGCTGGCCACAGAAGCCACAGTTCACACCGGTCACATAGCAGTCACCGTTCCTCAACCGGCGGCTATTCCTATCGAGCGCCTTCCTACAGTGCGCCGTCCCGGAGTTATGCGGCACCGCTTTATAATCCGCCTGTTAACACCGCCCCTGCGCCGTCGCCCCAGTATTATCCATCAGCGCCACATGGGTCAGGTGCAGGGGGCACTGCAGCGCCATTAAAGACGCTCCCTGGCAATAGCGACAAGTTCAAGGAAATAGTGAAACAGGTCCAGCTCGCCATGCTTGCCTACGGCTATTACACCGGTGACATCGATGGGCTTCTTGGTCCAACAATGAAGACGGGCCTGCAACGGCTTCAAGGCGATTATGGGCTGAAGATTACGGGAACAATCACGCCTGAAACGCTTGACGCTCTTCGTATTTCCGCCATGTAAAAGCGAGCACGGCTAATGGGTTCGCTTGCTGATTGCTAATGCTATGCCTATTTTCGCTTGCGCTCGAGTGCGCGGAGCGATTGACCCATTTATATGCTACGGAACGCGCCATTTACGGATTGACATTCGTGAAGGTTCGAACGTCGAGTTACAGTCGGATTCCGGTGAGCAACGGAGAGGCAGTATGTTAGGTCACCCAACCGCCAAACTTGATGCAAGGACTGGCCTCCAGCGTGTTTAATTATTCTAATCCTTTTTTGGCATAATCCATTTAATGATAAAGTATAACCAAGTGAGCCAGATCAGTATTATTAGAAGAAGCCAATAGACAGGCAATGAGATTCCAGTGACGAATTTGTCTAGCATTAAGCCTCCGTAGAGATAAATATAAGTTCAGTTGGCAGTTGTCGTTGGCGATTGCATGCAGGGAGGCCAATTTTCTTTTACCAGCTAGAGGCAGGCTGCGTAGTTCGGATAAGGTTGTTGGTTCAGCGAAGCTGAATGTTATAACCCCAGTGCGCAGGGCGTTTTTCTTTTCCAATGGCACGCCGTGCGCTGGCGAAAACGAACCTTCGCCAACCCTACAATGTCGATGAGTTATGCGGGTTGTTTTCGACCAGTCGAGCCCCGCGCTACTGTCGGCTTGCATGATGTCAACGTAAATGGAGACCGCGGGAGCCAATATCGCAGTCTGTTGTCCCGAGCATCCACAGCACCGCATTGTCCCTAGATGGTCTGTTCCTCCTCAGGTATAGAGCGGCTGATTTCATGAGGTAGGATGAAAGAGCGTTACTGTTCGTTGATGCTCTCGGGCGAGGCCGGTTCTCCAAGTTGAAGCCCTCTGATCCGTTTCGCTTCACGATCCTGGCGGCGTCCGGTTTGCGCGTCGAGTCTTCTGATGCGTTCTTCGATATCGGCGACGGTGCGCGTGGCCATTTCCTGATCTCCTATCCTGTCATGATATGAGAACATAAAGGAGGAGAGGGCGGATGAAACTTAAAACTGCCTTCACAATGAAAGCGAATTGTGCGTCCTGTCACTCCATCTGAGTTGCCACGAACGGCGCGAAACAAACAATCCGGGCAAACCTGCCCAGAAACGCGATGATATGTATCAGGCGGGGACATTCTCGTGCCTCCGGCACCATTCCGCTCGGTTTCAAGCTGGAAATTGTTGTCTTACGGTGACGGCGAAAAGGACAAGCCCATTCGCAAAGACCTCTCCGCCGCTGATAGTTTCGGTGCAGAAAAAGCTGGTCAGGCCAACAAGCCTGCTGACATAACTCCGGAGTTGCCGAAAAAGATCATCGTGGACACGGACAGCGGCAACAGGGTTGACCTTACGAGTAAAGAGCAATCGAAGTCCGCAGGACTGGTGATGCACCGGTACCGGTACCGGCACAAAAATCCAGACAGGCCGAACCGATTCCTTCGAACGGCCAGCAACCGGCGCCGGAAATCGCCTTGGTAGCCCCCAAGGTGGTGCGCGTTCCACCACAATCGGCTACGCCAAGGAAGCTTTGGCGCGCGGCGGAGATCCGGCGCTGGTTAAGCAGCAGCTCATGAACGCGGGCGTTCCACAAGGCGAATGGCCGGATGAACTGGGGCTTGGCCGAAAATAGCGGCTGTGGTAGATGTGGAATTGTCTCTTTTGTCCGTCAAATAACCTACCCGCATTAGTTTAACCAAACTCATGCTGGTTTCGCTTTGTGGGCTGGACTTGAAATTTTTGGTGATTGCGGCTATCTTTCAGGAGTGGCTGACAGAGCGGGAACTCTGCCAGCCGGACACTTAGCTAAAGAATGTTACCCGCACGTAGGCACGCCAGCCCGTGCGGGTTTTCTTTATCGTAAGTGTGATACTCACAGGTATAAAACCCATTCGTTTCACTCCTGTTCGGCAGCGAGGCTCACGCTGCAATTACCGGGGAAGCCCATCTCCCCCGGCGCGCTGGCTGGCTCAACGCTCTCTGCTTTCGCTGCCGGAACTGGAATAATCACCTTCGCATATCTATGGTTTCCGCGCCCTTAACAAGCTCATCTGTCAAAATTTTGCAGTACCCGCCGTTCCCCTCTCGCGTATGCGCGCGAGGTTCGATATAGCCGCGTCGATCGGCGCATGACGTGCTCCTATCGTAAGGACACGTCATGGCTATTATTCTCGACGATAACACCGATATTGATACCTTCTTCGGCGGCAACTCGGGTGCAAACTCACGGGCGGCGAAAAATCGGGAACCGTCCGAGAAGCCGCGCGAACAAGAATTGCCTTCGGTTGGCCAAAAGGCCGCGCGCCCTCCTGTCGATTCCACATCGTCGAGGGAATTTCCAGCTAGCCGCAATCGCACCGCGCATCTGGCGAGATCCGGAGGCAGCAGTTGCGCGGATAGAGAAAACTATCGCAACGGCAACCGAACGCGGCAGGCTTGCGGAACTCCTTCATGAGGATCCATCGAGGGCAGGGGCCTTGCGTGGATCGGACAGATTGCTCGACCGCTTCACTGCGGCCGGAGCAGAACGGAAGGCGGCGCTTCAGGCAGTGCCGGCCGTGCTCAGCGCTATCGGTATGGCGGAATCTGCCTGGCGAAACAGGCTTGCAACAGAACTTGCAAGCGAGGAGAGCCGCCGCAAGCGCATGGGTGTGGAAGTGCCAGCTCTATCTGATGCGGCCGAAGCCAGCGCCAGGGCTCTCGGCCAGATCATAGATAGAAAACAAAGAGACCATGCGGTGCTGCAGCTTGCGCCAGAGATAAAGTCGGAACTGCGCGAGTTCACCATAGCACTGGAGAGGCGCTTCGGTCCCATGGCCTTTCAGCATCCAGACCCGAGGCTTGTCGCCAATGTCGCGCATTCGGAAAAGGTTCGGTTCAACGATGTTGCAAGACAGATGCTGACCGTCCGGCAGATCGTCAACACGGATATCGAACAAAACCATCTGGCCGAGCGCATGCAGAAAGCGCTCGGTACAAGCTTAGGCACAACGCATTAAAAGGCGTCGCCGCAGTAACGACAATATTTTAGAATAGATTATTAGAAACAATGACATAAGAGGTGTTTCAATGAAGAGGATTGCTCCGGAACATACACATGATCAGTTGGTACAGACTGAAGTCGCCCATGAAATCTTGAACACGGCGAGGGGGATCGTAATTAGCCGATACTATGAAGTCGAAAACAGTGATCTGGAACTTGCAAGCCGGCTGCTGCTCAAGAGCAAGGAAATCCATGATCTGAAGCTTTCGTTCGGAGTTACCGACGACGAGACGATCGCCAGTATCATTGCCGAATGGCGAGAGTTCATTGAGGACCCGGAACGTTTCATCCGGGACCTCTGAGGATGGATCCTAAGACCGAGACCTATGCGCTTTCGGAAGCGCAGCACGAACGTATTTTCCGAAATATTATTGTAAACGACTATTTTGCTCCTGAAGCGAAGGCATCAATTCGGCCCACTGATATAATCCTGGGTGGACAGCCCGGAGCTGGAAAGACTTCGCTGCTAAAGCCGGCGGAGCGCGATTTGAATGCACTTGGGAATACAATCACCATAAATGGGGATGATTTGCGTGTATTCCATCCCCAATACCGGAGCCTTCAGGAAAAGGATGCGGAGAACGCTGCCCGATATACCGATCTCGATTCTGGGCGATGGGTTGAAAAACTGATCGCCGAAGACGCCGCGTCAATCTTGTGATCGAAAGCACGATGCGAAACCCGTATGTCTTTGCCATGACATCCGCGAAGTTGCGCGAGGCTGGCTATTGTGTTGAAGCTCGTGCCATCGCTGTCAATGAAAGGTTGAGCTGGCAAGGCGTGCATTGTCGCTATGAAGGTATGATCGCCGGTGGGGCACTTCCGAGGTTCACCGTGCGAGAGACGCATGACGCCGGAGCAAGCGGGATGTTGACGACACTTGAGCGTATTGAAAAAGATCGGCTTGCAGACCGGGTTTTGATCGGGATACGCAACGGTGCCGTAATCTATGACAATCGGCTGGAGGAGGGGGCCTGGCAAATGTTGCCAGGAGCAGCGGACGCTGTGAAAAATGAACGGAACCGAGTCCCCACGCGGGAGGAACTAGCGGCATTCGTAGCTGACTGGAAGCATGTGCTTGCTCGGATGCAAAGCCGTAAGGCAAACTTGGTTGAGATTGAGGCGGTCCGTAATACGCTGAGCGAAGATCTAGAGCATTTCCGGGTGCAATCGCGCGAGAATGAAAGCATCGCCCGGAATCGAGCTTTAGCGCCATTGATCCCTTCGCGGGGTCTCTCTGATCTAACCCCCGCAGAAGTTTCCGAACGAGCGCGGGCATCCGATTATGTTCAGAGGCGAAGAGGGGAAGTTGAGCAACTTTGCCTGATCGTATTCGGGAGGTCCGCGGCAATGTCAGATGCGCTATCGCGCATAGACAGCAATCCGCAGCTTGCTTGGGACGTTTCACGTGAGTTGCGAACTGAACCCGGTCAATTCGGCAACCTGGTGGGGGAGGCGGGAGGATGGATCAGAGCAGCAACGCCTGACCGCCAGAATGCAGAGGCAAGTTTGCCACGGCTGGCCACTGCGATTGAGGCTTACGGAAGTGCTGTGAATTACCAGCAATCGCGCATTGCACAGGAGCACGCGGCCGAGCAGCGTCGTCTGAGCGTGGAAGTCCCTATGCCATCATCTGGGTTGGCGGCTATGTTGCAACTAGCACCTCAAGCGCAATTGCAACATTTGGTTGATCGTCCGGAACTT
>NZ_JBAKHE010000028.1:0-17144 GCF_049065885.1 Brucella sp. IR068 | reverse complement strand
CACGGAAATGGTCATGCCTGGCGATAACGTCGCCATGGACGTGCAGCTGATCGTGCCGATCGCCATGGAAGAGAAGCTCCGCTTCGCTATCCGTGAAGGCGGCCGCACCGTCGGTGCAGGCATCGTCTCCTCGATCATCGAGTAATGAATTTGACTGGCGGTTACGCCGCCAGTCTGGCATTCTAAATGCCGCATAGGGGTATAGCTCAGTTGGTAGAGCGACGGTCTCCAAAACCGTAGGTCGCGGGTTCGAACCCTGCTGCCCCTGCCATTTCAGAACGGGTGCTCATGGCTTGACTATGGGTGCCCGTTTTCTATATGATAGTTCAGGCGGCCATCTATGCCGCCTTACCTTTTCGATGATGGCGCAGGCTTCGGCAGGGCGACGTCGTGGAAAATGATAATTCCCTGCGGGATTTGTTGGCCGGGCAGGGGAGGATCGCCGCCGCACGATTGGATGGTGCGCCGGGTGATATTCGCAAGGATCGGATCTCCGATAAGCCTGTATGGTATTCTTTTAACCTTTGGGCTTGTTTTTTTCGGGAATCGATTCTATGTAGCGTCAACAGACACGCGGCGCGTGGGGCTGAATTTTCAGCTTTGCGTGCCGTATACGCGTGACTTCAGGCTTTTGATTCGTTTTTGCGAGCTAGAGTTTGGGGGTAGCGCCGGATCAATGACAGAGCGGCAGATGGCATCCAAGACGAATCCGATCACCTTTTTTCAGCAAGTTCGCGCCGAAACGGCGAAGGTGACCTGGCCTACACGGCGTGAAACGGTCATCTCCACCATTATGGTGGTGATCATGGCGTTTCTGGCTGCCGCGTTCTTTTTTCTTGCCGACCAGCTTATGGCCTATGGCGTAGAATTTATTCTCGGCCTTGGTCGATAAGTTAGGATTGGGGAGTTTTTAGATGACGGCGCGCTGGTACATCGTTCACGCCTATTCCAATTTCGAAAAGAAGGTCGCCGAGGACATCGAGGCCAAGGCAAAGCAGAAGGGTCTGTCCGAGCTTATCGAGCAGATCGTCGTGCCGACCGAGAAGATCGTTGAAGTGCGCCGCGGCCGCAAGGTTGACGCAGAGCGCAAGTTCTTCCCGGGTTACGTGCTGGTGCGTGCAACCCTTACGGATGCCGTCTTCTCGCTGATCAAGAATACTCCGAAAGTCACTGGCTTCCTTGGCGATTCCAAGCCGGTGCCGGTTTCCCAGAAGGAAGTCGACCAGATTCTGAACCAGGTTCAGGATGGCGTCGAGCGCCCGAAGACTTCGGTATCCTTCGAGATTGGCGAAAACGTTCGCGTTTCCGACGGTCCGTTCGCTTCCTTCAACGGGATCGTTCAGGAAGTCGACGAAGAACGCGCGCGTCTCAAGGTTGAGGTTTCCATCTTCGGGCGCGCAACGCCCGTGGATCTGGAATACGGTCAGGTTGACAAGCTCTGATCGTTTGCCCGTGAAGGGCTCCACTCCCGGCGAATTTCGGCTGGAGTGGAAATGGTGGAAGGGAAGGCGGCTTAGCCGGTCGCCGATCTCCGGACCACCGAACTGCCCGCCAGTCGAACTGGCGTCAGTCGAGAGCCGGATTTTCCGGCATTAATCGAGAAAGCCGGATTTCCGGCAAAGTAAAAAAGGCAGAAAGCAATGGCTAAGAAAATTGCAGGCCAGCTGAAGCTCCAGGTAGCGGCAGGTGCGGCCAATCCGTCGCCCCCGATCGGTCCGGCCCTGGGTCAGCGCGGCATCAACATCATGGAATTCTGCAAGGCGTTCAATGCTGCCTCGCAGGAAATGGAAAAGGGTTCGCCGATTCCAGTCGTGATCACCTATTACCAGGACAAGTCTTTCACTTTTGTGATGAAGACGCCTCCGGTAACCTACTTCCTCAAGAAGGCCGCTAACCTCAAGTCCGGTTCGAAGACCCCGGGTAAGGCAAGCGCCGGCACGATCACCCGCGACAAGGTTCGCACGATCGCTGAAGCGAAGATGAAGGATCTGAACGCCGCTGACATTGAAGCAGCGATGCGCATGATCGAAGGTTCTGCCCGTTCGATGGGCCTGGAAGTGGTGGGCTGAGACGATGGCGAAGATTTCCAAGCGCATTAACAAGATCCGTGAAGGCGTCGATCGCAACAAGCTGTACGATCTGTCGGCTGCTATCGGTCTCGTCAAGGAACGTGCTGTCGCCAAGTTCGATGAAACCATCGAAATCGCGATGAACCTCGGCGTCGATCCGCGCCACGCCGACCAGATGGTCCGCGGTGTCGTCAACCTGCCGAATGGCACGGGCCGTACGGTTCGCGTTGCTGTTTTCGCTCGCGGCGACAAGGCTGAAGAAGCCAAGAAGGCTGGCGCCGACATCGTCGGTGCGGAAGAACTGTTCGAAATCGTCAATGGCGGCAAGATCGAATTCGATCGCTGCATTGCAACCCCGGACATGATGCCGCTCGTTGGCCGTCTTGGTAAGGTTCTCGGCCCTCGCGGCATGATGCCAAACCCGAAGGTTGGCACCGTCACCACCGACGTTGCAGCTGCTGTTGCTGCTTCCAAGGGCGGCGCAGTCGAGTTCCGCGTCGAGAAGGCCGGTATCATCCATGCCGGTATCGGCAAGGTTTCCTTCGACAATGCCAAGCTCGAAGAAAACATCAAGGCTTTCGCTGACGCCGTCATCAAGGCAAAGCCATCGGCTGCCAAGGGTGAATACGTCAAGCGCGTGTCGATTTCCTCGACCATGGGCGTTGGCGTCAAGGTCGACCCGGCAACCGTCAAGGTCGTCGCCTAAGTTTCAGGGCTCCGGTTCGCCGGGGCCCAAGCCTTTCCGATTGGAGAGGCATGGCTGCCAGCCAGTTCTGGAACAACAGGACGAACGGCAAGAATTCCGGGTCGCAAGACCCGGATAGCCGGATGAAAATCCGGTTATCCTGTCCGAGATTGCAGGCGGATCATCATCTTCGGGTGGTTTTCCTTAAACGCAAAGCCTGCATGAGACGTGGAATAACCCTGTTTCGCACGAATGTGCATGCAAGGTTTGAACCGTAGTTGCCTTTGGGTGAAGCCTGCTTGCAGGTGGAACTGAAGGGGACAGGATCCTCGAACGTCGGACTGACTGTGAAGTTCGTCCGGCAAAGGCAACCCGGCAGGGCCATGTGGTCCTGTCAACTGGAGAGAGACAGTGGATAGAGCGGAAAAGCGCGAATTTGTCGCGTGGCTGAACGGCGCTTTCAAAGAGTCCGGTTCGGTCGTCGTGGCCCACTATACCGGTCTCACCGTTTCGCAGATGAGCGATCTTCGCTCGAAGATGCGTGATGCAGGTGGGTCCGTTAAAGTCGCGAAAAACCGCCTTGCCAAAATCGCTCTTCAGGGCACGGAATCGGAAGGTATTGCTGACCTGTTTACGGGTCAGACGGTCGTTGCTTACGCAAACGATCCGATCGCCGCTCCGAAAGTAGCCGTCGAATTCGCCAAGACTAACGACAAGCTCGTTATCCTCGGCGGTGCAATGGGTGCAACGACGCTTAACGCCGATGGCGTCAAGTCGCTTGCTTCGCTCCCGTCGCTCGACGAACTGCGCGCAAAGCTGGTTGGAATGATCCAGACCCCGGCTCAGCGTCTTGCAGTACTTACCAGCGCTCCGGCGGGCCAGATCGCCCGCGTTATCGGCGCGCACGCCCGGAAGAACGAGGCGGCTTAAGGCCGTTTCTCGCTGTCAAGTTCAAACCTTTATAATAGGAAGTACAAAAATGGCTGATCTCGCAAAGATCGTTGAAGACCTTTCGGCCCTGACCGTTCTGGAAGCCGCTGAGCTGTCCAAGCTTCTCGAAGAGAAGTGGGGCGTTTCGGCTGCTGCTCCGGTCGCTGTTGCTGCTGCTGGTGGCGCTGCCCCTGCTGCTGCTGCAGAAGAAAAGACCGAATTCGACGTCGTTCTCGCTGACGGCGGCGCTAACAAGATCAACGTGATCAAGGAAGTGCGCGCAATCACCGGTCTCGGCCTCAAGGAAGCCAAGGACCTGGTCGAAGGCGCTCCGAAGGCTGTCAAGGAAGGCGCTTCGAAGGACGAAGCTGAGAAGATCAAGGCACAGCTCGAAGCTGCTGGCGCCAAGGTCGAACTCAAGTAAGTTCGGACTATTCTGGCGGATGGTTTTCCATCCGCCAGTTCCCGCCGGACTTTCCCGGTGGGTCGGATGACTGGAACCCTTTTCCTGAGTGCCGGAACGGCTTTCAGGAAACGGGTTTTAGCCCGTTAAGAGCGCCGCGTGTCGGCAACGATGCTGAAGGCCGCTCTGGAAAGTTTGCATATGATCCTTTCGATCCATCCGATCTGAAGGGGCCGATCTGAAGGTTCATGTGCTCGAAGGACCGCCGAAGGGCGGCGCATGATAAAGGCCGCAAGGCGTGAGCAAGCCGCAAGGCTATAGAACGAGGAGCGACGATGGCTCAGACCCATTCTTTCAATGGTCGCAAGCGCGTACGCAAATTTTTCGGCAAGATCCCAGAGGTCGCCGAGATGCCGAACCTTATCGAGGTTCAAAAGGCATCTTACGACCAGTTCCTTATGGTTGAAGAACCATCCGGTGGGCGTCCTGACGAGGGTTTGCAGGCGGTTTTCAAGTCTGTTTTCCCAATTCAGGATTTCTCCGGCGCTTCAATGCTCGAATTCGTTCGCTACGAGTTCGACGCACCAAAATTCGACGTTGACGAATGCCGTCAGCGCGATCTGACGTATTCGGCGCCACTCAAGGTGACGCTGCGTCTCATCGTGTTCGATATTGACGAAGATACCGGCGCGAAGTCGATCAAGGACATCAAGGAACAGGATGTCTACATGGGCGATATGCCGCTCATGACCGACAACGGCACCTTCATCGTCAATGGTACCGAGCGCGTGATCGTTTCACAGATGCACCGTTCGCCGGGCGTCTTCTTCGATCATGACAAGGGCAAGACCCATTCGTCGGGCAAGCTCCTGTTCGCGGCTCGCGTCATTCCTTATCGCGGTTCCTGGCTCGATATCGAATTCGATTCCAAGGACATCGTCTACGCACGTATCGACCGTCGTCGCAAGCTGCCGGCCACCACGCTGCTGATGGCGCTCGGCATGGACGGCGAAGAAATTCTGTCGACGTTCTACAAGACTGTCACCTATACGCGTGATGGCGACAATTGGCGCATTCCGTATTCGGCTGACCGCTTCAAGGGCATGAAGATCATTTCCGATCTCATCGACGCGGACACCGGCGAAGTCGTTCTGGAAGCCGGCAAGAAGCTGACCGCCCGTTCGGCCAAGCAGCTTGCCGAAAAGGGCCTCCAGGCCATCAAGGCGACGGAAGACGACCTGTTCGGTTCTTATCTTGCGGAAGACGTCGTCAATTACGCAACCGGTGAGATTTATCTCGAAGCCGGTGACGAAATCGACGAGAAGGTCCTCAAGACCCTGCTCGACACCGGTGAGACGGAAATCAACGTTCTCGATATCGACCATGTCAATATCGGCGCGTACATCCGCAACACGCTGGCTGTCGACAAGAACGAAAGCCGTCAGGAAGCCCTGTTCGACATCTATCGCGTCATGCGTCCGGGCGAGCCGCCTACGATGGATTCGGCCGAAGCGATGTTCAACTCGCTGTTCTTCGATGCCGAGCGTTACGACCTTTCGGCCGTCGGTCGCGTGAAGATGAACATGCGTCTGGACCTCGATGCGGAAGACACCGTGCGCGTTCTGCGCAAGGAAGACATCCTGGCCGTGGTCAAGATGCTTGTGGAATTGCGCGATGGTCGCGGCGAAATCGACGACATCGACAATCTCGGCAACCGCCGTGTGCGTTCGGTCGGTGAACTGATGGAAAATCAGTACCGCGTCGGTCTGCTCCGCATGGAGCGCGCGATCAAGGAACGTATGTCCTCGATCGAAATCGACACGGTCATGCCGCAGGACCTGATCAACGCGAAGCCGGCTGCTGCAGCCGTGCGCGAGTTCTTCGGTTCCTCGCAGCTGTCGCAGTTCATGGACCAGACCAACCCGCTTTCGGAAATCACCCACAAGCGCCGTCTGTCGGCACTTGGACCGGGCGGTCTGACCCGCGAGCGCGCTGGCTTCGAAGTCCGCGACGTGCATCCGACCCACTATGGCCGTATCTGCCCGATCGAGACGCCGGAAGGCCCGAATATCGGTCTGATCAACTCGCTCGCAACCTTTGCCCGCGTCAACAAGTACGGCTTCATCGAAAGCCCGTACCGCAAGGTTGTCGACGGCAAGGTGACGAACGACGTTGTCTATCTGTCGGCGATGGAAGAAGCCAAGCACTCGGTTGCCCAGGCTAACGTCGAACTGGACGAGCAGGGCGGTTTCGTTGACGAGTTCGTCATCTGCCGTCATGCAGGCGAAGTGATGATGGCTCCGCGTGAAAACGTGGACCTGATGGACGTTTCGCCGAAGCAGCTTGTTTCGGTTGCTGCGGCTCTGATCCCGTTCCTTGAAAACGACGACGCCAACCGCGCTCTCATGGGCTCGAACATGCAGCGTCAGGCCGTTCCGCTCGTTCGCGCTGAAGCGCCGTTCGTCGGCACCGGCATGGAACCGATCGTCGCTCGCGACTCCGGTGCAGCTATTGCAGCGCGTCGCGGCGGTATCGTCGACCAGGTGGATGCGACCCGTATCGTTATCCGTGCAACGGAAGATCTCGATCCCTCCAAGTCGGGCGTCGATATCTATCGTCTGCAGAAGTTCCAGCGCTCGAACCAGTCGACCTGCATCAACCAGCGTCCGCTCGTTCGCGTCGGTGACCCGATCGGCAAGGGCGACATCATCGCTGACGGTCCGTCCACGGATCTGGGCGATCTGGCTCTCGGCCGCAACGTGCTCGTCGCGTTCATGCCGTGGAACGGCTACAACTACGAAGACTCGATCCTGCTTTCCGAGAAGATCGTTTCGGAAGACGTGTTCACCTCGATTCATATCGAGGAATTCGAAGTTGCTGCCCGCGACACCAAGCTTGGACCTGAGGAAATCACCCGCGATATTCCGAACGTTTCGGAAGAAGCGCTGAAGAACCTCGACGAAGCCGGTATCGTATACATCGGTGCCGAAGTGCATCCTGGCGACATTCTTGTCGGCAAGATCACGCCGAAGGGCGAAAGCCCGATGACGCCGGAAGAAAAGCTTCTGCGCGCCATCTTCGGTGAAAAGGCATCGGACGTCCGTGACACCTCCATGCGCATGCCGCCCGGAACCTACGGTACGGTTGTGGAAGTTCGCGTTTTCAATCGCCACGGCGTTGAAAAGGACGAACGCGCCATGGCTATCGAGCGCGAGGAAATCGAGCGTCTCGCCAAGGACCGTGACGACGAACAGGCGATCCTGGACCGCAACGTCTATGGCCGTCTCGCCGACATGATCGATGGCAAGGTTGCCGCTGCCGGCCCGAAGGGCTTCAAGAAGGGCACAACGATCAGCCGCGATCTCATGACGGAGTATCCGCGGTCGCAGTGGTGGCAGTTTGCCGTTGAAGACGAAAAGCTTCAGGGCGAGCTGGAAGCTCTGCGCAGCCAGTACGACGACTCCAAGAAGCTGCTCGAAGCACGCTTCATGGACAAGGTCGAAAAGGTACAGCGCGGCGACGAGATGCCTCCGGGCGTCATGAAGATGGTCAAGGTCTTCGTCGCTGTGAAGCGCAAGATTCAGCCAGGCGACAAGATGGCTGGCCGTCACGGCAACAAGGGTGTGGTTTCGCGCATTCTGCCGGTCGAGGACATGCCGTTCCTGGAAGATGGTACGCATGCCGACATCGTGTTGAACCCGCTTGGCGTTCCGAGCCGAATGAACGTGGGCCAGATTCTGGAAACCCACCTCGGCTGGGCTTGCGCAGGCATGGGCAAGAAGATCGGTGAGCTCATCGACGTTTATCGCAAGACGGCCAATATCGAGCCTCTGCGCCAGACGCTGGAGCACATCTATCCGGACAACGACCGCAATGAACCGGTCCGGTCTTATGATGACGATTCCGTCCTCATGCTGGCCAACCAGGTGAAGCGCGGCGTGTCGATCGCAACGCCGGTCTTCGACGGTGCGGTTGAAGCCGACATCAACGCGATGCTGACGGATGCCGGACTTGCAACGTCTGGTCAGTCGACGCTTTACGATGGCCGTACGGGTGAGCCGTTCGACCGTCAGGTGACCATGGGCTACATCTATATGCTGAAGCTCCACCACCTGGTCGACGACAAAATCCACGCTCGTTCGATCGGACCTTACTCGCTCGTTACGCAGCAGCCTCTGGGCGGCAAGGCCCAGTTCGGCGGCCAGCGCTTCGGCGAAATGGAGGTCTGGGCTCTGGAAGCATACGGTGCGGCCTACACGCTGCAGGAAATGCTTACCGTCAAGTCGGACGACGTGGCAGGCCGTACCAAGGTCTACGAAGCGATCGTGCGCGGCGACGACACGTTCGAAGCGGGCATTCCGGAGAGCTTCAACGTTCTCGTCAAGGAAATGCGCTCGCTCGGCCTCAATGTCGAACTCGACGACACGCGTGACGCTGAACAGCCGGCCCTGCCGGACGCGGCGGAATAAACTTCGAGGCGCGCCATGGTATCGCCGTGGCGCGCCGGTAAACTCGTTTTCGATGACGGCGGTTTTTCCCCGCAAGAGGAAGCGAGACTACGGCAAGCCAGTTCATAACTGCGTAGCACCGCGATTTCTTTTCAGGATGGCAAGGATTTTCAGCTTGTCATCGACGACACAGGGCGACGGATCGCCCTCAAGGAGAACGGCATGAACCAAGAGGTCATGAATCTTTTCAATCCTCAGGCTCCGGCACAGACGTTCGATTCCATCAGAATCTCGATTGCCAGCCCTGAGAAGATTCTGTCCTGGTCATACGGCGAGATCAAGAAGCCGGAGACGATCAACTACCGTACGTTCAAGCCTGAACGCGATGGTCTCTTCTGCGCGCGCATCTTCGGCCCGATCAAGGACTATGAATGCTTGTGCGGCAAGTACAAGCGTATGAAATACAAGGGCATCATCTGCGAAAAGTGCGGCGTGGAAGTCACGCTCTCGCGCGTTCGTCGCGAGCGCATGGGCCACATCGAACTCGCGGCCCCGGTTGCCCATATCTGGTTCCTGAAGTCGCTGCCGAGCCGTATCGGCACGCTGCTGGACATGACGCTCAAGGATATCGAGCGCGTCCTGTACTTTGAGAACTACATCGTTACCGAACCGGGCCTGACCTCGCTGAAGGAGCACCAGCTTCTTTCGGAAGAGGAATATATGATTGCCGTCGATGAATTCGGCGAAGATCAGTTCACTGCCCTCATCGGTGCTGAAGCTATCTACGAGCTTCTGGCTTCGATGGAACTCGAAAAGATCGCCGCCGATCTGCGCGTCGAGCTTGCCGAGACCACTTCGGACCTGAAGCAGAAGAAGCTGATGAAGCGTCTGAAGATCGTCGAAAACTTCCTGGAGTCGGGAAACCGCCCGGAATGGATGATCATGAAGATCGTTCCGGTCATTCCGCCGGACCTGCGTCCGCTCGTGCCGCTGGACGGCGGTCGTTTCGCGACGTCGGATCTGAACGATCTCTATCGCCGCGTCATCAACCGTAACAACCGTCTGAAGCGCCTGATCGAACTGCGCGCACCGGGCATCATCATCCGCAACGAAAAGCGTATGCTGCAGGAAGCTGTGGACGCGCTGTTCGACAACGGCCGTCGTGGCCGTGTCATCACCGGAGCCAACAAGCGCCCGCTGAAGTCGCTCTCCGACATGCTCAAGGGCAAGCAGGGCCGTTTCCGTCAGAACCTGCTCGGCAAGCGCGTCGACTATTCCGGCCGCTCGGTCATCGTGACCGGTCCGGAACTGAAGCTGCACCAGTGCGGCCTGCCGAAGAAGATGGCGCTCGAACTGTTCAAACCATTCATCTACGCACGTCTCGACGCCAAGGGTTATTCCTCGACCGTCAAGCAGGCGAAGAAACTGGTTGAAAAGGAACGTCCGGAAGTCTGGGATATCCTTGACGAAGTGATCCGTGAGCATCCGGTTCTCCTGAACCGCGCTCCGACGCTGCACCGTCTCGGTATTCAGGCATTCGAGCCTACCCTGATCGAAGGCAAGGCGATCCAGCTGCATCCGCTCGTCTGTACGGCGTTCAACGCCGACTTCGACGGTGACCAGATGGCTGTTCACGTTCCGCTGTCGCTTGAAGCTCAGCTTGAAGCCCGCGTGCTGATGATGTCGACCAACAACATCCTGCATCCGGCTAACGGCGCACCGATCATCGTTCCTTCGCAGGACATGGTTCTCGGCCTTTATTATCTGTCCATCGTGGCGGAGAAGGAGCCGGGCGAGGGCATGATGTTCGCGGATATGGGCGAGCTGCAGCATGCGCTTGAAAACAAGGTCGTTACGCTGCACACCAAGATCAAGGGCCGCTTCAAGACGGTCGACGCCGAAGGCAAGCCAGTGTCGAAGATCTACGATACGACGCCTGGCCGCATGATCATTGGCGAGCTTCTGCCGAAGAACGTCATGGTGCCGTTCGACATCTGCAATCAGGAGATGACCAAGAAGAACATCTCCAAGATGATCGACCACGTCTACCGCCATTGCGGTCAGAAAGAGACGGTCATCTTCTGCGATCGCATCATGCAGCTCGGTTTCGCTCATGCCTGCCGTGCAGGCATCTCCTTCGGCAAGGATGACATGGTTATCCCGGACACGAAGGCGAAGATTGTTGCCGACACCGAAGCGCTCACGACCGAATACGAACAGCAGTACAATGACGGCCTGATCACTCAGGGCGAAAAGTACAACAAGGTCGTTGACGCCTGGGGCAAGGCTACCGACAAGATCACCGAAGAGATGATGGCGCGGCTGAAGGCCGTCGAATTCGATCCGGTGACCGGTCGCCAGAAGCAGATGAACTCGGTCTACATGATGTCGCATTCGGGTGCCCGTGGTTCGGTCAACCAGATGCGTCAGCTTGGCGGCATGCGTGGCCTGATGGCCAAGCCGTCGGGTGAAATCATCGAAACCCCGATCATCTCGAACTTCAAGGAAGGCCTGACCGTTAACGAGTACTTCAACTCGACCCACGGTGCCCGTAAGGGTCTGGCAGACACCGCCTTGAAGACGGCTAACTCGGGCTACCTGACCCGCCGTCTCGTTGACGTTGCACAGGATGCAATCATTTCGGAAGTCGATTGCGGCGCCGAAATCGGTCTCACCATGCAGCCGATCGTCGATGCCGGTCAGATCGTTGCCTCGATCGGCCAGCGCGTTCTGGGCCGTACGGCTCTCGATCCGATCCTGCATCCGGCAACCGGCGAAGTCATCGTCGAAGCTGGCCGCATGATCGAGGAAAAGGACGTCGAGATCATCGAGAAGGCTGGTATCCAGTCGATCCGCATCCGTTCGGCCCTGACCTGCGAAACCCGCAACGGCGTCTGCGCCAAGTGCTATGGTCGCGACCTTGCACGCGGTACTCCGGTCAACCAGGGCGAAGCGGTCGGCGTTATCGCTGCTCAGTCGATCGGCGAGCCGGGCACCCAGCTCACCATGCGTACCTTCCACTTGGGCGGTACTGCACAGGTGGTTGACAGCTCGTATCTCGAAGCTTCGTACGAAGGCACCGTCAAGCTGCGTAACCGCAACGTGGTTCGCAACTCCGATGGCAACCTCGTGGTGATGGGCCGTAACATGGCTGTCCTGATCCTCGACGCAACGGGCAAGGAACGTGCGGTCCACCGCGTGACCTACGGTTCGCGTCTGTTCGTGGACGAGGGCGATACGGTCAAGCGCGGCCAGCGTATTGCTGAGTGGGACCCGTATACCCGTCCGATCATGACCGAAGTTGAAGGCTATGTTGAGTTCGAAGATCTCGTCGATGGTCTCTCGGTTTCGGAAACGGCTGACGAGTCGACCGGTATCACGAAGCGCGTCGTCATCGACTGGCGTTCGACGCCTCGCGGTTCGGACCTCAAGCCTGCCATGGTCATCAAGGACAAGGCCGGCAAGATCCTGAAGCTGTCGAAGGGTGGCGATGCCCGCTTCCTGCTCTCCGTGGAATCGATCCTTTCGGTCGAGCCTGGCGCGCATGTGAAGGCTGGTGACGTTATCGCCCGTCTGCCGATGGAAAGCGCCAAGACCAAGGACATCACCGGCGGTCTGCCGCGTGTGGCCGAACTGTTCGAAGCACGTCGTCCGAAGGACCATGCCATCATCGCCGAGATCGATGGTACCGTTCGCTTCGGTCGCGACTACAAGAACAAGCGTCGCATCATCATCGAGCCGAACGACGACACGATCGAGCCGGTCGAGTACCTCATTCCGAAGGGCAAGCCGTTCCATCTTCAGGACGGCGACGTCATCGAAAAGGGTGAGTACATCCTCGACGGCAACCCGGCACCGCATGACATTCTGGCGATCAAGGGCGTCGAAGCTCTGGCTTCGTACCTCGTGAACGAAATCCAGGAAGTCTATCGTCTGCAGGGCGTTTTGATCAACGACAAGCACATCGAAGTGATTGTCCGTCAGATGCTGCAGAAGGTGGAAATCACGGAATCCGGCGATACCGGCTACATTCCGGGCGACCACGTCGACCGCATCGAGTTGGAAGAGATCAACGAGCGTCTTATCGAAGAGGGCAAGAAGCCGGGCTCCGGCAATCCTGTTCTGCTCGGTATCACCAAGGCTTCGCTGCAGACGCCTTCGTTCATCTCTGCTGCGTCGTTCCAGGAAACGACCCGCGTCCTCACCGAGGCTGCGGTGGCCGGCAAGATGGACACGCTGCAGGGTCTCAAGGAAAACGTCATCGTTGGCCGTCTCATTCCGGCCGGTACTGGCGGCATGACCAACCAGATCCGTCGCATCGCAACCGCTCGCGACGATCTGATCATCGACGAGCGCCGCAAGTCTTCCGGTTCCGCGGAAGCCAATGCGATGCTGGTGGACATGACCAACAACGCTGCCGAATAAGATCGGCGGATACGAAACTGAAAAAGGCCGCCCTTCGGGGCGGCCTTTTTGCATTTCGGGATAACGGGAGAGCCCGCATCAGCAGAAGAAAAAAAAACGCCGGTTGAAACCGGCGCTCTCTATGATGCTTATTCTTCTTCCTCGTCGTCGCCGTCGAATTCGATCAGCGCGACTTCACCGCTAAGGGCGGTGGCCCAGGCGCTCTTGTGCGGTTCTTCTTCCGGCTCTTCGGTCAGTGTGCCCATCTCCAGAAGTTCGGCTTCATGGTAGCCTTCTTCGGCAAGAATGCTGAGGACGGTCTGAACGAGATCTTCGTTCTCGTCCGATTTCAAAAGCAGGTGTACTTCGACTGGGGATTCTTCGCCTTCGTTCCAGACATCAGCGATGACGAGATGGACGGTTGGCGAATCGTCGCCCGCAGGTGTGGAATCATTTGTGGATGTGGAAGACATTGAGAAACCCTTAATATTCGGTTGCGTTTCGACTCGGATGTGCTTCAATAGCCTGACCTGAGTGGCTGCGCCATGCTTGCATAGGAAAATGACGGTTTTGATCGCGTAATATTAGCGAATAGTCGTCAAATGCGGCGCAATAACCTGTCCGGGCGGGATCAAAACGCCGGTTTCAGGGCTTTCATTAAAGAAACTTGAGCCGCTGCCCTTGACGAAACGTCGCTAAAGACGTATCAGCAGCCCATCTGAGCCGATGTGAGACAGGCTTTTTCGGGACGACGCGTCCTGAAGTTCGTCTCAAACAGGGTTCGTTTTACGATCGAAATGCAACTTGCCGTTCGCATGAAGCGTCAGCTTCCTCTGCTTTTGTTCGGGGTGGCCACCGGTTGACGAGGGCTGACTCCGAATTTGTGCATGAGCATGCCGGTGAAACGGCCCCTTGGGGCGTGGATACGAGATTTTTTAAAGAGGAAGGTTGTATGCCAACCGTAAACCAGCTTATCCGCAAGCCGCGCATTGCGCCGGTAAAGCGTAATAAGGTTCCTGCACTGCAGGCAAACCCTCAGAAGCGCGGCGTTTGCACCCGCGTTTACACGACGACCCCGAAGAAGCCGAACTCGGCTCTGCGTAAGGTTGCCAAGGTTCGTCTGACGAACGGCTTCGAAGTTATCGGTTATATCCCTGGTGAAGGGCATAACCTGCAGGAGCACTCCGTCGTCATGATCCGCGGCGGTCGTGTAAAGGACTTGCCAGGTGTGCGTTACCACATCATCCGCGGCGTTCTCGACACCCAGGGCGTCAAGAACCGCAAGCAGCGCCGTTCGAAGTACGGTGCAAAGCGTCCGAAGTAAAATTTTCCGGGGATACCGGCCGCCAGAAGGTGAGCTGAGCCCGATGTAATTGAAAGAAGAGACGAAATGTCCAGACGCCATAAGGCTGAGAAGCGTGAGATCAATCCGGATCCGAAGTTCGGCGATCTCGTTATCACGAAGTTCATGAATGCAGTCATGCTTCATGGCAAGAAGTCGGTTGCTGAAAGCATCGTTTACGGTGCGCTCGATGCAATCGAAGCCAAGGCAAAGTCCGAGCCGGTCGCGCTGTTCCATCAGGCGCTCGACAACGTAGCTCCGCACATCGAAGTCCGTTCGCGCCGCGTTGGTGGTGCAACCTATCAGGTTCCGGTTGATGTGCGTCCAGAACGCCGCCAGGCACTTGCCATCCGTTGGCTCATCAATGCTGCTCGTGGCCGTAACGAGACGACGATGATCGATCGTCTTTCCGGTGAGCTGCTTGACGCTGCCAACAACCGTGGTTCTGCTGTGAAGAAGCGTGAAGACACGCACCGCATGGCTGAAGCCAACCGCG
This sequence comes from Brucella sp. IR068, assembly GCF_049065885.1. Classification (NCBI taxonomy): domain Bacteria; kingdom Pseudomonadati; phylum Pseudomonadota; class Alphaproteobacteria; order Hyphomicrobiales; family Brucellaceae; genus Brucella; species Brucella sp. IR068. The sequence continues at coordinate 2,367 of NZ_JBAKHE010000028.1, read as the reverse complement.
CCTTCTCGCATTACCGCTGGTAATCGTCGAAACCTATTCAAAGAGCGACTATCATGGCCCGCGAATATAAAATCGAAGACTACCGCAATTTCGGTATCATGGCTCACATCGACGCCGGTAAGACGACGATGACCGAGCGCATTCTGTTCTATACCGGTAAGAACCACAAGATCGGCGAAACCCACGATGGTGCGTCGACCATGGACTGGATGGAGCAGGAACAGGAACGCGGTATCACGATCACTTCCGCTGCTACGACCACGTTCTGGCAGGGCCGTGATGGTAAGAAGCGCCGTTTCAACATCATCGACACGCCTGGTCACGTTGACTTCACGATTGAAGTTGAGCGCAGCCTGCGCGTTCTCGACGGCGCAATCGCGCTGCTCGACGCCAACGCTGGCGTTGAGCCCCAGACCGAAACCGTGTGGCGTCAGGCTGAAAAGTACCACGTCCCGCGTATGGTCTTCGTCAACAAGATGGACAAGATCGGTGCCGATTTCTACCGTTGCGTAGAAATGGTCGGTTCGCGTCTTGGCGCAGTAGCACTTCCGGTTCAGCTGCCGATCGGCGCTGAAAACGAGTTCGAAGGCGTCATCGACCTGATCGAAATGAAGGCCCTGACCTGGGATGGCACCATCGGCGCAGCTGCGACGGTTGGTGAAATTCCTGCCCATCTGAAGGACAAGGCTGAAGAATATCGCGAAAAGCTCATCGAGCTGGCCGTGGAAATCGACGAAGCTGCAATGGAAGCCTATCTCGAAGGCACCATGCCTACGAATGACGAGCTGCGCGCTCTGATCCGTAAGGGCACCATCGACGTCAAGTTCCATCCGGTTCTTTGCGGCACCGCGTTCAAGAACCGTGGCATTCAGCCGCTTCTCGACGCTGTTGTGGAATTCCTTCCGGCTCCGACCGATGTTCCTGCCATCAAGGGCATCGACGTCAAGACGGAAAGCGAAACCACCCGTGAATCTTCGGATGAAGCACCGCTTTCGATGCTCGCATTCAAGATCATGAACGACCCGTTCGTTGGTTCGCTGACCTTCGCTCGTATTTACTCGGGCAAGCTGACCAAGGGCATTTCGCTCGAAAACACCGTCAAGGGCAAGCGTGAGCGTATCGGCCGTATGCTGCAGATGCACTCCAACAGCCGTGAAGACATCGAAGAAGCTTTTGCTGGCGACATCGTTGCTCTGGCTGGCCTCAAGGAAACCACCACTGGCGATACGCTCTGCGATCCGCTGAAGCCGGTTATCCTCGAGCGCATGGAATTCCCGGATCCGGTTATCGAAATCGCTATCGAACCGAAGACCAAGGCCGACCAGGAAAAGATGGGCATCGCGCTCAATCGTCTAGCTGCCGAAGATCCTTCTTTCCGCGTCAAGTCGGACGAAGAATCCGGTCAGACCATCATCGCCGGCATGGGCGAACTTCACCTCGACATTCTCGTCGATCGCATGAAGCGCGAATTCAAGGTTGAAGCCAACGTCGGGGCTCCGCAGGTTGCTTACCGTGAATCGATCACCCGTCAGGCTGAAATCGATTACACCCACAAGAAGCAGTCGGGTGGTTCGGGTCAGTTCGCTCGCGTCAAGATCATCTTCGAACCGCATGATGGCGACGATTTCATCTTCGAATCGAAGATCGTCGGCGGCTCGGTTCCGAAGGAATACATTCCGGGTGTCCAGAAGGGTATCGAAAGCGTCATGGGTGCAGGCCCGCTGGCTGGCTTCCCGATGCTCGGCGTGAAGGCCACCCTGATCGACGGTGCGTACCATGACGTTGACTCGTCTGTTCTCGCCTTCGAAATCGCGTCCCGTGCAGCGTTCCGTGAAGGTGCGCAGAAGGCTGGCGCACAGCTCCTCGAACCGATCATGAAGGTCGAGGTTGTCACGCCGGAAGATTACGTTGGTGACGTCATCGGCGATCTGAACTCGCGTCGCGGTCAGATTTCCGGCACCGAAGCCCGCGGCATCGCCACGGTCGTCAATGCAATGGTTCCGCTGGCTAACATGTTTGGTTACGTGAACTCGCTGCGTTCGATGTCCCAGGGCCGTGCACAGTACACGATGCAGTTCGACCATTATGAGCCGGTTCCGACGGCGGTCGCACAGGAAATCCAGAAGAAGTTTGCGTGATCTAAGGGTCACGCTCCCAATTAAAAGAATGCCTGAGCAGGCTAAATTTACGGAGAGCTCAAATGGCAAAGAGTAAGTTTGAACGTACGAAGCCCCACGTTAACATCGGCACGATTGGTCACGTTGACCATGGCAAGACGTCGCTGACTGCAGCGATCACCAAGTTCTTTGGTGAGTTCAAGGCGTATGACCAGATCGACGCCGCTCCTGAAGAGCGCGCCCGCGGCAT
>NZ_JBAKHE010000027.1:0-17306 GCF_049065885.1 Brucella sp. IR068 | reverse complement strand
TTCCGAAGAGAACCATTGTCACGCCGAAAGCGATGAAACCCCAGGTGGCGATCTGACCGATGTGCTGGCCGATCGCGATGGCCGGGCTTTCAGCGCCGAGAAATATCTGCAGGGCCTGCCGGTCGGCGACCAGCAGCAGCCCGGCAAGGCCTTGACGCATGCGTTCTCAAGCATAGCTCAAAGCCGTTACTGATCTTCAATTACGCGGGGGATCGGATGACGAACTGAAAGACGGTTCCAGACGGATGGCCGAGCTATACAACGTACTTCCCGCGAAGCGGCGAACCATTCGTCAAGATCACACTCTAGGAGATTGATTATAACGCCACCTGATGATGTCAGGTTAAGCGTGCAGCCGACCAATGCGGTCAGTCGCTGACGGAGTTCGCGCATACCTCCATTCTACGATTCGCAGACAACGTGGTAAGTGGGCGGTTGATTGTCATGACTTCTGAAAGGTTTTCGGGTTTTTGCTTGGCTTTGTCTGAACCGGCTGCATCGGTTCCGGAAATGGTCTAACTGATCGACCGTGCCATGGCGGGCCATGCCCGCAGCTGGGGCGAAATGCGCGCCAGAAACATCTATGGCAACAGTATCGAGATCGGTAACCTCGATGTCGATGCTTACAGCCTCGGTGCCTACTGGACGCACAGCTGGGAAGACGAAGCCTATTTCGACGCTATCGTCATGCATTCATGGCTCCGCATTGATACGGAATCAGTCGCGGACTATAGTTCCTGCCTCCATGGCATGAATGGATGGTCTCTCGAAGCAGACAAGAAATTTTCGATCAGCGAAAAATGGGTGATCGAACCGCAGGCACAGATTTATTGGCAATACCAGCAGCCGATATTTCGACATCACTGGAGCGTCGTTTGAATATAGTGCTGGCAGTATTCAACGGCCCTTGGCGCCGCACACTTACTGCAATGGAAGGCAGATCTCCTTCTTAGTCACCCAGATTGATATCGAACAAGGCCATCATTTTTTCGCGCACTCTAGCCGTTCTGGTAGCAGATGATTTGTTTGGTGCAGTAGAACATTCAGGAAGTTCTGTGTAACAGGGTTGTCGGTTGAGAGGCTTACCGCATAGACATCAGCTACCAACGGGGGATGTTGAAGAGTCCGATAAATCACATTGGGACGCGATAGCTGGCTGACGGACTCAGGGGCTAGTGCAACACCGAATCCCGCCGCAACCAAACTGAGAAGCGAATATGACTCAACGACTTGCTGAGTGATACTCGGCACAAAACCGTTAGCGATACAGGCGTTCAGCAAATAGTTTGCAAAGCGGGAGTCCGCCAACCTTAGCGAGACATATTTTTCGTTGTTTAACCACTCAAGCCGAATGCTTTCGTGGTGTGCAAGACGATGATCAGCCGACAGAACAACGACGATCTTTTCGGGCCACGCCAGTTCAAGAGTGAGATCAGAATCTTCGGGCGGACTTCTGAGTATACTAAGCTCGGTTCGCCCGGCCTTCAGCGCAATGATTTGTTCTCCGGGAGACATCTCATGTGTGCGTACTTCAACGTCGGGATATTGAGCACAAAACGTATTCATTATATGGGCGAAATGACCAATCAAAATTGAGCCGGTTAGGCCTATATTCAGCACACCAGAATTTCCCTGACCAATTGATCTCGCGTGTTCAGATGCCATCTTTACTTGTTCGAGGATAGACAGCGCTCTTCGGCGGAACACTTCGCCAGCTTTGGTCAGTGTGACACGCCTGCTGGAGCGTTCGAACAAGTCCACGCCAAGTTCTATTTCCAATAGCTTTATCTGATGACTTAACGGCGGCTGCGATATCCCGAGCCGCTGGGCTGCTGTGGTGAAATTGAGCGCATCCGCCACTGCTAGAAAATACCGAAGATGTCGAAGCTCCATGGTCTCACCTCCATCCATATTTTCTTTGAATAGAGAGTAATCAATAAAATATTGGACGTCTAGGTTGTATCGTCAGATGCTATTGGAGGGCGATGGTGACAGGTAGTCCAACGAAGATACCTGACTGCATCGGAGCGGACCGTGTTGGATAACCCGCAGCGCTGATGCTAATAGCCCCATCGAGAGGGAGGATCAAATGGCGCGTTTTTTCAAGTCCCTGTTTGGGCAAGTTATCTTCGCATTAATCCTAGGTATATTGGTGGGCGTATTCTGGCCCCAGTTTGCTGTATCGTTAAAACCACTGGGCGATGGCTTCATTAAGCTCATTAAAATGATTATCGCTCCCTTGGTTTTCTGTGTTGTGGTCCACGGAATTGTTGGAGCCGGGGACCTGAAGAAGGTTGGCCGCGTGGGCTTGAAATCCCTGATCTATTTTGAAGCAGTTACCACAATCGCTCTCGTTCTGGGAATTATCCTCGCGTATACATTCTCACCGGGCAAGGGAATGAACGTCGACGTCAGCTCGCTCGACGCGACGGCCTTGACGACCTATACCGCAAACGCCGAACAGGTCACTGACACGGTTGGCTTCCTGATGAAGATTATTCCGACGACTGTTTTCAATGCGTTTACCACCGGAGACATTCTTCAGGTTCTGCTCATTTCGATTCTTTTCGGCGCTGGCCTGGCTCTCATGGGAGAAAAAGGCAGATCTGTGGGAAACATGATCGAAGAAGTGGGGGCCGTACTCTTTAAAATCATTGGGTTTATTGTGCGTCTTGCTCCGCTCGGCGTTCTGGGTGCGGTTTCCTTTACTGTCGGACGCTACGGCATTGCGTCGCTGCAACAACTCGGGTTTCTTGTATTGTTGTTTTACGCTGGCGTGTTTTTTTTCGTATTTGTTGTACTTGGTGCGATCCTGAGGATGGCCGGGTTCAGCATTATAAGCCTCATCAAGTATTTCCGGGAAGAATTGGCCGTCGTAACGGGAACAGCATCCTCGGATAGCGTCCTGCCGCAGGTCATGCGTAAACTGGAGGGATTGGGGATCAAGGATTCGACAGTTGGGCTGGTCATTCCAACGGGATATTCATTCAATCTGGATGCATTCTCACTCTACCTCACGCTTGTCGTTGTCTTCATCGCACAAGCGACCAATACCGATCTGTCATTCGGTCATATGCTGCTGATCCTTGGCGTCGCCTTGCTTACATCAAAAGGTGCGCACGGAATTCCAGGCTCAGCAATTGTCGTTCTCGCGGCGACGCTCTCGGCTATTCCCGACATTCCAATGATCGGGCTGGTCCTTGTCCTGTCGGTGGACTGGTTTGTCGGCATCGTCAGAGCTCTTGGAAACCTGATCGGAAACTGCGTGGCGACCGTGGTTATCGCGACCTGGGAAGGTGACATAGACAAGGAAAAGGCTGACCGCGTCCTTGCCGGCGAAAGAGATTTCGATACGTCGGTCGTTCTGACCGAACCAGCCTCGACCGTCGCCGTCAAAGTCAACAGCTGAGGACTAGCAATAAATCTAAAGAAATTGCGCCCGGCACCGTGCTGGGCGCGAGCCTCCCTTTTCCCGCGATCTACTCGCTGCATTTTAGAATTCGTGGAGAACGATTGTGAACAAACCAGCGTATTTTGCGCCTATCGGCGGTCATCCGGGTCAAACAGAATTATTGACAGGGCGTTCAATATTTACCCAAGCGTATGCCGTATTGCCAAAAGGAACAATGCGGGACATTGTCACCAGTTATCTTCCATTCTGGACTGGAACACGTCTCTGGGTTTTGGCGCGTCCCCTATCGGGATTTGCAGAAACATTTTCGCAATACATAATGGAAGTCCAGCCGGGAGGGGGAAGCGATCATCCTGAAACTGACGGCCGTGCGCAAAGCGTAATTTTTGTTCTCGACGGCACGGTGACACTGACCATTGAAAATGAACATCACGAGCTGGAGGCCGGGGGCTATGCATATATTCCAGCGGGAGCAGGCTGGAAGCTCCATAATACCGGTGACGTGGTCACTCGTTTTCACTGGATACGCAAACAGTACGAGATGTTGCATGGACTTACTTTTCCAGACCCAATAGTGGCAAACGAACGTGATATTCTGCCCACCCCTATGCCAGACACTGACGGGCGTTGGGCAACCACCAGATTTGTCGATCCCTCCGACATGCGGCACGACATGCATGTTACAATCGTTACGCTGGAGCCCGGCGCAGTAATCCCTTTTTGCGAAACCCACGTGATGGAACATGGGCTCTACGTGCTGGAGGGAAAAGCAGTTTACAAACTCAACAAGGATTGGGTTGAGGTAGAAGCAGGCGACTTTATGTGGCTTCGAGCGTTTTGCCCCCAGGCCTGCTATGCAGGTGGCCCGGGCAAGTTTCGATATCTGCTTTACAAGGATGTCAATCGACACGCCGAACTTCGGTACGGTTCCAGATAGTAGGCCCCGATGTCACTGGCATGGATTGCGTCTACTTGTGTAACGTAGCGAGGCCCGCGACGGCAACAGGCCTGGTTATAACGTTCGAGTTCGATTTTGAGAATTGCGACGGCCCGTTTGTGGCAAGTTCCCGTCATTAGAGCTAGGCTAGGTTCACCCAAATAGAAGGACTCGACTTCCGCCTCAAGTGATTGCCCATCACAGGATCTGTTCAAATGCCCTCTATTCGTTGCAGATACTGATCGTAGTTCCGCAAAATCCGTCATAACATTCCGGCTTCTTTTGCGTGAACGCCAGATCAATTCCAGCCGATGGCAGGGAGATGGCTTCGCGATCCAGCCGAGTTAGTTCTCCTGTCTCTGAATTTCCTTCAACATCAGCAAAGCAATCATCTCTGCCGACGGCATCAGGTCTCGCTAAGAAATTGGATGGCGAATGAACTGGATGACGGTACCCACGAGACACGTCGCGAAGAACTCGGGGTGACGTCGGCGCGAAATGTCCTGCCCTGCCTGCGCCGGAAGCAGTCGATCACACGGTAATGCTTGAACACGGGAAACTGGAACAGTTGATGTGTCGGACGGCGCGAAAGGTGGTCCTTTCACGGCTGCAGCAATCGTGGCAGGGCCTAAACACGGAAGCGCCACAGTTGCCGGAACTCATGTATCGTTCGTTCTTGAGACAGGTTTCCGCGGAACAGCAGTCGTCAAATATACGCTAGCGAATTCATTTGGCACGTCTGCTGTCCATACGATCAAGTTCCTCATGGCAGCAAGGCCGGGATATAGCCAAGGATCAGGAAGTGATTGGCATCCTTACGGCGCAAGTACAGTCAACGCGACGCATGGCACGCGACCAGACTAACAATTTCGCCAGCCGAATGGAGAAACTGCACAATGAAGGAGACGGAGCCAGACGGAGTGATCTCGGTGGCGTCCGGTTGGGTTTTGCATCGGAAAAGGATGACCAATTAGCTAAGGCGTCTCGAACATCGCTGAACGAATTTGGAGAGACGGGGCAGACCGCATTCAACAACAAGATAGCTATCTGGTCTGGAGGATATGTGAACTTTGGTGACTTCAACGCCGACGAAACCGCGATCTCATCCACGACCGTCGGTGCCTCAGGAGGCATCGATTACCGTTTTTCATAATCCTTCGTTGCGGGCTTTGGTTTTGGTTACGGACGTGACAAATCCGATGTCGGTTCGGAAGGTCCTGAAAGCGAGGCGAAGGCTATTTCAGCAGCGGTATATGGATACTATCATCCATCAACCGGTATCTTCATTGACGGTCTTGCGGGCTACTCGTCGCTGGACTTCTCCAGCAGGAGATTTGTGACGCCCACGGGAGAGTATGCAATCGGTGATCGGAAGGGAGGTCAGCTTTTCGGGGCGATCACGTAGGATATGAATTCCGGAAGCACAAGCTCCTCATTTCTCCGTATGTCCGCGTTGAGGGCGCTTATGCGAAGCTAGATGCTTTTGACGAACTAAGTGGTCCCCCATGCTATCAGTTACAGCGACCAAGCTGTATCCAGCCTGGCCGGTGTGCTCGGGTGCGCCTCAAATATGAATTCGATATCAGGTTCGCCAGCGTCCAGCCCTCAGTTAGGATTAAATACACCTGCGACTTCGATAGTAGTTCACGTGCCAATGCTGGGCACACTGACCTCGTCGGGTTGACCAGTGTCATCGATATTGATGGCTCCGATAATGAACGCTTGGCACTTGGTTTGGTGTCGACACGAGCTTTGACAATGGGCTCACTTGGCATCGATTACCGCTACAGCACAGGCAATTCAGAAGGTAATCATGGCATCGGCTTGAGGTTGAAATCAACTTTTTGAATTTTGAGAAAAAAGCGTCGTGTTTTTGAAAAAACAAGTGGTGCTCAAAAATCGCCTTGAACCTGCAGATTGGGAGGCTTGTACCATTGGCTTTCGTCAATCTGGACCATGAACCCCTTTGGGTGCCAAAAGGACCAATACCCCACCTCATCTGGACAACGCCGAATGCTTGCGTCGCCGATGGTTTTGAAATGGGGAAGACCGACCGATCTGGTTCCAAGCTAATCATCGCTGTACTTCTGGAGCTTGCGCACAGCAATGCCGTCGTATCCTCGCCGGATTTCGTGCACGCCGGCAAGCCCATCGTTCCCACCGACCTCAACCGCTTCCGCTGTATCTGGACGCGCTTACAAGACGGAGCGATGTTTCGATGGCGTTTGAAAAGGACTGGCTGCCGTTGATATGCAAGGCTCCATAATCCTTGACGAGCCAAGCCTTGTTCGCGCTGCCGCTTAGAATGGAAGCGGCCCTAGCTATCTCATGGAAGCCGATGTACGTGAGGACATTGGGGACGGGTTCGCGCGTGTTTTCGGGGATTGGACGCCGCCCCTTGTGTCTCGCGCGCTCTATTATCTCAAAGCCGAGGCTTCGAGATAGGCCAGGTCCGACGTCAGTGCGCAGTGTGTTTTCGCCCAAGCTTAATTGACCAGATGACACAGCGTCTCGACATCCTGGTCCGTCAAAATCCCGGCCAGCATGTCGCGGCGGTTCATCGGCAGGATCGCTGCAATCGTATCGAGTGCTTGTGCGATGTTCGATTGGAGCGTCAGCAGTCATGGGTAAGCCCTCGATGATTCTGGGTGAAGTTTGAGGACGGTCTTTCCGAAATCCTGTCCCTTGAACAGAAGTGTTGACAGCAGCGACAGCATAGGAAGACCGTCTCCCATGTTCAGACCGGCGGCCACCGTCCCATGACGAAATTCATTGAGATGATGAACCGTTGCAGTGTCTCTGATCAGGCTACCGACAGAAAAGCGAATTTCTCTGCAAAGAGCGACAAGACGGTCTCGTTACCCCTTGCCGACAATCTGCTCGCTTCAGAGTGTGACTAAAATTGAATGCACCAACGACTTTTATAGAACGAAACTGGGTGCTTCCCTTTTGTCGTCCTTTCGATGCGAATAAGTGAGGTGCCGAATTAAACATCCTCGGCGCCCGAACGACTAATATGGCGTTTGAGCAAAGCGGCGGCAAATTCAAAGTCCTTGTTCTCGATGGCTTCCAGAATGCCTAAGTGATCTCTACAAGCCCTGCGGATGCGTTCTTCGCCCAAACGGTCAAAATCAGAATATTCGGTCATGCGGCGCAGATAATTTTGCCAACGCACAGATTGCGTAAAAAAGCGATTATTCGCCCACGAAACAATGGTTTCGTGGAAGTTCGCATTGGCGTTGAACCAAAGATCCCTTGTGAGGCTTCTAATAGGCAGTACCGAAATTTCTATTTGCTCGCGCTGTAAGGCGGCAAGCTGGTTGAGATCGGGCATATAATCTGGTTGCGAAAGCGCACCGCACTCGATCACCAGACGGAAGGCGTAGCTTTCATTGACCGCGCGCTCATTATCGAGAGACTCTGCAAAGCGCCAGCCATGGCCCGGAAGGCGTTCTGCCAGACCTTCGGTGGCAAAGCGCATCAGAACCCGGCGCACCGCGCCGCGTGTCGCACCCAACTGATCGGCAAGTTCGGTTTCTGATACCTCGTCGCCAACCGCGCCAGACGCGCGCGCGCTCATCAGACGCCGGTAGAGTTCTTCCGACTCCGATGGGGGCAGTAGATTGTCGTTGAGTTCGTTCGGCTCGGGAATGCGGTGCAACTGATATCCGCGATTGGGCGTTTGACTGACAATACCTTGCTTTACAAGAAGATTGAGCACCTGTCGCACGGGCGACCGCGATACACGGAGCTCTTTTGCAATGGCAACATCCGACAGCCGGTCGCCAATATTCCAGCGTGCAGCGGATATGAGCGAGACCATTTTATGTGCGACCTCCGCCTGAAGACTGCTCAGACCGATTTCGCCTTCCGTTGATCTCTCAACGTCCATATTCATGCGCAGCGCCCCCTGAATGCGTTCATCCATGAACCTGTGCTCAAAGAATACGGGATATTTCGCAACAGACCATTTCTTTCTCGTATAGCCTATCCCATTGGGACGACAGGCGAATATTCCTGCAGGAATGGTGAAAACACATTGTTTCTGACATTAACAAAAAACTGTTGACTCTGCAATAATTGAATGTGATTTGTATTAAGTAGATACAAAATACAAAACATGGATTGAATATGTCAGTTGTCCCATTTCCATTCGTTACAGTTTCGGGCGTGCCGGAAGAGCGCGGGCGCCAATATGGGGTGCTGGCAGCAGAACGCATCCGGCGCAGCGCTGGTCTTTATTCCGGCACGCTCGACGCGTTTGGTCTTTCGCCTGAACGCAGGCAAAGCCTCATCGAAGAATTTGCCGGCCGGATCGAGGAATTCGACGCGTCCTATGTCGAGGAAATGCGCGGTATCGCCAAAGGCGCGGATGTGCCGTTTGAGCAGATCGTCATGATCAATGCACGAACGGAAGTCGTTGCGATGGCGCGCGCGGAAACGGGTTCGCCTGATCCTGAAGAGCAGGATGATGGCTGTACCGGTGCTCTCATCATGCCTGCAAAAAGTGCCTCTGGTAATCTGGTTCATGGTCAGAACTGGGACTGGCGTTCTGAATGTGTGGAAACCGGTATCGTGCTACGTGTTCGCAACACTAACGGCCCCGATTTTGTGACGTTTGTCGAGGCTGGTGGACTGGCGCGCAGCGGCTTCAATGAAGCAGGAATTTCGATCACCGCCAATTATCTCGAATGCGAACGCGACTATAAGAAGCTGGGCGTTCCTCTCGGCCTCGTGCGCCGAAAGGTGCTTGAACAGGAGCATTTTGCAAAAGCAATCAAAGCTGTGGCTTCGACACCAAAATCCTGCTCCAACAATATCATGATTGCGACGAGTGCCGGTTTCGGCATCGATTTTGAATGCGCGCCGGATGAATCCTTCCCGATCCTGCCGGAGAATGATCTGATCGTTCATGCCAATCATTGGGTCAGTCCGATCGCGTTGACGAAGTTGCGCGACACCGGCATCCCGTTTGTACCTGAAAGCTTCTACCGCGATTGGCGCGTTCGCCAGTTACTTGAATCACATGTTGGAAAAATTGGCCGTAAGGAGTTGAAGGAAGCTCTGTTTGACGATTTCCTGACACCTTATGCTGTCTGCCGCCCGCCACGTTCTGGCAATCACGACAATATCACGGCCACAGTTGCTATGGTGGTGATGGAAGCAGCGCTTGGCATGATGGAAATCGCGCCGCTGCCTGCTTTGAACCGCCAGTTTGCGACCTACTGTCTGCAGGATTATACGCCGCTACCGTCCGATGCCGCGCCACGCGCGAAATCCCTCTTTATCGAAGGCTAAAGAAATGCTGCGCTTTGCGCTTTCCAGAATAGGCATGGCCATTCCAACATTGCTGATCGTGGCAGTGGCTGTGTTTGTGATTGTCCGGTTGATACCGGGCGATCCTGCAGCCCTGATGCTGGGTGATTCTGCAGATGCTGCGACGCTGGCCGCGCTGCGCGAGCAGTTGGGCCTCGATCACAGCATCTTCACCCAGTTTCTGATCTGGGGCGGCAATGTTCTGCATGGCGATCTTGGCGTTTCCATTGCCAACCAGCAGTCGGTTCTTTCGCTGGTTCTGGAGCGCTTTTCGGTAAGTGCACGTATTGTCTTGTCAGCAGTGGTGCTTTCTACGCTTGTCGCTGTTCCGCTTGGAATGGTCGCCGCCTGGAAGCAGAACAGCCTGACTGATCTGACGCTTGTGACCTGTGCCACCTTGCTGCTTTCGGTTCCGGCATTCTGGATGGGCTTGCTGTTGTTGCTGGCCTTTGGCCTCAAGCTCGGCTGGTTACCGGTTGTCGGCTATGTCAGCTTTGGTGAGAACCCATGGAAAGCGTTTCTCTATCTGGTTTTGCCGATCACCACACTGTTTCTGCATGAAATCGGCGTCATTCTGCGGATGGCGCGCGCCTCGACGCTTGAAGTGCTGAACCTTGATTACATTACCCATGCCCGCGCCAAGGGACTGTCGGAAGCAACCGTGATGTGGCGTCATGCTTTCCGTAATGCGTTTGGCCCGACCTGGACACTGTTGGGGCTGATCCTTGGCAATCTGCTTGGCGGTATCGCTGTTGTGGAAACTGTCTTCACGATTCCCGGACTTGGCAGGCTTCTCGTCGATGCCATCTTTGCTCGGGATTATCCCCTCATTCAGGGCTGTTTGCTGTTCACAGCCTGCGTTTATGTGCTGGTCAATCTGCTCGTGGACCTTCTCTATCCGCTCTTCGACCCGAAGGTGACGGCGAAATGAAAAATCCCTCTCTCAACGCGATTATTGGCGGAATTCTGACCGCAACGCTTCTCACGATAGCGGTGGTAGGTTCCTTCTGGACGCCTTACAACCCGCTGGCACTGGACTTTACCGCGCGCCTTGCGCCGCCAAGCGCTGTGCATTGGCTAGGAACGGATGAATTTGGGCGCGACCAGCTGAGCCGCCTTATGAGAGGCGCATCGGCCAGTGTTTCAATCAGCGTGTTCACAGTCTTTCTCGCCACCCTCGGCGGTGTACTTATCGGGGCGATCAGCGGCTTCTTGCGTGGCTGGTTCGACCGGCTGTTGATGATGGTCAATGATGCTCTGCTGGCATTTCCCGGCATATTGATGGCGCTTGGTCTGCTGGCCGTCTTCGGTGCCAACAAGAATGGCATCATCTTGGCACTTGCCCTGGCCTATATGTCTTCGGTGATCCGCGTGGTCCGTGGCACGGTTTTGAGCCTGCGTGAACGGGAGTTCGTTGAGGCTTCCCGCGTCATGGGCAACTCGGAAATCTATACGATGGTGCGCCATATTCTGCCCAACTGTCTGGCACCGGTTCTGGTCATGGCAACGTCCATGTGCGGCTGGGCAATTCTCGCAGAAAGTTCGCTCAGCTTTTTGGGTCTGGGTGTGCCGCCGCCAGCGCCCACTTGGGGCAACATGCTGGCCGGAAGCCGCAATTTCATTGAGCAGGCTGTTTGGCTTGGTATTTTCCCCGGCCTCGCAATTTCGCTGTCGCTGCTTGGTATTAATCTTCTTGGAGACGCGTTGCGCGATCGCCTCGACCCACGCATGAGGAAGCGCTCATGACTTCCGCACCCCTGCTTGAAATCGACGATGTAAGCCTGCGTGTTGGTGATAGTGCGCTGGAGATCGTCAAGCGCGCTTCCTTCTCCATAGAAGCTGGCGAAATTCTCGGCATCGTTGGTGAATCCGGCTCTGGAAAAACCATGCTCGCGCGGGCGGTCATGGGGCTGGTTCCGGCGTCCATTAAAACAAGTCATGGTGCGATCCGCTTCAAGGGTCAGAACGTGTCAACGATGTCGCCGACCGCTTTGCGCGGGCTCCGTGGCGATGGTATTGCCATGATTTTTCAGGAGCCGATGACTTCGCTCACCCCGTCACTGACTATCGGGCGGCAGCTTGAAGAAGGGCTTGAACTGCACTTTCCCGCCGAGAAGGCGCAACATGCCGAATGGATCAGAGCCATGTTGTTGCGTGTTGGTATTGCCGATCCTGATCGGGCAATTGAGGCGTTCCCACATGAGTTCTCAGGCGGAATGCGCCAGCGCATCATGATCGCCTGCGCGATGCTCATGAAGCCAGATCTGCTGATCGCGGACGAGCCGACCACTGCGCTTGATGCAGTTATCCAGCGCGAGGTTATGGAGTTGCTGGTCGATCTCACGCGGGAACGCGGCACGACCGTTTTGCTGATTAGTCACGATCTTCCAATGATTGCGCGCTATTCCAATCGTGTGGTTGTGATGCGCCATGGTGAAGTGGTTGAAACGGGCGATACCGCTGATGTTCTGGCAAAGCCTCGGCATGATTACACCCGCAACCTACTCTCGACATTGCCGGTTCGTGGACCTTCGCGCGTGGTTCCAAAGGCTGATCCGCTGATCAGCGTGCGCGATCTTGTTGTCGATTTTGAAGCCCGGGGTGGCTGGTTCAAGAAAACTGGCGGCAAACGAGCTCTGCATGGGGTTACTATTGACGTCCTGCCAAACGAGGTTGTCGCCGTGGTTGGCGGTTCCGGTTCGGGCAAGACTACAGCCGCGCGGGTGATGGCCGGACTAGTCAGGCCGAGCGAAGGGAAGCTGTTGTTCAAGGGGCAGCCTGTCGAGAGACGTTCATCCCAATATCACGAATATCGTTATCATACGCAGATGGTGTTTCAGGACCCTTATTCATCGCTCGACCCGCGTATGAAAGTGGGTGAGTTGGTCGGCGAGGCCCTTCGTTTCTCGAAAGAGCTTTCCTCCAGCCAGAAAGTGGATCGTATTCGCGAAACACTGGAGGACGTTGGCCTCGGTGGAGATTATGCCAATCGTTATGCGCATGAAATGTCGGGTGGTCAGCGTCAGCGCGTGGCGATTGCGCGCGCACTCGTGCGACGTCCCGCTTTTGTCATCGCCGATGAAGCAGTCTCGGCACTTGACGTAACGGTGCGCGCGCAGGTTCTCGATCTCTTCGCCAAGCTGCAGCAGAGCTATGGCTTCGGCTGCCTGTTCATTACCCATGATCTGGGCGTGGTTGAACAAATTGCCGATCGTGTGGTCGTCATGAACGATGGTCGTATCATCGAGCAGGGAACGCGCGACGAGATTTTCGACGCGCCACAAAACGACTATACCCGCCGACTTTTGTCAGCCATTCCAATGCTCGAACTGACGGGCGAGGGCGGCGTCAAACTCAAATGGCGGGGCAATAATGCAAATACGAAACCGGGAGAGGCGGGCGGTCATGTCCATCACTGAGGAAAAGCCTGTCACCAAGCGGCAGGGCCATGGTAAAAAGCTCAGCTTCTACGATTTCGGGGCGACCACGTTTTTTGCAAGTCAGTTCGATCAGCGTTTCAGTTACTGCCTTTATGTCCCCGAGGACTATGATGAAGACGGCACCGAGACGCACGAACTGCTCGTCATCATTCACGGGACGGGACGGACGGCGGCACAATACCGCGATCACTTCGCAAATTTTGCGCGAGAGAACCGCTGCATTGTACTGGCACCGCTGTTTCCAGCCGGCATCGTCGTGAAGGGCGATCTTGCCAATTACAAGCGCATTGAGTTCCAAGGCATTCGCTTTGACCATATTCTGCTGTCGATGATCGACGAGGTGGCCGCCAAATATCGCCTTAAAAGCAATCGCGCCCTCATGTACGGCTTTTCGGGCGGCGGGCAGTTCTGCCAGCGCTTTTTCATGCTGCATCCTCATAGGCTCAAGGCGGTCTCTATCGGAGCGCCGGGCGTCGTAACTCTGCTCAACTCTGATTATGACTGGTGGGTTGGCGTTCGCGATGTTGAAGCACGTTTTGGCTGCCGCCTCGATCTTGAAGCGATGAAGGCCGTGACGGTTCAAACAGTGATCGGTGAGGAAGACACCGCAACCTGGGAAATCGGCATCCCGCATAACAGCGCGCTTTGGATGGACGGAGCTGATCTGCAAGGCGAGTGTCGCATTGACCGTATTGAAGCACTGGCAAAGTCGTTTGAAGCGCGTGGCATCGCGGTTCACCGGGACAGGGTGCCGGGCGTAGCTCACGAGCCTTTCAAAGTGTTGGAGCCTGTCGAAGCGTTTTTCGCGGATATGCTCAGATCACAAAGCTGACCCATGCCGCAAAATGAAAAACAAAAGGGGAAACAAAATGTTCAATTCAATCTCACTAGGCTCTGCACTTAGCATTGCGCTATTTGGGCTCAGCATCACATCCCACCAGGTACTTGCTGCAGACGAGGAAACCTTGCGTGTCGCCATTCACTCTGATGTTGCGAGCATCAATCCGGGCGTTAATCGCGATGCAAATGCCGATATGGTTGTTGCCCATATTGCCGAAGGTCTGGTCGCTTATGGCGACGATCTCGCAATCAAGCCGATGCTGGCAGAGAGCTGGACCTCGAATGCCGATCATACGGTCTATGAATTCAAATTGCGCAAAGGCGTCAAGTTCCAGAATGGCAAAGACCTGACTGCCAAGGATGTCGTCTGGAATTTCGAGCGTTATCTCAAGCCGGATACAGCGTTTCAATGCGTCAATCGCTATAGTGGCAAGGTCGATTCCGAGTTGAAGACGGTCGAGGCTGTTGATGACAACACGGTGCGCTTCAGCTTCGCAGCTCCTGCGCCAAACTTTGTCATCACCATGGCTACCATCCAGTGTACCCCTTGGATACTGAGCCCGGAATCCGTTGATGCGGATGGCAAGTTTGTAAAGCCGATTGGTACAGGTCCCTATGCTTTTTCCAAATGGGAGCGTGGCCGTTATCTGGACCTGACCCGTTTCGATGATTATTCGGCTCTGTCCGGCGATCTCGACGGTCTGGGAGGGAACAAGAAAGGTCATGTAAAGACCATTCAGTTCATGACTGTTCCAGATTCCAGCACGCGCACGAATGGTCTGCTTTCCGGTGAGATCGACTTCATCGATGAGGTGGAGCCGACTGGCGTCAAGGATCTGGAAGCGAAGGGTATGAAGATCAATGTGCAGCAGACGCCTGCATGGATGGTGCTTCAACTTCAGTCCACTTCCGATAAGCTGAAAGATCCACAGATGCGTCAGGCAATTGCTCACGCCATCGATCTTAACCAACTGGCAGCGGCGATCGGTGAGGGCATGTACGCGCCAAACCCGTCGGTCATTGCACCAAACACCATCTATTCGGATAATCAGGCGTCTGCCTGGCCGGCATATGATCCAGCCAAAGCGCAGGATCTGCTGACCAAGGCAGGCTATAAGGGCGAACCGATCAGCCTTCTGGTCGCCAACCGCCAGAACCGCGTGCAGGTTGCCACGATCGTTCAGGCATTCCTTGCAGCCTCCGGGATAAATGCGCAGCTCGAAGTGCGTGACTGGGCGACCCAGCTCGATCAGTATCGTCGGGGCGCATACGAACTTGCCGTTTTCGCTTATTCGGCTCGCCTTGATCCGCTGTTGTCTTTCCAGTCGATGATCGGTGACAAGAAGGCTGATGCCGCGCGCCAGTGGGATGATGCCAGGGCGGAAGACCTTCTCAAGCAGGTTTCAGCGAAGAGTGATGTCGAAGAACGCAAGAAGCTCTTCAACGAACTCAACACACTGATGGGCGAGCAGGTTCCGATCCTTGGTCTGGTAAACTTGCCATCGATCACAGCTGCTGGCCCAAAAGTGAACGATTTCAAGGGCTGGGCTGGTGATACGCTTCGTTTCTGGACAGTCAGCAAGACACAGTAAAACGCTCCGCTTTGCGAGCTTAGCATTGGGATAACCCCATGACGTCTACATCCTTTGACTACACCCGGACCGACGCTGTCGGTTTGGGAGAGGCCATTCGCGCAAAAATTCTGTCTCCGCATGAGGCTGTTCATGAGGCATTTGCAGCGATTGATCGGTGCAATCCCAAGCTGAATGCTGTGATCCATGAGATGCGCGATCAGGCGGAAGAACAGCTTAAATCGCTGCCAGCGGGTCCGCTCAGCGGTGTTCCGGTTTTGTTGAAGGACGATTGCCCTTCCTATGCCGGTGCAGCAATGTCCTTTGGATGTCGTGCGGCCGAGGGAAATATCTCGCAGCGCGATCACGAGCTCGTCAAACGGTACAAATCTGCTGGTCTGGTTGTGGTAGGCAAGACCAATTTGCCCGAGTTTTCCTGCAATATCGCAACGGAATCCTCGCTGCATGGTCCTGCACTTAATCCCTGGAATGTGACACGCAGCATTGGCGGTTCTTCCGGCGGCGCTGCTGCGGCTGTTGCCGCGCGTATGGTGCCTGTAGCCTATGGCAATGACGGAGCAGGCTCGATCCGTATCCCCGCATTTTGTGGGGGGCTTTTCGGGTTGCGTCCGTCGCGTGGGCGTGTCCCATGCGGTCCGGTCTCGACAGAAAACTGGGGTGGAATGGTCAGCCATCATGTGCTGACGCGTTCGGTTCGCGATTCCGCAATGATGCTTGATTTGACAGATGCGCTTGAACCAGGTTCGCTTTACGCAGCCCCAGCCAAAACGGACCTGTTCGTCAACAGTGTCAAAATGGCGCCGCGGAAGCTTCGTATTGGCGTCTGGCAGAAGTCCGACCTTCGTCGTGATGTGGACGAGCAGACGGTCGCAGCACTGGAGGCCACGATCGCGCTGTGCAAACAGCTGGGACATAGCATTGTTCGGGTGAAGCCTGATTTTGACGGCGTTCAGCTTGCAGATGCCGTACAAAAACTGATCGCCGTTTACACCGCAATTGAAGTGACGGATGTTGCCACGACGATGGCAAAGCCTGCCAATGACCTCTATTTTGAGCCTTCAAATCTGGGGTTGGCCGCTTATGGCAATGGCTTGACTGCGACAGAGGTTATTCAAGCGCGTTTGACCGCGAACGGTACGGCGCGCAGCTTTGGTCGTCTGTTTGAAGAATGCGATGTGGTGCTAAGTCCGGTGATGCCGGTTGGATCATTTCCGCTTGGCATGCTCGATGTGCGCTCACCCGATTGGAAGGGTTTTGCCCGGCAGTTTCTGGAGCTGACAACCTTCACTCATCCGGTCAACGCTGCCGGCTTGCCTGCGATGAGCGTTCCACTTCACGAAACGTCTGATGGCCTGCCAATCGGCAGCCAGTTCATTGCCCCTTATGGGGCTGAAAATCTTCTATTCGAACTTGCAGGTCAGTTGGAGGCCATGTGCCCCTGGTCGGATCGAATACCCGCCGTTCACGCCTGAAATCAAGAGACAAGCGATGCTCTATACAAAGCCCTATTTCCAGCCGTCCGATATGACCGAGGTTTTCGATCTCGTAGATAGAATGGTGCTTGGTACTTTGATCACCAGCCATGAGGATGGCGTTGCGATATCGCACCCGGTCTTCGTGATGGATCGGACACGCGGCGAAAACGGCACGCTGGTCTCGCATGTTGCTGCATCCAACGATCATGTTGAGTTTCTGAAACGTGGCCTGCCATCAATTGCAATCCTGATGGATGCTGGTCATTATGTGTCATCGTCTTGGTATCCGGGTTG
>NZ_JBAKHE010000026.1:0-23016 GCF_049065885.1 Brucella sp. IR068 | reverse complement strand
CGCACCGATCGCAGCACCGACGACCCGACCATGATATCCACGGATTTCAGCGGAGCGTAGGAAACCTTGTCGGGATAGACGTGAACCGTGTACTCGCCAGCAGGAAGACCGGTGAATTCGAAATCGCCTTCTGCCGTCGTGAACGCCTTTTGTGCCTTCACTTTGTTCTCGCGGGGCAACTGCCCCTTCGGAACGATCCCCACCCAGTTGTCGTCGCTGGCGCGATGAAACACAACGTGCCCCTTCACTCCCGCATCGCCAGACGTCTCAACCGTCAGCTGAACCTGCCTGAGCACGACTTCGCCAAATACCTCCCACTGCTTGCACCCTCCCTCAACACTGGCATCAGGCGTACCACAGAACGACCGCGTCACATTGATCGCTGTGTCACGCCCCAGAAGTAGTTCCTCCTGATCCATGAAGCCAGTTACAGCTGCCGTGTTGTTGAGATAAGCTGAAGGTGCACCTTGCGGAACGCGCACCCGAAGAATGACGTTCCCTTTATCAAAAATTCTAGGAGGCTTATCCATCAATGTAGTGGAAAGGTAGGCTTTATCCGTAATGGTTCGTCCGCGCAGTGTCTTGATCTGCTCGGGTGACAACCTCAGATCTGTGCCCCGACTGACAATGTAAGCCGCATCCGCGGGGCGTCCGTACAACCCCCAGTCTGTATTGGAGACTGATCGAAGGAACTTCCTCATATTTTTTTCAGAATATTTCTGGGTTCCTTTCCGCAATGGAGAATTATTGCGGGCTGACATGGTATATTCGTAGAACTCATCCATTTGCGCGTCCGGGAGGTTTACCATATAGCTGTCCCAGTATGCGTCCGCAGCTTTGATACGCCCCTCCTGTGTCACGTCACGGATCCCCTGAGAGATTTCTGCGAGCGCTTTTATCCGCTTTTCTTCAAGGGGAAGATCGTCGAAATCGTCATCCGTTGGCCCTTTCATCCACGGCTTTGGTTCCAAAGAGAATATAGCTTCGTTCGCGGTATGGTTCCGGACTTCTGCCATTCCTGCTGAGGACAGCCCTGCGGCGGAGAGAGCCAGCAGAACGCTAGCGGTTCTGACCGCAATTCTACTTAATCGGCGCACTACATTTCCTTTCTCGTTCATTATGGAACACCTCTCGGTCAGAGAAGGCGTTGCTAAAATTGTCAGAGATATCCTGAAGGCACAAGGAAAAGTTAGATATTTTCGCACTATTGACGTTATAATCTTTGAAGCCTTCAGGGCGACGGGAGCAAATTCTACGTCACAGCCGCTGCAAGCAGCCCCCCCTGTTCTGATCTAGCTCGGTTAGCCGACAGCATGTTGAAACCGGCTTTACGCGCTGCGTCGTGCCCTCACATACAAACCCAGAAACGAAGACGGGGCGTAGAACTTAGCTTTCTGATGGAGGATTCTCATCGGGACGAAGTGGACTAGTTATAGCAGAGAGCGCCTGGCGTTTCGCACTCCTGGCAACAAAGAGGCCTTTGATATGATGCAAGTCCATCTTCGAGCACGAAGGCCCTTGTAGGCTGAGTTGAAATTGCTCGATCAGCGGAGCCGACGAGCGTCATCGCGAAATGCTGTGGAATCAGCGACGACACCGCACCCAGCGGACTGGGCGGGCCAGCATCCCAAAACCATCACACCGCTGTGGGCTTCCGACGTTGCCAGCTCGCGCTGGCCAAACACATAAAGGCCGTTGACACTGCGCACGTCAGGACTGGGAGGCTTCTGAAGCCGGGCGCTTTCTCAAAACGTGGTACAAACCAGGCACCCCGCCCTGCCAGCCGGGCTTTCAGGTTGGGGAAATTTGTCGGCTCCCTGTCTGCTTGAAGGGGATCAGAACTGTTTGGATGGCTTCCAGTTGATGATGTGCTGGAGCGGACCGCCGCCAGTGCTGACCTGCGTACTGTATCCGACGCCCAAATGCCCAGTCGTTATAGGTATTAAGATCGGGCCGAAGCCAATGGCAAAGTTGTCACGCTCTTCCGGACCGACATCGATCATGTAGAGCGATTCCAGCTATTTTTTAAATCGTGTCAAAGCACGGTCATACAGCAGTTTTTGCGGCAGCAAGGCGGTAAACGCAAAATCGGAACCCGACGAACCCACGCTGTTAATCACCAACACAGATGGAGGAACATTGTGGGACGCGACCAATTATAGTCGAAAGCGCCGTGAACCGGGCAGGACTACAGACAAACTTGAGATATTTTACATCGTTTGTACCAAAGCCGGGGATCGCACATGAGGCGTTCATCGTTTCCTCCGCTTGCCTCCACAGAACCTTAATATTGCTTCTAACCGGATTGCTTCCAAGCCCTTTCCATGTCGCCGGATGTGAAGTACGAGCATTTTCCAGATAAGCAATGAGAAAAGCCATCATAGCGGCAAGGCCATCGCGATGGTCAACATCCAAACCCGACGAACGTTCTAACGAACTGAGTTTAGTGGCGACGTGCAGATCGTGACTGTAGGCATTCAATTCATCAAGCAGATATGTAAAATCATCAGCAGAGCTTGAACCCTCCCCATCCAAATAGGTCTGGATATAGAGATCGTCTCGACCGAAGAAGGTCCCCAATGCAGACCGGATCTTGTTTGGTGCGACAAATGCGGCTGTTTCCCGCAGCCTTGGTAATTTATCGCCACTTATTAACGGGTAGGCATCCAGCTCTTCTGTCAAGGTATGAACAGACTCATGCACGGCCGTCGTCAAATCGAGCTGCATATCATCACATTTCAACCAAACTTTGAACTGGCTCTTGTCAGATAAGGCGTGATAAATCGCATAGCTTTCTGGCGCTGCTTCCTTTAGAGAACCTATCGCCTTTTCAAAACACGACGGCGCTGAGGTAGCCCCGTTTGAACCCGACATCAGCAATATTGCAATAACAACTGGGATGATGAACTTCACTTCGACCGCTCCCATCGTGTGACAAAGTTCAATTTTTTTGAACTGTGGGCTCCGAGCCCTGTATCTGCTTTCGAATTGAAGTCGAGCGAATTGCGGCAAACGCCACAATCAGCGGCTGCAATAGATGTTGTGATTCCCAGCCTACGTTGGATTTATATCACTTTGACTAACACTCCACAAATGGGTGGGGAGAGCCCGATTCAGCTTAATCTTTCTGTTTTAAAAATACTTGAATTAGTTTCCCTTATCCAGCCCGAATCAGATTAATTGGTTGCAAGCAAGACATAAAAAAAGCAAAAGGAAGAAATAATTCTATTATACATTTTACTAGTCAGTCATTCGTCACACATTAGATAATACATATCCAAATATTTATTGAATCAATCAACAACAATCGACAATAAAATACAATTCATTTTTCATGTCTTTCGCACGATATCCGTAGATTAGCATATTATACAAAAGATAATATCTAGGATGCCGGTCCGGTAATAACGACGAATAATCTAGGCCAATATCATAATATTTACGGTTGAGTCATTTGTCTAAATTTATATACAATATTACTGTATTGATAGAGAAACCATGAGATGATATTAATCACCAGTTCACTCATACATGAGAATATATGATGACTGAACTGCCCGGGTAGCACATTTGCTTAGAATACTGGTTGCGAGTGAACTTTAAAGGCAACTCTCTGCTTATTGGAGATATAGTCATGATAAAGACATTCGGACTTATTGTTGCGCTTGCGACAATCACGACTTTTTCACTGACAGCGGTTCCGGCAACCGCTTTGGCTGACAGCCAGCAACATCGAAAGCACGTCGCAACGACAAAGGTCTCTACCTCTTATCAACAGGGAAGGCATACTCGTCAGGTACGCAACGTCACGAAATATCGCGATGTGGAGCGGCCCCGAACTATCGTGCAAACGAAACGGGTAGTAAATGTAACCCGCATCCAACCAGTCACTCGCATTAACACTGTCACCCGAGTTCATAACCGTACAGCAGTGCTACGCGAAAATCGGTACTCGACAGAGACAAACGTTCTTCCTGCTAAGCGTTATCGTACCAGCAAGACAGTGGTTTCGCGACCCGCCGTTCGATCCAATACAAGAACGGTTTATCGCTACAAAACTGTACGCCAAGTGAACAATATTACCCGATATCGCGACGTCGACAGAACCCGTTATGTCAAGCATGTAAACAACATCGTTCGTGTGAACACGGTTCAGCCTATCGTGCACACCAATGTGGTCACCCGAATCCATGAACGCCCTCGGATTGTAACCCGAAATCAGTATTTAAACCGCGTGGAGTATCTCCCTGAACGTACTGTCCGCACGGCAAAAACGATACAGGTGCGCCACGGAACCACTTACCGCGATGCCGGTTCCACCCAACGCAATCACCATAAAAAGATATCATATTGAGAATCTCAGCATTGAGAGTGCGCCAATCAGTGGCGCACTCCCGGTTGACGAGGAGAACAGACGATGGAAGTGATCCTGGCTCAACTTATCGGCGGAGTTGTTGGCGGATCAGCAGGCGGTAGAACCATGCAATCTCCCAACCTTGGAGGATTAGGCAACGCAATTGCGGGTGCTATTGGAGGCGTCGGGGGAGGACAGTTGCTAGGTTCTTTGATGGGCATAAACGCAACACCCCCTGCCGGTTTCGACATTGTTACATTAGCAGGGCAAGTAGTGTGCGGCGGCATTGCGGGCCTTGTTGTCCAGATAGCGGCCGGACTGATCAAGAACAAGATATTCGGACCCAATGCAGTTTAGTTACACTCTCACCGGAGCGGTAGCGATATGAACCTGATCAACCTGATTCAACGTCTAATACGCCCACGTAGTAGCGCTCGAACAACAATAAGCAATTCGGCGTCCGTTAACGCGGCTGCGGTGGATATTGATGCCATTCTCGACAGACTGGCAGCGACCAAAGACGAAAAGCTCAACTGGCGGACATCTGTCATCGATTTGATGAAAACACTGGACCTCGATAGCAGTTTGCCCGCCCGCAAAAAGCTTGCGAGGCAGTGGGGGTACTCATCGGAGCCGGCCAGTGCGACGGCCATGAATTTATGGCTGCATAAGCGAATACTGGACCTGCTGGCAAAAACTGGCGGAAAAGTACCGCTGGACATCGCAGGGCGTTAGGCGGCTGGCCGGAAACTCAGCTCGGTCCGGAGGCATCATCATGCATAAGCCGAAATATTTGCTGATTTTTGGAGCAATCCTATACGCAACGAATACGGCGGAAATTGCGTTGGCGCAAGACTGCCGCCTGTCTGTGACGACAGCTACAGATCTCGTGGCGAAGCGTCAATTGGCGGCACTCTATAATATGCAACGCGCGCGTAATTGTTCAACCGATGAACGAGGCGGCGGGATATTCAACCCTTGCCGTGACCTGGCAAACCAGATCGCGGCAGCGCAACGTTCGGCATCTGCCGATCAAAATTGCGCTCCTGCTCCAAATCGCCTTCAACGCAAATCCAATCGCACACTCAGGTCGTCGCGAGCGGATACTGTCAAGAAGGTCTCCTTTTCCAGACCGAAGGAAATGAAAGTTCAAACGCCAAAGAAAACCGCACGATCATTATTGTACTGCGTGAGACTTACAGACGGTTACCTGTTTCCGGCACCGCATTCGCAATTCAAGCAGAAGGGAGGTGAAGCGGCGGCATTAGCCCAATGCAAATTTATCTGTGAAACCGACAGTGTCGATTTATATAGACTGAACGATCATAGTAATGAAACCGCTGATCTCATGTCGGTATCAACCGGTCAGTTGTACATCGATCTGCCGACTGCGTTTAATTATCACGATGCCGCAGAATTCAAAAAGTGCAATTGGACCCGGTACATCGATACCGTAGCTCGGCGAAAGCTTGCTCAAACACGCACGCACTTCAGTGAAGATTTTCAGCCGCCAATTCCTGTCAGCCGGCCCGTCGGAACAGTTTCCTCGTCAATCCGGGTGATCCAGCTCTCCGCCTTCGCGCCGCTACCTGATCGTAAGCTTCGTGTGGTTGGACCGCCGTTTGTATTTGACAACACCAGACCTCTCAAGAAAGAATAGAGGCTGGAACGCAGCGCCCCTTTACCCTCCAAATGGGTCGCTCATGGGAGCCGTTTACACGGCTCTCTTTTTTACCGGTGATGCGTCCGGCGAACCTCATTCCCACTTTGCAGAACTGGCGCGAAGAGCTCGTCCCAAGCATTGTCTGACCGAAGAGCCAAACCGTTGGCATTATTATACCGCATCCCAATCGCATTTGAGCGGTCGCAACCTTTTCATCAGTGCCCATCCGTAGTAAAATAATGCTGGGATTTGAGCCCTAAACATCCGCGCACAAAGCCTACAGAGCTTCCAATGTGATACACCCCTGTCAAAAGCGCTCGCTTCGGATTGAACGGAAGTATGCCGATCACAAGCGCTGTCTTGTAGGTTCTAACCAGAAGAGATCCGGCGAGACGAGCGACGGAAAGCAAAGGCCGTCTTTGAAACCTTTCTTTGAACATTATGCACGCGTGGTCCCTCTGTCTGCGATAATAATATGTTAAACACAGACGAGATGCAGGCACCGTCTCGTAAGCGAGCGCATAGGGTGTCCAACCTGTTCTCGCCCCCAAATCCCTGGCTTCTTCGTAAAGGCGCCAGTCTTCCCCGCCTGCAAGCCCAAGTGAGGTATTGAACCTTAGTCCTGTCCGGCGAAAGAAGTTCAGCTCCCCCATCCAGCTACCCGTAGCGATCTTCAACTGATGACCTTTGCCTTCAGCCCGCTTCCTTATAGAACGCGCTTCTGAGCGTTGGTTACTCTCATTGACAGCTTCCCAGATTTTCTGGCGCCACCACGACAACGTTCGGTCAAGCGGTTCGATGCGAACTGGCGATCCAACAATGTCCAGGCAATGATCGTCGCGTTCCTTCAATAGTTCCATCAACCAGCAAGGGTCGACCGTTTCATCATCGTCGGCAAAGGTGAGAAGATCGTAGCCATTTTCAATTGCATAGTTCAGCGCACAGTTTCGAGCGCTAGCGATTCCCAGCTTAGGTTCTGTGAGATAAATCACATTGTTCCCAGAAACGAGGTTGGAAAACGTCTCCACAATCTCTGTCAAGCTCTTCGCCTGGCTGTTCTCTACAATGAGATAATCAACTTCTACGTCCGCGGGAAACTTCAGTTCCTTATAGCTCGCCAAAAGCCGGGAAAGCATTTGCGGGCGATTGCGCGTAACGGTGGCTACAGCAATCCGGCGCTTAACTGCCTGTGCAGACCTTGGATGCCTTTGTTTCATGATGCTTATCCCCATACTGCCTTTTTTACAGTTGATAACCAGCCATTACAGTGGCGAACATTACGACGAGGTAGGAGAAGCCGATCATGTGTAGCAGAAGCACATCCTCTTTGCGTCGTCGTCGCAATTTTGAAACCGGCCTTTGCCACCATATCGCGGATATTCCGGGATACTGCCCCGTAAGGATAACAAAACGCTCGCACGTCGGCCTCTATCAATCCCTCCAACTGCGCCTTGGACTCCCTTATTTGCCTGAATGCTTCGGCAGGTTGAACGTCAGGGAGCCGAACGTGATCAACCGTGTGAGCCCCCACCTCGTTTCCGGCGCGCACCCAGTCAAGAACCTGGCTTTTCGACATGCACGCTGTATAAGGAATCCCGACGGCTTGATCCCAGCTGTTAAACCCACCGATTTGGCCACTCACAAAAAAGCAAGTGGCTGAAAAGCCGTATTTTCTCAGAACGGGGAGCGCGTGCTGATAGACGTTCTCGAACCCGTCATCAAACGTAAGCCCAAAGACCTTTCCGGTCTTTTCGCCCGTAATAAATGGCTCCATTTCACAAAGAGAAAGGCCACGGTAGCCCAGCCTCGCAAGCCACTTCATTTGCGAGGCAAAATTCTCAGGAGATACGTTCAGTCCGCGAAAGGGACTTCCAGCGACATTAACCTTGTCGATCTGGTGGTACATAAGAATTGATTTGGACATCTTAGTAATTCCGTCCGGCGTGCGAATACCCAAGACCTTCGCCATCAAAGTGTTTCGTTTGATGCCAGCCAGCGGCGTAGCGATTGGCCGCGATCCAGGTAAGTACCGACACCTCTATCTTCCTGATGCCAGCTGGAAAAAGCCTACCTCACCTCGAAACATGCTCCGGGCATACCGCCACTACCATTCCTCTATTTACCCAGCCACACCCCGGGACAGAAGCACCGCCAGGTTTGTCAGACATGCGGCCAGTCCATAGCACCTCAAACTGCTGCACCCAGTCGCCAAGGTCGTCGCATTAATACCCGCCATGAGCAGAGAGCCTTTAACGATGAAACAATGAGTTTCATTGCACAGAGCTCTCTATACTCAAACCAGACGCAGACATTTGATTTACACTAACAACGAAGCGCATATCTGATCCAGCCTTGCAGCCCAGCAATCGCTTTCAATATGACTGCTATCAGGGTCATTCAGGCTAGTTGCTGTCAATTTGCAAGCGATTGCTGGCTATGAGAGATATTCGACAGGCGGAGCTGTCCACATCTGCATCTCAAACCCATATAAAAACACCTTGGCATTTAGAGCCCCTCCCCATCCCGCCTCCATTTTGATCTGCGCCCCTGACGCAGATGCTTACCTCTACCGCTCTCGTTTTGGCTCCAGTGGAAAGCCATGAATTCCCAAGCAGCGGGCACTTGAAATGGCCCACGCGTTATTCTAAGTGAATAACTCTCGGCTCCAGCCGAGCCATATACAATTTGGCTGGAACAGGTTTCGTACAAACCAGTTGGATGTATCGAACAAGCGGAGATCGTTTAACAGAAAGCACCATGGGCATTTTCCCTTGTGACTTCCTTGACCCCGTTACGCCATAGGCTATCATTCAGCATGGAGAATAGAAAAGAACTTCGCGATTTTTGTACAGACGCCGCACATTACACACGCCTCCGCAATGCGCTGTGGCGAGCAAATCATGACACCTATTGGCCAAAGCAGAACTGGTCCCCTTGTGCCGACGATTTCTCCAATGTATGCGTGCAAGCTGTGAGGGGTATAGGAACGAAATCTACCGAAATCATTACTGCTTGGCTCGCTGCCAACCGAAACTAATGAGAATTCAGCTTCGACCCGAAGCTTGTCGGGAGCGTTTCGCAGACGGATAGCGCAATGGCTATAATTGCATTAAACCACCAGCCCGGATTTCATTAAGGCATCGGGAGATTGGCTCGGTTGCTCTTCAGCAATTCCGAATTTTATAGAACCGTAAGCGAACCTTTTTGGCTTTCTTCCTGCAGATCGGATCTGCCAATGCGCTCATCCGACCCCATGCGGTCAATCTGTGCAGCACTATCGGATCCCGTCGTGGTCAGCGTTGTCATTTGCGATAACTCACAAATCACGACGTAACGACGTTCAAACAACGCTTCTCAAAAAAGGGTTTTACAAACCAATACCATTAACATCCAAGCCATCGTTAAAAAATTGCAGTCTCATTTGAAAAAGATTTCGACGCGCCGTTATCGCTGCGCCAAGTTATCATTGAGGAATTTCCAGATGCTATACCAAGATTATATGGACATCAACTTCCCGCAAACCACTATACCGTTGTCGAACAATAACCTTCAACTCGAACTTCAGTTCCTTGACGGCATAGAAGTTTACGATAAAACTCTTGTTTGGAACGCTGAACGAAGAGCACCCGTTGTCAGGGCAACCGAACGCTGGCTCAAAATAATATGCGGTGCCTTGGGAATAGCAGGTCATGAGCTCCGGATCAGAATTTCCGCTCTCGATACCCAGGCGTTGGCACTTGGAAGACCAGTCGATTTCACTTTAACAAAGGAACATATATTTCCAACTCTTGGTGACGTGATAATCGACAAGCTGTTTTATTGTCCGGCCAGACAAGCCAAATTTGCCGAAGAGCATAAAATTGGCACGAAATCTGTTGCCGATTATTTTAAGCGGGTGCTACCCTCAACCATACTACATGAGCTCGGCCATGTTTTCGGCATTGGAAGCCTTTGGAATTTACATAGGTCTGGCCAGGATTACTACTTCCCTGGAGAGGACGAATATTCTCCCGCGTTATGGCGGCATTGGGCAGCAAGAAATGCCAGCGGCTGGAGTTATATAAAGCCTCATAGCCAGGCGCTAAAATACTATAATGAAATGGTAGACGATCAGGCAGAATCCATTCCACTCCATAACGGTTATCACTTATTCAATTCCCTCGATCTGGCCTTGGATCAACGGTCGAGCACGACTTCCATTCACCACACACTTCCAACTCCACCCCTATTGGATGAGGAACTGATGGGAAATGGCACCCTGATTAGCAAAATAACGGTGGGCTTCCTGGACGACCTCGGCTGGGATGTTGACTATGACGCTGCGGACAATCTGATACTCGACCCCTCCATTGAAATCCGCAGAACAGGTTTTGATCTTTTTCCTTGACGTTGCGCGATAGCTGCAACCCTCTTTGTTTTAGGAAGGCCCGCGCTTGGGTCATCGGCCGGTCTGTCCATGGCCAACACGAATAAAGTTGCCAGATTGGGAACGAGTTTCTATCAAACCAAGCCACGTGTGTTCCCAAAGGTTCTGGCGCATTAGTTCTACCGCGTGGTTTGATCTGAGGATTGGCAAAGCGAGGCAGCTTACCCTCTCTCACATTGCAGTATGCACAGCGACCCTCCACCCGAGAGAACTTTATAATGTCCCTCCGCGCGACGAACTCACGATGTTACAGCAGATCCATCCGTTCCCGTCCCGACCTATACCCCACTAGCTATAAGTTGGGATTGCCCTCAATAGCTCTTCATGAAATGCTGCGACCGTAGAACAGCGATGATGTCTTCTCTCCGTGTCGCACGATACCGTATTAGGTTCGAGTCGACAATTGTTCAGAACGCTCAATGAACCGGCGGGAATTTCCTACCGCGCTAACGAACGAATTAACCTGATCATTTCAGCTTGCTCCCCTGAGGGAGTGCCGTTGCTGTTCATTTCAACACTGACCAGCATCACCGGCGTAGTTATTTCAAGGAAGTGGAACCCAATGCGTGCTATCCAAGCGCTCATCGCAATCATAATCATTTTTGTTCATGGCGTCCCATCCGCAGCGGCAAGTGCACAGGCCGATACCAAAGTCCTTTATGATGAACTAATGCAGGGAAGCATTCTGTTCACGAAAGCTATTGAAGAGATCAGTCACTCACCCCAAGATGCAAGGAAGATGTTTGAGCGTGTAAAATATCCTGTACTGGAAGCTCGAATGATATGGCAGGAAAAGGCCCGATCCGGCGAGTTTGCCAGTTACCTTGCTTTCGACCAATGTGAGACTGCAAGCATCTCTCTTGAAAACCTAACCGATCATTTCCTTGAATCGCTCCGGCTGAATGGCAGGGTTACCCCTTCAACGGCGAATTTGCAGCTCTTCAAAGAGTGGCTGAACGAATGCGAATCTGTGCTCAACCTGGAACACCCTTTCACAAACGGATAGATGGGTACCCGCCGTTTGACCGCCAATACGGCGCGGTGGAACCCCGAAAAAGGAACGCAGGAAATATCAGCATCGGCCGTTCGCGAACTCACAAATGATGCCAGCCGATTAGCGGTCCTGAACACAAAGCCACACTTCAATCTACTCGGCAGAACATATTTTCGTACAGGATGTATTATTACTTCCTTGACTTCAGTTCATTTTGAAAGTTTTTCTGAATTTTTGTTATCATTATGAATTAATGTGTTCCCTTATTACAACATTGCTTTTTCTATACAACAATTCTCCTTATAGTGACTTGCCGTAATGCGATCTGCTGTTTAACAGGGCTGCGTTTCTTACCTAAGTTCACGCATGGAGATTTCTAGTGAAAATCAAATCGGTACTTTTCGGCTCCACCGCTGCATTTATTGCAGTGTCGGGCGCGCAGGCAGCTGATGCCATCATCGCCCCCGAGCCGGAAGCCGCTGAATATGTTCGCGTCTGCGATGCTTATGGCGCTGGCTACTTTTATATCCCAGGCACAGAAACTTGCCTGCGCGTCGGCGGTTATGTCCGCTACGATGCAACGGGCGGCGATCGCGTCTATGCCCGTGGAGGCAAGCCAAGCCGTATAAGCAAGGAAGAGCGCCTTATCCTCGCAGACGACACCAAACGCGACACGTGGGGCAAGAATGCTCGTGCAACGCTTCGCTTTTCAACAGCTTCGGAAACCGAACTCGGCGCCCTGAAGACTTTCACCGAATTGCGTTACAACTGGACCGGCGGTAGCGATGGCGTTGAAACCCACTCGGTAGACGACAATGAAGATAGCTCGCTGCGTTACGCTTACGTCCAGCTCGGTGGCCTTCGCGTTGGTCTTGATGAGTCAGCTTTCGTGGCCTTCCCTGGCTACCTTGGCAACGTCATCAACGATGATGTGATCCTTGCTGGCGGCTACCGCACCAACCTCATCAGCTACACCTTTACCGGCGCCAATGGCTTCTCAGCGATTCTCTCGCTTGAAGAAGGCGGTAACACCGACGCTGACCTTGATGTTACCATCAAAGACTACACGCCGCACATTGTCGGTGGCCTGAAGTATGCCGGCGGCTGGGGATCGATCGCAGGTGTCGCAGCTTATGACGCCCGAAACGAGAAGTGGGCTGGCAAGCTCCGCGGCGATGTCAATTTCACAGATCGTTTCTCGCTGTGGGTACAAGGTGGCTACAAGTCGAACAACGACACCTATTATATCCTTGATGGCATGTCCCGTGGCGTTCGCGTCATTGACAGCTTCTACGGTACCTGGGGTGGCGCATGGGCCGTCTGGGGTGGCGCCGCTTTCAAGGCAACTGACAAGGCCACCGTCAACGCGCAGGCAGCCTGGGAAGATGCTGGTACGTTCGCAGCAACCGCCAACGTCGCCTTCGAAATGGTTCCAGGCTTCACCGTCACCCCTGAAGTCTCCTATACCAAGTGGAACGACAAGAAGTCCGTGCTTGACGGCAAGGATGCCTGGCAGGGAATGGTTCGCTTCCAGCGCACGTTCTAAGCTTGATAAGAACATGCGGGCAGGCAGAGGCCTGCCCGCATAATGCCTGATTAGAATTTCTCCTCAGTGCGCAAGTCGCAACAGGCGAGATTGTTCAACTTGACCTCCAGCCAAGGATGAACAAGAAAAGGCGGGATTTAGTCCCGCCTTTTTTGTGGGGCGGCGGTGTATGCAAGTTCCAAAAACATGATAGCCGCGCAAAAAGCCGGCCGAGGCTACCGCTCCTGAGGCGGTCGCTCCCCGGCATGAAGTTATGGGAAGCCAGATTTGAGACAGAGTTACTGGATCTCAAGGCGAAATTTTGCCGACATCCTGAGCGTACGCTATCGGATTCGGTTTTTACAATCACAATGAATACAATTGGTGTGGATTTGGGATGTCGCTTCGTAGTTAACTACACCTATTAGCAATAGCGCCAGCAATATTTCGGAGGAGACTTATGAACCTATTGAAATCGATGGGCATCTTTGTTGCGGCGCTTTTCACCTTTCGAACTATATTCTGGTTCTTTCTCAAAGACATAAACGGTGGATTTTCGCCCGATGCTACCCTGATGCTCTTTGCCTGGGGTCTATCAGCCATATTGGCAATTTGGTTATGGTGGAAGTCCAGACCGATCGAACAGACTTTGGAAAATAGCAGAAGTTCATTCATTCCGAAGGTCGCGTCTTCAATTGTAAAAACGCCGCATGCCCAGCATTCACTTGTTACTTTAAGTGAAGCAGAATTTTACCAGAGCGATAGTGCGCCAGAAATACTCATAATACGCAGCGCTACTATCCTGGTAGTATTCGTCATTATGCTTGTTGCTTTCGATGCAGCATGCCCGCTTATCCTTTCAACTCTGGTCAATTTTGGTCTTTTGAGCCCCCAAACCGGCAGCATTGCCTCCTGGGAATTCGTGTTCTTTTATGGAACAATTTCAACCGTATTGTCGTTTTTCACGGCCCTGTTTGTCGGCAGCCTGGCCAAGGCGTGCGCAGGGAAACGATGCGCTTCCCAAGACTGTTGAATCAACCCGTTTCTATAACCCGGCATTGCAAGCCCCTAACAATATCGGCATTTTATAGGTTGATTTGAAGCGCGATCCTGCGTGTATCCAAGGGCACACATTGCCGATAGTGCCATTGCAAGAAGGGAATGACTTTTGCAGCAATCCCATCGATGGTCATCGGCCATATGGAGCCTGCCAGGATGCTTTTTATACGTTCACGCAAGCGCAGGCCCCATCAGGATCGTGGGCATCCCTTTCATTTTGAAAGCGATCAGGCATGACAATTTCACCGTCCCCACTTATGTTCTTTCCTACTTGAGTTAAGGTGCACGCAGCGCCGGATATGGCTTCTACGAAGTGCCTGTTTGCATCATTACACAAGGGTGGAGTGGGTAATGACTGTGCTAATATGGATCCTCAGCTGTTTGGTAGCGCTAAACCTGTCTTTTGCAGCAATGATGGGCGCTGCATGCGCGGGCTCGGCAACTACCGCTTCACACAGACGGACGCGAGCTCCAAATCTCGAACAATGGATGCAAAGCTGCGCGGAGGTGAAGAGAGCGGGCGGACAGGATGTGTCTCTGTGCAAGGTTATTAACATTGTGCAAACAGAGGGATTGGAGCCTCCTGAAGGTGGGCTAGTTATTACACACGAAACCCGCGAGTCGGATCACAATGAAAACTAGCTAGACTGCTG
Source organism: Brucella sp. IR068 (assembly GCF_049065885.1). Lineage (NCBI taxonomy): Bacteria > Pseudomonadati > Pseudomonadota > Alphaproteobacteria > Hyphomicrobiales > Brucellaceae > Brucella > Brucella sp. IR068. The sequence continues at coordinate 8,342 of NZ_JBAKHE010000026.1, read as the reverse complement.
ATATGCATAGATAACCGTCTGTAGAAAGTTTAATTCACGTAATCGCATTAACCGCACTTCTCGTGTGTGCGGAGTATGTGGATTTGCGCAGTGAGAGAAATATCAGCTGAGCAAAAGTTTAGCTTCAAGATCACGGAACGCTGCATCGGCTTATGAGGTAAGCGGATATTCTGTGGTGATTGCTGCTACCAAAACCCGCCCTGAAACAGGAATTCACGATGAAGCGGCATATCCCCTTGCAAGGAACTTTTAATATTCGAGATCTGGGTGGCTATGCGGCCGGAGAAAGCGAAACGCTGTGGCGACGATGCTTACGCGGGGATAGCCTTCATCGCCTGGATAAGAATAAGGCAGACGTCCTAATTAAAGAGGGCGTCACGACTGTAGTTGATCTGAGGGCGCCGGGCGAAGTACAGATGCGCCCCAATCCGTTTTCGACAAACACTTCAGTTTGCTATCAACATATGCCCTTGTTTCTTGATGCCGTGGGAGCGGATCAAAGCCGTCCATTTTCTCTCGAAGAGATTTACATAAGGGCGTTAACAGAACAAAGAGAGCAATTTGCGAAAGTTATGCTCCTGATCGCGGAAGCCCAAAACGGAGGAGTTCTTTTTCACTGTACCACAGGCAAGGATCGAACCGGTTTAATAGCAGCACTATTACTCTCAAACGCCGGCGTGGATGATCAGGCCATTTGTGATGATTACGCCTTAACAGGGCCTTTGATTGCACCCCTGCAGAAGGAATTTCTGTCCCATGCTGCATACTTCGAGCTATCGGAACTCGCAAAACATCCAATGCTTGAGTGCAATCCGAAGACGATAATGGGTGTTCTGAACTATATATCGGGTACTTATGGGTCAACCTCCCGGTACCTCATTGAGGCTGGCTTGCCGTGGGAGGCAAACGAAGTGTTGCGAAAGCGCTTATTGGGACCGACCTGATAACAACAAGCGCTGCCGGAAGCCTGGTTCGAAACCGGCGACACCGGCATCAGAAATCGGGCATGGTTTATGCATTTGGCCGTTGAAGCCAATTCCAACAGCCGAGACCCAGCTGAGCAGTTGAATGTAATCGAAAAGAATGACATTCCGGCCCGTAGCGCCAGAGTGCTTGTCCTTTTGGCATGGAAGGGATTTTATATGCCTTCAAATGTTACGATCAGCGCTGCTGATGCGTTCACCCACGTCAGGATTATCAACGGGATAGGGATAAGCCTCTGCCTTTCGAGGCTACTCATTTTCGCGGGTCATTTTGTGCACGACCCTAAACGTTCACATATCTCGCTATTGCATGTTTGCTGGATCGCTGTAATCCTGCTTTGGATTATCAAATTCTGGTGGGATTATTTGTTTGAAAGCCAGACCAAAACCTATAACGCATTCTATACCTATGTACTTGATCTGCTATATGTCTTCGGTTTATTTTTTTCTTGTGTGACATTGACACCGGATGGTCCCACAGGACACCTGAAGGATCGTTGCTATTTTACGTCTCGCAAGATCTGGTTTTTCTCGCTTCTAATATTTTTGAATTTGACACAAATGCTTTCTGTCATTGATGCCCATTCTTTCGCAGATGGCAATCCAGCGCCTTACCTGGCAATGATTATTTTCGGCATCGAAACGATCGTCATCATCCTCGCGATGTGCGTAACATCACTGACATTCCAGTACCTCTTCGTATTGCTTTTTCTGCTGAGCGACTTCGCCGCTTTTAGTATTGAGATCACCATTTGAAAAGATGCATACGACATAGAAGATCCTGAATATGGAAGCTATGTTCGGCATGAGGTATACTGGAAAGTCCACCCGGAATAAGCGCTTTGATTTGCTTCATGTCGCGAGCCTGACGGCAGACTACGTCGTTTCCGGAGTCATCACCTACGTTAGATGCCGGCAGCTATGCTCGTGAAGTTTGCAAATAAAAGCCGTTTGTGCTGAAAGACCACCGCCAACGGATTGCTATTTCCCTCACCTCGGTCAGTTTTCAATGGCCAACAGAACCCTTGATCGTCGTCGAAAAGCAGTGAATACCAATACAGCCTATGCCGGGATTCTCGTTTACGCCGCTCGAATTTCAAGTGGGAGAAACCCGCCGCGTAATTGAGGGACCATTCTGCGGCAGCCGTTGGAGCATCCACGATTGTTGTTGTGATGAACGAATTGCCGGACTTCTACTGCTCCGCCCCTGTACCGCAAAATCAAAGGTTAAATGTGAAAGAAGGTTTTGCCTTACCGCCCGAGTTGAAGGGCGTCGCCTTCCTTGTCCACAAACACGTTTGCCAATCATAGAGCGCACCATAAAGTTCCTGTGATCCGGCAGGAGACACCGAACTGCGTTTGGGACCCTGGCATCCAACTGCGCTTCGGGATCGAGAACCGGCCCCAAGTGCCTTACAGCCCAAGACGCCGGAATTTCAATAGGTACTAGCTACCGCTTAGTAGCGCAGTCAACCGCCTGTCGGAATGCGAATTGACCTACGGCTTGCAAACGCTAACGCAACCGATAGTTCATCATGATCTTGAGCTGCCAAGCTTAATCTCTATCTGTGCGGCCTTTGCTACCCCTTCCGCCAGTGCCACTATGGCTGGTTCCCCGAAGTTGGCCTTGCGCAGCACCAAAGCGACCTCGTCATGTACGGAGGGATCGATTCTGCTATCGATTACTATGTCAATCATTTGGCGCTTAATAATGCTTGTCAGGGACGTCTTCACTACGTCTGTAGCTGTTACAATCGTGGTCATCTAAATTCCTGCTTTCGTTAACCCTTTCAAGGGAAATCGCCGGTTTTAAGGACGGTTTGGCGCAGTTGGATCGAATGAAGACAATATTTCTGTTCTTTTCTGCAACCTATTTACACCATCGAAACCAATCCCGTACAAAGGAAGGTGTTTCTGGCGGCGACCAAATAACTGCTAATCAATTGATGAACGTCGTAAACGATTTTGGTTGGCAGTCCACAGGTGGAATGAACAACTCAATGCATTGGGGGCGGCATGATCTTTCCTGCTTTATTAAACCCGATCAATCGCGATAGTTAGAATTAATCTATCTCGCCCGCTTGCGCAATGCTACATACTGACGATTTTGTTTCCTTTTTGGCGACAAAACATTCAATTACTGAAAGCTGCAGAAACAGCAAACAACACGCCGCCCTTTCCTGCAGCGATCTACACAGATTGTCGATAGCCTTGTGAAATTAAAATACCACGATTGCCTGTAGCACCAAGCCGAGCACTTTCACATTGTCGGATGCGGACAAGGCTTCGATGTTTCCCTCATCCGGCTGGGCCACAAATCGAATCCCTGTTGAATCGAAAGAAATCTTACGAACAGTTATTTCTGACATTCCTTCAACAGCCTCGCGTGAAACAACGACGATGTCTCCCGCTATCAGCTCACGACCGGCCCCTTTAAGAGCTTCGCGATTGGCTGTTAGAACGAAAGCCTCGCTCGGAATATTCAGTCCCGCCGCGTGTCCGCCCCTCACCTGATATATCTCTTGGGATTTGGTTGGATAACGCGGATCGGGCTCGATGAAGGCCGTCAGTCCCTTTGGGATTCCTGCCCCTGCAGAGCGAAGCGCGCCAGCCTCTGCGATGCCAGAAATAGTTTTTCCATCCGGCAAGCCACCGCGACGGGGCGTCCGCTGTTCCAGAGTCAGGTATTCTGGATCGCAATCAAGGGCAAATGCTGCCGCTTCCAAGTGCTTAAGGTTAAAGCGATCTTTCTTATACTTCCCGTTTTCCATCCGGAATAATTCATAGAAGAAATTCCGTGTCAAACCGCCGCGCTTGGCTGCTTCAAACGCATTGATGCCAAGAGCATCAAGGCGCCCTTGGACACGTTTCCGTAGAACGTCGCTCATGTACGCTGAACCTATACCTTGGTTGGACTCTTAAAACAGTTTTATTTCACTCCACCAAAGTTAGACTGATAGAGCTTTTGCGGCGGAATTCAACCATTTTTTGTCTGAAGACACTTTCAGACAGTTAACGCTTTAGTTAGATTAATATTTGTTCGTGAGTAGAAGCAAACGCGCAGCTCTTTCCTCGCCACTGGACTCGAGTCTACCCACTAAACGACTCATTTGATGCGCCCTTGTTCATTGGTCGCGTGATCGGTCAAGACCTACCCACCAAAGCCTTCAGTGTCGCACCATTTATCGAAGCTGCACGAAAAAGCGCCAATCCAGGTCACGAAAGTCCGCACAACGCGACATCATACGCTTCGTTCTAACTTCCAAAACAGCGAAACCCACCTTCGGCTAGGACCAAACGGGGCAAAAGGACCAAAAAGCAGCTTTAGAATACCTCAATATTAGAACAGGACGCAAAGGATGAAATTGCCGCCGCACGGGCCGGCCCAATACAGGCACCTTCCTCAAAGAGCCGTGAGTTCCGGCCTCTCGGCTTATTTTACACGGACGTGCGCACACGCGCTTACAGGAACTCGCCCTCCCCGAGCCGCGCCGATTCGACCTCACCTGAGTTGCTTTGGCAGCCAGGCTCGAACACCACTGGTAAATGGTACGACACCTTCTTACTCTCAACAAGCCGAAGCCATAGATGAACCGACGGCAGACACCAAAACGCCGCGCGTCGAGGCATTATCGAGCTTCTTGTACCCATGAACGTCGTTTGCTCACGAGAATTTCTTCTTGACAAGTTAGATATTTTCGCTCTTTCCTGTTTGCAGATCAGGCACATACTGCTAGAGGAGACAGCATCAACCGTCACTCCAAATGGAGCGTAACGTTCAAGCTTTTCTTTGACACACGGGACAGCGCTATGAGCCACTCGCCTCATTTTTGGGAGCGTCAAATAGCGGGTTTCAAAACAGGTTCGCCAGAATGATATCGAGCGTGGAATGGTAAATGCCCAGTTTGCGCACTTGGAAGATTTCGAAGCATTAACGTCGGAAAAGACGTCTTTCGACGCGCCCCCAGGCGCAGGCACTGTCGGTATTACCCATCTTTGCGTGGTCTACCGCCTATGCCCTGACCATTGAATGAAGGTGTCGTGTCCGACCTCGCCCATTATAGGCACATCGAATTTCTGGGATCGCCGTCGAACTCGCACAAGTGTCTTTTGGCTCCGCGTAACTGGCGCACATTCCATGGTGGAAGCATAACTCGGCAACAGCTGAAAACACTTTGGTTTCAATATCCCCAGGGACTGCCGCTGGGACATTTGCAGAAAGAAAATTGCATGACCAAACCAGAAGATGCGATGGGGTTCTCAACCCGACCCAAACAACCCACTATGTCGGCGACCGTCATTGCCCGGCCAGTCGACGCTTTGCCCGAGCCAAAAGTAACTAACGGCTTTAGCGTGCATATTATACCGCCGACATGGCTGGCAGATACAAAAATGCAACGGATTATTCTTCATTGGACCGCCGGTACAAGCAAGGCAAGCGCCAAGGACAAAGACCACTATCACATCTTGATCGAAGGCGATGGGACCCCCGTAAAGGGGAATTATTCAATCAAAGCAAACGAAGCGCCGATCTCATCGAGTTACGCGGCCCACACATTCCAGTGCAACAGTGGTTCGATAGGCCTCGCTCTTTGTGGCATGGGCAACTCCACTGAAAACCCATTCGATGCGGGGAAGTATCCAATCACCCCATTGCAATGGGATGTGGCAATTGATGCTGCGGCCGACCTCTGTCGTCACTATCTGATTCCTGTAACCCCTACGACCGTACTTTCCCATGCTGAGGTACAAGACGTTCTCGGCATTAAACAGCGAGGGAAGTGGGACGTTAGTATCTTGCCATTCAACCTTTCGCTAAACACAGCCACCAAGGTAGGCGACGCGTTCCGAGCCGCTGTGCAAGCTAGAATCTAGCGGAGAAAGGGCTCTTAATGTGGATGTTGATCAACAATCTTCTGGTTAGGTGTAAATATGTCTGAAATCATCCTTCGAGGCAAAACAGCCGTAAACACTTATCTCCCTTTAAATACGCGGGCAGTTGAATCGCATTTGTCCACTTTGGTGCAACCATTCGTCAGATCAGCCACGCAGTTAAGTTGCTCGTGGCGAGGAGTTGGATGCATAATAAGCCCTGTTTTGCGGGTCTTTTCGCCAAGATGTTTCTATAGCTGTTGAGGCGTTAGCACGACGATTACTCACTTCAAACCAACTTATAGTCAGGTGATCTGCCAAACTATCGGCATAATATCGTCTCGAAAGGTGGGCACAATGTCGCCGCTTGAGTTTCTTGCCAATCTCGGATTGAATTCCAACTTTATCGTTGCAGGCACAGCGGGAGGTTTTTTAAGGGCGCTCTCCAGGAAGCAGTTTCACATACGCGAGGTAGCGTTCTCTCCAATTTGCGGAGCACTGGCGGCTGCTTATCTCACGGAACCTATCATACACTTTGCACATCTGATGAACTGGGCCATGCCTAGCGGATCCACACCGGAAACAACACATAATGCGGCCGCATTTATCGTCGGTGTCACCGCAATGTGGATCACCGACATTCTTGGTGATCGTCTTATGCGTTTCGTAAAAATGCGAGAGAAATGATCTCCCATGGAACTTTATCGAACTGCAATCAGCCCGACAAATTTTGGGCGTTCCCCCATTATAAATGCTCCTGACGGAGCACAGACAGTCGACGCCCGGACACTTTCTCAGCAGGCTTCCCGATAGATGATCCATATCGCGCTCCCACTCGGGCCAAAAGGACGTGGCCCGCGGGCGTTGATAGTCAACACAGGGTCTTCTATACCATAGTTGAAATGATCGCGGTCCACTCCCAACTCCACAGCATGGAAGCCGGCCGTAAACAATTTGGACGTATTCTACGCACCGTGGATTATTGTGCGGTCTCTTGCCGTCATGGTAGAATAATCAGAACACTATTCAACCTGCAAACTTGCCAGAAATCTGGTTTCGCCTTAAAATCTCGGAATCTGTAATTTGCCAGGCGTGCTCTTCAATCTAAGCTGTAAAGCTGCGCTCGACACCCAGGCCAGACCACATTAAGGAAGGAGCAGGCCCGCAATGTTGCCGTTGTCGCCTCTCTTGTTTGCAGCAAAATTTCTTGGTCCCACATATGGGATTGCAGTCAGCGTTGTTGCCTTTATCGGTATACGCATCGCCATTCAGTTATCCCGTAACCGAAACGCAGATTAAACTGCCTCCACTGGACAACCGAAAAATCCGAACCCGAGGCTCTTTTCGAGTATCGTATGAAAATCATTATCTGGTATAGTCAATGACCGCCCCGGTCCCACGAATGTATAATCGACCGGAGCGAGTCGAGGATCGATAAGATTACGCCTCAAATAAAGAGGTTAAAGGTTCCGATCTGGCTCAAACAGATTCAACGTGCTCTAAAATGCAACAGCTCGCACAGGGATATTTCCTTTTCGAAAGAGACAATGGCCACGAGTTATCGCGTCAATCCCTGCTTTGGCCGTATTTGGACAGGCGCGCAAGACGTTTGTCCGACGTCACAGCAAGACATCACTTTTGGTCCAGGTGTTTGTCGATAATTGAAGACATTTCGTCCGCTGAAACCGCACCAGCATGAACTTCCCCGTTGATGATAAAAGTGGGTGTTGCTTTAACACCGAATGTCTTTGAACCGTGCTCGACAGTTGCTCTCAAATCATCCAGCAGCTTCTGGTTTGTCAGACAAGCCCTGAACGCATCTTTCGAAAATCCCGCTAGCTTTGCAATTTGAAGGAGCGCTGCTTCTCCGTCTTCAGCGGTTGCCCAGTGCTTCTGTTGCTTGAATAAAACATCGACCATGGCAAAATAGCGTTCCTTCGGCGCGCAGCGCGCTAACATGAATGCGGCCGTTGAGCGCGGGTCAAAAGGAAATTCACGCAGGATCAGCCGTGCCTTACCAGTGTCAATATACTTCGCCTTGATTACGGGAAAAGTCTTGATTGTGAAGTCTGCACAATGCGGACAACTCAACGAGGTATATTCAATAATCGTCACAGGCGCATCAGCATTCCCGTAGCTCATATCTTCTAACGGAGTTTGCCTCGCAGCTTCGGGCTTCTCAGAAACCAGCTTATCAGCGTTAGTTTGAGAGAAAGCATTCGTGACTTGTGTGAAGCAGCTGATCAAGACAAATATTACTGTCAAAATCATTATTCTTCTGTTCGATGTTCTGGTCATTTATTGTCCCTTATTTTTACGAATTACGTTCTTATCTCAAGGATTTATTGTGATGGTTTAATTTGTGATTGTTTGATTGCTTGTGTTTTCGGGATGGGTGGTATGGCCGGATGAGGGCTTGGCTTGGTTGTGTGTGTTTGGGATGTTTCGCATGACATCGCTTGCGGTCATTGGCCTTGCGAAGTACCA
>NZ_JBAKHE010000025.1:0-35126 GCF_049065885.1 Brucella sp. IR068 | reverse complement strand
GCCCGCTTCCTTCAGACGGATCGCCTCTTCAACCGCGATCTCGTCAAAAGGGTTCATCGACATCTTCACGTTCGAAAGCTCAACCCCCGAACCGTCTCCCTTTACACGGATCTTCACGTTGTAATCGACAACCCGTTTCACTGCGACAACTGCCTTCATGGGGCTAACCTTTCCTTGCAGCGAACCGGATCGTCGTAACGATATATCGGGGCCAGTTCGCACAGACTAATGGACGGACGATCAGAGGCGCGCGCGCTTGGCTTCCGGATCGTAGGGCGATTCCTCAATCACGCGGGCCTTGCGCATCTCACCCAGAACCGGGATTTCCAGCTCCGTGCCCGGCACGCCAAGCTCGACCGGCAGCAGCGCCAGCGCGATATCGTGCCCGAACGTATAGGAGTAGCCGCCCGAGGTGACGCGACCCACCAGCTTGCCATGATGGTATACACCCTCGCAGGTCAGCGTGCTGGCGCCATCGGTTTCAACCGCCAGCGTGACGGAGCGGCGCTTGATGCCTCGTTCCTTTTCCTCGACCAGCGCCTGCCTGCCGATGAAATCGCCCTTGTCCAGGCGGATAAAGCGTTCAAGGCCGCTTTCCCAGGCACTTAGCTCGCTGTTCATATCGCGGTACATGGCACGATAGGATTTGTCGAGACGCAGCGATTCCAGCGCATGCAGGCCGATAAGGCGCAGGCCGTGCTCCTTGCCGGATGCGAGCAAGGCTTCCAGCAGATGCCGCTGATAGCTAAGCGGATGATAAAGCTCCCAGCCCAATTCGCCTTCATAATTGACGCGCAGCAGACGCACATCACTGGCGAGGCCGACCGTTCCCGACTTGATGCCGAACCACGGGAATGCCTCGTTTGAGAGATCGATTTCGGTAAGCGGCTGCAATACCTCGCGCGCCTTCGGCCCCACGATCGTGAAGCAGCCCCTGTCATTCGTCACGTTACGCAGAGTAACGCTTCCATCCTTCGGCAGGAGTTTCGACATTTCGTCAAAGTTCCAACGTTCGGCTCGCGGAGTTGAAATCATGTAGAAAGAGCCGTCATCGAGACGCGCCACCACATATTCCGCCTGCACACCGCCCTTCGGGGTCAAATGATGAGAAAGGTTGACGCGTCCCGCCTTCGGCAAGCGATTGGCGAGAATGCCATCAAGCCATGCTTCGGCACCGGGACCGCTAACCTCGAATTTGGTCATCGGCGTCATTTCGACGAGACCTACCGCGTTGCGCACGGCTTCGACTTCCTCGCTTACATATTTGCCCTTTTCGGTCCAGCGCCAGCTATACTGATCCCTGGCTTCTACACCCTCAGGCGCGAACCAGTTCGGCATTTCCCAACCGTTGAGGCAGCCCCAGACAGCACCCAGTTCCGTCAGGCGATCGTATGACGGCGCGGTTTTCTGCGGGCGAGCGGCAGGCATATCCTGCCCCGGATAATGCTGCTCGGCATGGGTGCCCCATGCTTCGCGCACTTTTTCGCGGGTCCAGTTCTTGTTGGCGTAGTCGCCAAAACGACGCGGATCGAGATCAGATGTGTCGATGCTGTTGCCGCCTTCAACGATACGCTCGGAAAGATAATAGCCGATCGCGCCGCCCCACAGGATGCCGCCGGGCACCCCTTCTGCAATCCAGACATTGTCCAGCCCCCAGGCCGGGCCGACCAGCGGCAGTTCATCAGCCGTCATCTGGAACGGTCCGCGCACATTGGCCTTGATGCCAACGCGGCCGAGAGCGGGAGCCAGCTCGATGGCCTGCTCCCAGTTCCATGAAACCGAATCGAAATCCTCTTCCAGAAGATCCGCTCCAAACCATTCGGGGACGCCGTTTTCGGCAAAGAGCTTCAAATGTTCGGTCCTCTCGTAGGGGCCGAACATCAGGCCGTCGCCCTCCTCACGCAGATAGCCTTCAAAGCCCTCATCGCGCAGGATCGGCATTTCCGGCAGGCCCTGACGCTTGCGCTCGATCACTTCCGGCACGGCATCAGTGATCCAGTATTGATGAATGATAGGAATTGCCGGAATGTCGAGCCCCAGCATGGCTCCGGTCTGGCGGGCATAATTTCCTGTCGCCGAGATGATATGCTCGCAGATGATATCGCCCTGATTGGTCTTCACCTTCCACTCACCGCTTGGCAGGCGCTCGAAACCTTTGACCTCGGTGTTGAGATAGATCTTGGCGCCATTGTCGCGCGCACCTTTGGCGAGCGCCATGGTGACATCGGCAGGCGCAATATGGCCATCATCGGGGTGATAGAGCGCGCCCAACATATCATGGTTGTTTTCAAGCAGCGGCCACAGTTCACGGGCGCGTGCCGGGGAAACCAGTTCGGCGCGCACGCCCTGCACTGCGGCGACACTCATATAGCTCTTGTATTCGTCAAGGCGGTCGCGCGTGTTGGCAATACGCAGCTGGCCGCATTTGTGCCAGCCGACATGCTGACCAGTTTCGGCTTCGAGCCCTTCGTAAATCTCAATGGACTTGTTGATCATACGGCCGATATTGATATTGCGCGCGTAGGAAGGGATCAGCCCCGCCGCATGCCACGTGGAACCTGCGGTAAGCTGCGTGCGCTCCAAAAGCACGACGTCCGACCAACCTCTCTTGGCCAGCCCGTAAAGAATGGAGGCGCCGACACAACCTCCCCCGATGACAACCGCGCGCGCATGAGTCTGCATTCCACGTTCCCTTCCAGTATATTTTGGAGATTGCCGGAGCGCCGCTACGGGCCACGGTACGGACTCCTTTGTGCGTTACATTACAGAGGGTTCTGCGCCATGTGAGCTTGATAAAAAATCTGCGAAGATATAACTTCAGATTATGCACAGGCTCCGCTCGCTCATCCCCTCGGCCAATTACCTCTTCGTGTTTGAGGCTGCAGCTCGACGGCTGAGCTTTACGGCGGCGGCGGAAGAGCTGAATGTCAGCCAGCCAGCGGTGAGCAAGACGATCAAGCTTCTCGAGGAAGCTACCGGACTGAAGCTTTTCCGCCGTGAAAGGAGCCGCCTTGAACTGACGGCTGAAGGACAGAGGCTTTATCGCGAAACGCAGGAAGCATTCGACCATCTGCACATGGTCATCTCGTCAATGCGCAAGAAGCACTCGCGCGATATCATCCGCGTGTCGTTCTCGGCATCTTTCGTGCAGCTATGGCTTCTGCCGCGTCTCAAAGGGTTCAAGGAGAAACATCCGGACGTAGCGTTGCGCATCGAAGAAAGCAGCCGTGACGATCAGGACCTGCTGGAAGAGGATATCGACGTTTCAGCGCGTCTGGGAAGAGGCAAATGGCCGGGTATCCTCGCCTGGCCGTTCGTGACGGAAGAAGTCTGGCCTCTATGCAGTCCTGCCTATCTCAAAGAGCGCGGAGCGATCAGGGAAGCAAGCGACCTTCTGAACCACACTCTGCTACATTTCGAGGAGCGCCATCGCTCGCGGCTTGGCTGGCGCGAATGGCTTGAGCGTTCCGGTGTGCCGAACCCGCGTATCGAACAGGATTTCGTCTTCACCGACGCACTCAGTTCCATCGAGGCGGCTGTGCAGGGGCAAGGCGTGGCGCTTGGCTGGAAACACCTCGTTCATGATCATGTCGTGGCGGGTCGGCTGGTTCCGGCCACGCATATGTGCCATCGTTCCGGCGACACGATCCATCTGGTGATGCCTGCACAGCGTCCGCCGAAGCGAGGTGCGGAACTGTTCCGCGAGTGGCTTCTCGAACAGGGCGCCGACGCGGAACTGAAGCTGTAGGCCCATTTGCTTATTACGCGAACACCACGGTCTTGTGACCGTTGAGCATGACGCGGTGCTCGAGATGCATCTTCACCGCTCGCGCAAGAACCCGGCTTTCGATATCTCGCCCCGTGGCGACGAAATCTTCCGCACTCATGGAATGAGTGACCCGCTCGGTTTCCTGTTCGATGATTGGGCCCTCGTCCAGGTCCGGCGTCACATAATGCGCCGTTGCGCCAATCAGCTTCACGCCCCGCTCGAACGCCTGATGATAGGGCTTTGCACCCTTGAAGGATGGCAGGAACGAATGGTGAATGTTGATGATCTTGCCGAACAGGCGATTGGATAGATTATCCGATAGCACCTGCATATAGCGTGCGAGGACCACCAGATCGGCCTGCGTCTCACGCACCAGATCGATCAGGCGAGCTTCCTGCTCGGCCTTGTTATCCTTGTTCACGCCCCAGCAATGATAGGGAATGCCCGCACTTTCCGCCGTCTCGCGGCTATCTTCATGATTAGAGACGATGGCAACGACCTCGGCATTCAGCCAGCCAACGCGGATCTGATAGAGAAGATGCAGCATGGCGTGATCGAATTTGGACACCATAAGCACGATCTTGGGCTTGCGGCTGGCATCGGCCACCGCGAATTTCATGCCGAACCGCTCGCCTGCCGGTTTCAGTGAGTGCTCGACCGCCTCACGCGGCATGCCGAGCGGCGCGCTGAAAGCAATGCGCATGAAAAAGCGATTGGTCACCCTGTCACGAAACTGATTGCTCTCAACGATATTGCCGCCAATTGCAGCGAGTTCTGTGGTAATCGCTGCAACAATACCGGGCTTATCATCACAATCGAGCGTCAAGACAAAAAGCGTAGGGTCGATGCTGGCCGCAGGCCGCATCCTAGAAGGCATGTCATTCATGATCTTTTCTCGGGAAGTTTCAAGGTTTTAGGGGCTTACCGAAAGCGTAATCTTCCACTTTCGGCACAAAACGGGGGTGTGCATATCCGGCGGGCTTTTCACCCACCGACACGCCGGTATTGAGAATGCCAGCCTGATAATCCGCCGCGAATAATGAGTAGGGATATGTCGGAGGGATGACACTCGCTGCATCCAGCTTGGCACGCAGTTCGTCAGGGATCGAGAAAGCCAGCGCGCCGAGATTGTCTCCGAGTTGTGACAGCTTGCTCGCGCCTATGATCGCTGCCCCGATACCCGGTTGCGACACCGCCCAATTCAACGCCACCTGCGCCATGGATTTGCCAAGCACGCCAGAAACTTCCGCAAGTATGGCGACAATCCTCATATTGCGTTCGGTGAACAGCCCCAGCCCGCCCGCATCGTCGCGACTAAGACGCCCTTCACCACCGGCCCGGTATTTGCCTGTCAGAAGCCCCATGGCGAGCGGGCTCCAAGCGGTAATACCCAGTCCCAGGTTCTGTCCCAGCGGGACAAATTCCTGCTCTATGCTGCGCTCGACCAGCGAATAGGGCAGTTGCAAACTGATCGGCTGCGAAAGCGCGTGGGCTTCTGCCCAGGTCTGCGCACGGGCAGCATACCAGGATGGTACATCCGAGAGGCCGCAGTAGCGGATTTTTCCCGCGCGGATCAGATCGTCGAAGCCGCGAATCACCTCTTCCACAGGCGTCATGCCATCCCAGGTATGCACCATATAAAGATCGATATAGTCAGTCTTCAGCCGTTTCAGCGACTGATCAACCGCACGGAACATATTCTTGCGGCCATTGCCGCCGGCATTGGGATTGCCAGGCTGCAGATTGTTGGAATATTTGGTCGCGATCACCACCCGATCACGGGCGCCGGCTTCCTCGACAAACCTGCCGACCAGCGTCTCGCTCAAGCCCGCACCGTAGGAATCCGCCGTGTCGATGAAATTGCCGCCCGCGTCGAGATAGCGATCAAAGATGGCCCGCGCATTCTCTTCATCCGTACCCCAAGCCCCCCCAATCCCTCTGATCCCCGCATTTCCGAATGTCATCGTCCCGAGCGCCAGACGGCTGACACGCAGACCGGAGCGGCCAAGGAGGAAATAATGATCGAGCGACATAGGAAACCTCCTGACTGTCAGGTCACATAAAGCCGTGATAAGCGCGACAGGCGACGGTCTGTTGGACGTAGTTGATCATTGAAATGAAATCGAACACGGGACGCCCGGTCACCTTCTGCACGGCATGAGCATAAGGGGGAAGATCGCTGCATTCGAGCAGGATGGAGCGAACCTCTGGATTGTCCCGCACGAGCTTCATCGCCACTTCGCAAACTTCGCGCTCGATGGCGGCGGAATCGAGTGTCCCTTTCTCTTCCAGAATCGCCTCACGGAACTCGGCCTGATCTTCCATTCCGGCAAGCACGATCGGGATCGTTTCTGGAATGCCGCTGGCGGCGAAATGCCGTGGACTGAGGCGCTCTGCATTGGCAGTAATTACGCCTACAGTGCCGCGCGCCACAGCGTGCATGAAGGGTATCTGCATCAGGCTCGACAGGAAGACTGGTATATCGACGGCCTCAGCAACCTCTTCCTGGAAATATGCCATGAACCCGCAGGCGCCAGTAATGGCTTTCACACCCCGCCCCTGAAGTTCCAGAGCCGCTTCCACAAAAGCTTCTTTCAATGCCGGATCACGCTGATTCAGAAGACGGTCAATGGAAGCGCCGCGCACCTCCTGATAGCGAACCGGATATGTATAGGTAGTCGCATTACCGACATTGCCGGGCACGCAGGGATAGGCGGCATCCAGAATGAGGATGCCGATCTGTTCCCCATACCATGACTGGCTGTTCCGGCTGACCGCGTAAACAGTCATCGTTGCAGTCTCCGATATGAAATGTGGTTGAAGTGGATGCAGCAGCAAGCCGCTGCATCAAGTGGTGCCGTTCCGGATCACTCGATGAGTTTTGGCGCGCCAGTATTTCCGGCGCTCTCGTCGAGGCCATAGGATTTCAGGATCTTGGCAATGGTGCCGTCCTTGTGCATTTCCTCGATATTCGCGTCGAGAGCAGCACCAAAATCCGTCGCGCTCTTGGCATAAGGCAGACTGGCCTGTGCTGCTTCGCGGGTTGCGCGGATGCGCTCATCAGGCTGCGCGATCTCGACCTTGATGTCCTTCAATGTGCCATTCTTGGCCGCATAAGCGCCTGTCGAGTAGCCGTCGATGCCGACATCGATACGCCCTGATGCAAGATCCTGATGCATGTTCACCGAGTTCGGATAAAGGCGAAGATTGGCACCCAGAAGCTTCTTGGCATCGGTCACCCAGAGATAACCCTGCACCGTTCCGACATTCTTGCCGACGAGTTCCTCGACCGTCTTGATGCCATCCTTTGAATAAAGGCCCATCTGGTCTTTATAAAGCGGATAGGAAAGATTCATCACCTTGGCGCGCTCTGCCGTGCGATACCAGTCACCGGTCGTGATATCAGCCTGACCCGACAGGACATATTGGATAGCAGCCGCGGGATCGACCGCCACTGGCTTCACAGTAAGGCATTCGCGTTTCGCGAATTCGGCCGCAATGTCACCATCGAGGCCGCTCATCTTGCCGCTTTCATCCATGAAGGAATGCGGCGCATAAGTAGTGACGGCAACCATCAGCGTACCGGGCGTAATGGTTTTGAATTCGTGCTTGGGTTTGCAATCCTGCGCCAATGCTGTCGCCGACAGCCCGACGAAAATGGCAAAGCCGATCAGGCCCTTGTGAATGATCCCGTTATTCATGTGCGACTCCCCTTGTTATTGTGCGTTATCGGGTGGCGTAAGCGGACGACCGCTTCTCCACGTAAGAAACGATCCATGCCGCCGGGATGCAGATGGTTGCATAGAGCAGACCGGCCAGCAGCAGCGCAGGCATGTAGCGAAAGGTATTGGACCCAATTTCATAGGCATTGCTGACCAGTTCCGGCAGCGCGATGGTGAAGCAGAGCGAAGTGCCTTGAAAGATAAGGATCGCGAAGCCCAGCAGGGCTGGCAGCGCAACTCTCAAAGCCTGAGGCAGCAACACAAAACGCAACTCGTCCAGAACACTGAAGCCCAGGGCTTCTGCCGCTTCGCGCTGACCATGATGGATCGACTGGAGGCTGGCCCGAATGATTTCACTCGTATAGGCACCGGTATTCCAAGCCAGCGCTATGACCGCTGCTGCGAACGAAGTCAGGGTCAGGCCTGTCGCAGGTAAGCCGAAATACATGAACTGCAACAGAACCAGCGCTGGGGCGCCCCGCCCTATTTCAACAAGGAACAGGCTCACGATCCGCGCCATGCGCGTCTTGGCACCGACGCCAAGCGCCAAAAGAAGCCCAAGCGGAATACCGATGGCAAGGCTCAAAGCAGCTACCTGCAAACTGATTTTTAGCCCACCGAGCAACGCCGGCATCCATTCAAGAAATTCATCCGCGGTCGGAAACATCAGCGCGCCACCTTTGCTCTCAGATAGCTGTCCGCGGAACGCGACAGCCATGCGACCGGCAAGCTCAGGAAAATGTAGAACAAGCCGACCAGGGCGAAGACCTCAATGCCCTTGAAGGTGAGTTGCGATACTTGGTTGCCGCGAAAGGCCAGATCGGCAACCCCGATGGTTGATGCCACGGCGGTTTCCTTCATGAGCCCGATCAGATAGCTCGCCGCCGATGGCAGAGCGACGCGAAAAGCCTGCGGGGCAACCACATCGATCAACGTATATCTGGTGCCAAAATTCAGGGCGGTCGCCGCTTCCCATTGGCCATGATGCAGCGACGCTAATGCCCCGCGATAGATTTCGGCCATATTGGCAGAGGCTATCAAACCGAGACCGATCAGTGCCGCGACAAATGGATTGATAGGCATTATGCCCATGCCGATGCCGAAGAAAATGATGAACAGCCAAAGGATGGGAGGGAGTGCGCGCACGATCTGGATCAACAGCGCCGCAAGCCAGCGTATGAGGGCGAAGCGAGCGCTTCGTGCTGCCAGTAAGGGCACGCCGAGAATGCAACCGATACCGAATGACCCCAGAGTAAGAGCGATGGTCCACGGCAGCCCGCTCAAAATGAGAAGAACATTGTCGGCCGTCATCGGTCGTGCACCGCACGAAGAAACCGCTTCGTACGCTCCTCTTGAGGATTGCGCATAACCTCTTTCGATGCACCTTTTTCAATGATCTTGCCATCGGCCATGATCATCACGGTGTCGGAAACATTCTCCGCAAATCCCATTTCGTGTGTGACAACCAGCATCGTCATGCCGCTTTCCGCCAGTTCCCGCATAACGGCCAGAACTTCGAGACCGAGTTCCGGATCGAGCGCCGAGGTCGGTTCATCAAAAAGCATGACCTGCGGGTCGAGCGCCAGCGAGCGCGCAATGGCGATGCGCTGTTGCTGACCGCCGGAGCACCTGCCCGGATATTGGGTGGCTTTATCTGCAAGTCCGACACGCTCCAGCAGTTGAAGCGCCCGTTCCTCCGCCTCAGCGCGGCTGCGGCCAAGAACGCGCTCTTGCGGCAGACTGACATTGCGCAGAACACTCATATGCGGAAACAGGTTGAATGACTGGAACACCATGCCAACCGTATTGCGCAGCTCCTTCAACTGCGCCTTACGCGGCTCCTGGGTAGCATCAAGCCTGAGCTTGCCGACCGTAATCATCCCACCATCGGGTTTTTCGAGATAATTGATGCAACGCAACAGTGTGCTCTTACCGGAGCCGCTGGGGCCAATGATCGCCAGAACCTCGCCCTGCGCCACGTCAAGATCGATATTCTCAAGAACGCGATGCGCACCAAAATGCTTGCTGAGTCCTTCAAGCCGAATGATCTTTGGCGTGGAAGCGGGAGTATGGGCCGTGTCGGTCACCAGTGTCGGTCGCGTTGCGTTCAACGGGCAAACTCCCCATTTTCCTCGTTCATCACGATTATCCCATCATCCCCACGGCTCGCAGATTTCGATTTTCTGCAACAGACGCTGGATCGCTGTGTTCGGCGGCTGGTTGATATTTTATGCCGCCAATGTTCCCTTGGTTAATCACGATAGTTCCCGGCCAACAGATTACAAACGCAAAAAATATCCGGGACCTCATAACCTGAAGTAATGGAGGGAACAACGCGATTACAGCAGCCGCCCCAGGCGCAAACCATCATAGATTGCTGCGTGTGTGTTGCGCGCCGAAACCGCATCGCCAATGCGGTAAAGCTCGAACGAACTTTCCGCATTCCTGACCAGATTCTGGGGACGCCCGTCCATGAGAGCATCGTAGTCCACGACACCCAGATTTCGTGACAGTGGCTTCAGCTCAAAGTAGAGATCGTCCATCGGTCGCGTCCCGTCATTGACGACGATCTGGTCAAATTCGCGCTCGAAACTGATTCCCACGTAATCACTGCCAATCTGCGCTATCAGACGATTATTATCGCGCCGGATCGCTATCAGTCGATAAGATACGCTGAAGGCCACATCCTTCCTTTGCAGGCTGCGCATATAAGGCACCAGATTCATTCCCATCACTTCGGGCGCAAAGGTGCGATCTGCCGTCATGATTTCGACTTTTCCTCCAGTATTCGCGATGAATTCCGCAGCCTGAAGCCCGGCATGGTCGCCCGCTTCGTCGAAAACAAGCACATTTGCACCCGGCTGCACATCGCCTGAGATTATGTCCCAGGGGGAAACTGCGAGGTCATTGCCTTCGCGCAGGATTTGCATGTCGGGAATGCCGCCGGTAGCGATAATCGCCACATCGGGCGTTTCCGCAAGCACGGTACCTGCCTCGGCCCATGTATTGAAACGAAAATCGACGCCAAGCTTTTCACACTGCGCCATCCGCCAGTCGATGATCCCCATCATTTCCCGGCGGCGCGGGCTTTGGGCCGTCAAGCGAACCTGTCCTCCGGGCTGGTTCGCAGCTTCAAAGACCATGACCTTATGCCCCCGTTCAGCGCTCACCCGCGCAGCTTCCAGACCGGCAGGCCCTGTCCCCACCACGATGATGCGGCGACGTTTCTCTGCCCGACGCAGAGTATGCGGCATGGTCAACTCTCGCCCGGTCGAAGGATTATGGATGCAATAGGCAGCCCCACCCTGATAGATGCGATCAAGACAATAATTAGCGCCCACGCAAGGCCGTATTTCTTCCTCCCGCTTTTCAAGAATCTTGCGAACGATATGCGGATCAGTCATGTGTGCACGCGTCATGCCAACCATATCGAGCTTACCCGATGCAATCGCATGGCGTGCCGTCGCTACATCCTGAATTTTCGACGCATGAAATGTGGCCATCCCCGTGCTGGAACGGATTTCGCCAGCAAAATCCAGATGCGGTGCGCTCGGCATTCCCTGTATGGGGATGACATCGACTAGCCCCGCATCGGTCTCGATATGACCGCGAATGACGTTGAGAAAATCGACCAGTCCGCTTTCCTTGAGCTTGCGCGAAATCTCAAGTCCATCGCTTTTCGTCAACCCGCCCTCAAGAACTTCATCGGCGACATAACGTATCCCGATCAGAAAATCAGGCCCCACGCGCTCCCGAATGGCAGTCAGAACCTGCAACGAAAAACGCATACGATTATCGAGATCGCCGCCGAAAGCGCCGTCGAGTTCATTGGTAAGCGGCGACCAGAACTGATCTAGCAGATGACCGTAGGCTTCAAGCTCCAGCCCGTCGAGACCGGCTGCCTGCATGCGTTCTGCGGCATCTGCATAATCCGCAATAATGCGCTCAATGTCCCAATCCTCCGCTTTTTTGGGATAGGCGCGATGAGCAGGCTCGTGCTTGCCCGTTGAGGATAGCGAAGGCAACCAGTCTCCCTTATCCCAACGTGTTCGACGACCGAGATGAGTAAGCTGGATCATCACCGCCGCGCCATGTTCATGACACTCGTCGGCGAGATCCCGAAGCCACGGCACGACCTCGTCCTTGTAGGCGAGCACATTGTTGAAAGCCGGCGGACTGTCTCTGGAAACCGATGCCGAACCCGCTGTCATCGTCAAGGCAATACCGGCTTTTGCACGCTCGACATGGTAGGCGCGATAGCGTTCCTTCGGCATGCCCTCTTCGGCATAAGCAGGTTCGTGGGAGGTAAGCATGATGCGGTTGCGAAGCATCAGATGCTTGATCTGAAGCGGCTGCAGCAGCGGATCGACCGACATGGCGAGAGTTCCCGTTGATTGTTTGTCCTGAGCTAAATATAAATGTACATAAGTGTCAATTTAATAATCATATATGTACATAACTCTTGCCAAACTTGTTCGGCTTGATAAAATTCCGATATGGAACAAAACATCACGAATGATGCAGGGTGGCGCGGCTCGCCCGATTTATGGCTTCAGGCAGCTTATGATGCGCTGATCGAAAGTGGCATTGACGCCGTTCGCATCATGCCGCTTGCCAAGTCGCTCGATATTTCGCGCACAAGTTTTTACTGGTTTTTCAAGGACCGCGAAGAGCTGCTCGACGCGCTTATTGCACGCTGGCGCGACAAGAATACGGGCGCTCTTCTGCGTCAGGCTGATGCCTATGCTGAAACAATACAGGAAGCGGTCCTGAACGTGTTTGACTGCTGGCTGGACCACAGTCTGTTCGATTCCGCTTTTGAATTTGCGATCCGCAGCTGGGCGCTTCAATCGACCGACGTCGAAGACGAGGTGAGGAACGCCGACGCCATACGCCTGGAAGGCCTGGCGCGGATGTTTGAACGTTTTGGCTTTGGCGGCCCCGTGTCCGATGTGCGTGCCCGCACGCTCTATCTGGTGCAGATCGGATACTTTTCCATGCGAACGCGGGAAGAGACCGATGTGCGCCTCGCGCGCATCCCCTATTATGTCGAGACATTCACAGGCCAGGCGCCAGAGCAAAGGGAACTGGACAGATTTCTCTCACGACACAGGGCGCGATGATGGGATATGTAAGTCCGAGTGACCGCTCGATAAGAAATTCCGCCCCGTGCAATAATTTAATGCCAATTATCGATCAACTCTTCCGTGCAAACCAGTTCGAGCTGCTCGCTAAAACGCTGATGGCAGAGGGAAATGATCGCGTCATGCGTCTGATCGGAAACACTGCACACGGCGTCGGTGACCACAATCACCCGGTATCCTCGATCCACGGCGCCCAATAGCGTTGCCAGGACACAAAGGTCGGTCTCAGCGCCGCTGACGATCAGTGTGTGAACACGCCTTTTGTGCAGATATCGCTGGAGAAAGCCTTCTGTCCAGGGAGAATATACAGTCTTGTCGAGCAGAGCGGCGGGTGGCGAAAATTCCCGCAGCGGGGCGACGAGTTCAATAAGCCACGGATCCACACGTTCAAGGGTAAGGGCTTCCCACTTGCGGTAATAACTCTTCCATGCTCCCATCGCCGCCTCTGGTGACTTGGGGGGTATGAAACGGGTGAAAACCGTATCCTCACTGCGTCGGGAACAGATATCGACGATATTGGGCAGGATTGCCTCGACCCACGGCACATGCCAGGGCGATGCGGGGCCAAAGAGATTCTGCATATCAATGCAAAGATGCATGCAGCCTTCTCGCAGGTTGCCCCGTAAAAGCCCGGTTTCCAGAGGCATTTATCCTTCGATCCTTTCCACGGCGCTTTGGCCGCTCGCTCCCTCGATCATAAGCAACATCCGCGCCAATGCCTCATTCACCGCATCGGCCGGGGAAAGTTGAATACATTGAGGATTTTGAAAGTAAACGGAAACGGTGTTGCCGGAATCGTCAAAGAACTGAACGGAATAGGCTTCATCGTCTTCTATCGAAACGACCTGTGTTGCCATCATCATCTGCCAAACTCCTGTTGGACTTACCGAACTCACCAGAATGGCTTTCGTTCCCGCGATGTTTCCTGGAGCAGAGGTGGTTTGAGGTGCGAGCGATAAAGATCGCGATCGTTCTCGCGGCGGCGAGCTGTAAGAATGTACGCTAGCGTACATTTACCCACTTTGGAGGGAACCAACTGGCCGGCACGATCTTACTTCCCCGGTGAAGGAGGAATACACCATGCCATCAAAATCGGATTTCGAAAAAGAGGTGTTGGCGCTGGTGCCCGCGTTGCACCAGTTCGCCCGGACGATGTGCCATCAAAGTTCCGACGTCGATGATCTGGTGCAGGAGACGCTTCTGAAAGCTCTGCGCCATCGAGACAGGTTCACCCCTTACGGCTCGCTCAAGTCGTGGCTGTTCACCATTATGAAAAACACGTTCTGCACCAGGATCAAGAAAGCGCGCCGCGAAGATGCGCTCGAGACGTGGGAGGAGCCGACGATAAGCGCGCCTCAGGAATTGGCGCTCGAATTGCAGGATGTCGGCGAGGCATATGGTAAATTGTCCCCCGCGCATAAAAAGGTGCTCGATCTGGTGATATTCAACGGGCTAAGCTACGAACACGCCGCGATGGCAACCGGCTGCACGATCGGAACGATCAAGAGCAGGCTTAACAGGGCGAGAGCTCGGCTCGAAAGCAATTTACACCCGGGTGGGATAAGCGTTTCGGAGCAATAGCCGAAGCGGGGTGGGCGAACCTTGCTCACAGTCTGGAAACGAGATCTCTGCAAAGTGCTTCCGGAACCAATTTTTGCTCCGCAGGTTCACCCTCATGACGAACGACCGAGGTGCACCAGATGTCTTTTCCGCCGACAGATGCCAGGGCCAATAAGCTTCTGGCATTGCTTTCTCCGTCCGACTACGAGAACGTCATCCGCGAGACATCATATGCGGAACTCCCACGCGGTACGATACTCGCGAAAACGGGAAAGCCGATCGAAAAGGTCTATTTCCTCACGGCGGGTATCGGTTCAATTGTCGTTACCACCACGGAAGGACGCCGGGCAGAAGCGGGAATCTTCGGATGTGACGGATATATTCCGACCTCCGCGATCGCCGGGGTCGAAACCAGTTCATATGATGTCCTCGTGCAGGTCGCCGCGCAAGGCTACGAAATGCCTTATGACAAGTTTCGCCGGTGGATGGAAGGAAACCGCAACTTTTCGAAGATCATGATCCGATCCATCGAGGCCTTTTCTATTCAGCTTGCTTATACAGCCGTTTCGAACGCCATTCACGGCGTCACGCAACGCTTAGCCCGTTGGCTGCTGATGTGCGATGACCGAATATCCGGCCATAAAATTTCTCTCACCCACGAATTCCTCTCAGTCATGCTTGCCGTTCGTCGTCCCAGTGTCACGACTTCCCTTCACATTCTTGAGGGATTAGGCCTGATCAAGTCAGAACGAGGAGTGGTTTTTATTCGTAACCGCCACGAACTGGAACGCTATGCCCGGGACGCCTATGGCTGGCCGGAAAGGGAATCCGCGCGACTGATGCAGGGCATTGGGCCGATGCAGGATTAGGATCGGTCTTCCAAAAAATTTCCAACAATTCGGTTGTCTCTTCAGGTTGGAGCGAACTGAAACCTTTTGCCGCGCTGTTGGTTGCGTTTCCGAAACCCAGGAACAGGAGACAGGAAATGCAGTTCAAAGTACTGGGAGAAGGCGAAGGCCAGCGCACTTTCATCGTTGTGCTGCCCCGGGAAGAAGCCGTGGTCGCAACGCTTGAACGTTTTGTCCGCGAACAGGCCCTCACTGCGGCCTCGTTGTCCGGGATCGGCGCTTTCAGCCAAGCGACGCTGGGATTTTTCGACCTTGAACGGCAGGACTATCACCGGATCGAGATCAACGAACAATGCGAAGTGCTCAGCCTGCTCGGCGATTGCGCGCTGGATGAACAAGGAAGGCCCGGCCTGCATTTGCATGTCGTTGTTGGAATGCGCAGTGGTGAGGCGAAAGGCGGTCATCTGATCGAAGCGACAGTCCGCCCAACGCTGGAGGTGATCATCAAGGAAAACGCAAGCACCATGATGCGGACCTATCGACCGGAACTGGGCCTGGCATTGATCGATCCGAAAAAATAGCGGTGGAATGCGCCTGCCGCAGCTGGCAGATACATCCCGCTACAGGAGCGGCTTGCCGCCGGTGACAGCTACGGTGGCGCCCGAAGTGAAGCTCGACAGCGGGTCTGCCAGCATGACATAAGCAGAAGCAAGTTCTGCCGGTTGGGCAGGCCTTTTCATAGGTGTCTGCTTGCCGAAATTTCGTACCGCATCTTCGGGAAGGGTTGAGGGAATGAGTGGGGTCCATACCGGCCCGGGAGCGACAGCATTGGCGCGAATGTCCTTTTCCGCCAGAAGCTGCGCCAGTCCCGCAGTAAAATTCTGGATCGCGCCCTTGGTCGTTGCATAGGCCAGCAGACTCGGATTCGGCATATCAGAATTGATGGAAGCCGTATTAATGATCGCAGATCCGGGTTTCATGTGAGGAATGGCTGCTTTCGTCAGATAGAACATCGCGTGGATGTTGACGCGAAACGTCAGTTCCCACTCCTCGTCGCTGATATCGTCGAGCGCCGAGAAACTTGCCTGATGAGCCGCATTGTTCACCAGAATATCGATGCCGCCCAGCTCGCTCACAGCGCGATCAACCACATCGCGGCAAGTCTGTGCATGCTGGATATCGCACTTCATCAGGACAGCCTTTCTGCCCTCTTTCTCAATGAGTGATTTGGTGGCGAGCGCGTCTTCATCTTCTTCCAGATAGGCGATCAGCATATCCGCGCCTTCGCGTGCATATGCTATCGCCACAGCTCGGCCGATACCGCTGTCTCCCCCCGTGATAATCGCCCGCAACCCCTCCAGTTTGCCCGACCCCTTGTAGGAGGTTTCCCCATGGTCGGGCGTCGGATTCATCTTTTCTGTGTAACCGGGCATGGGTTGGTGCTGGGTTTCGAACGGCGGCTGTGGATATTGTCTTTCCATTTCGGCTTGTCCTTTCTTTCGCTCACCGCCCTAACAGCGAGCTGCGGCATATGTTCCAGGACAAAACTTTGGTGGTGCCAGCCACGAAGACAATTTGGGGGTATTTATCCCCTCTGGAACGCGGTCGAGGTGCTCATAGAAGGTTTCTCTTGACCACCTCAAAGATATGCAGACGCCTCCGGGCCCGGTGTGTGCGAGCCTATGCTCTGAAGCGATAAATCCGCTAATCACCACTTTACGCGAAAGCCGATATTTCCCTTGTAGCAGTAACTATCACCGAATTCGGCCAGGCTGGTGTTAACTGAACCCTTTCCATAGATCGAATATTTATCGCCATCCCAATTGTAGCTACCGCCCAGCCCGACGCCACCCCATAGGCGTTCGTTGCTGTTGGCGAAGCTGGGGCAGCGCCGGATCAATCATAAGTCCGCTCGTAAGATCACGTGCCCCACAACGCCACGAAGTGCTCCGGCGAAACCTCGCGATATTCACGCAAAGGCACGACAAAATCCGCGGGCCGAATAGGGCTCTTGAGTTCTCCCCCTTCGCTTGAAAGCCTGGTCTTGCGTCGGTCAGGGTCAGGGATCGGAACCGCCGCCATCAGCTTGCGTGTATAGTCGTGTTGGGGGTTTTCAAAGACCGACGACCTCGGCCCTATTTCTACGATCTCGCCCAGATACATTACGGCCACGCGATGGCTTACACGCTCCACAACGGCCATGTCATGCGAGATGAACAGGAACGCTAGATCAAGGCTCTCCTGAAGATCCAGCATGAGGTTGATGACCTGAGCCTTGATCGAGACATCCAGCGCCGACACACTTTCATCGGCAACGATAACCTTGGGCTTCAGGGCAAGCGCGCGGGCGATACAGATGCGCTGTCTTTGCCCGCCGGAAAATTCATGCGGGTAGCGCTTTGCCATATCCGGCGTCAGGCCGACCTTTTCCAGCATGTCTGCGACAACATTCTTCGCATCCCTTGCGCTTCCCAACCGGTGTTCAATGTAAGGTTCCGCAATGGCGGCTCCCACCGTCATACGCGGGTTCAACGACGCGTAAGGATCCTGAAAGATCATCTGAACAGTTCGGCGCATCTCGCGCATGGACTGCCTGCCGAGGCTGAGGATATTCTGGCCTTCCACCAGAACCTCACCGGAGTCCGGTTCGGTCAATCGCATGATGGCGCGCCCGGTCGTCGATTTCCCGCACCCGCTTTCGCCGACCAGCGAAAGGGTTTCCCCCTTGCGCAGAGTGAAAGACACGTTCTCCACCGCATGGACACGCCCGCTCAGTCGAGACATGAAGCCTGAATAAATCTCGAAGCGCTTTGTAAGACCTTTTACTTCCAGCACCGGAACATCGACGTTGTCGACGGTATCCGCCACTTCGACCGGTTTTTCCGCGAGCCCAGTCGCATCGTCTACTATCGGAAACCGTAGAGGACGTTGATAGCCCTGCATCGAACCCAGTACAGGAACCGCCGACAAAAGTGCTCGCGTATAGGGATGTTTGCTTTGCCTGAAAATATCGGCCGTCTGTCCTGTCTCAACCTGCTTTCCACGAAACATGACAACAGTACGATCCGATATTTCCGCCACCACGCCCATATCATGCGTAATGAAAAGAACCGAAGTGCCCTCTTCTTCCTGCAACGTTTTGATAAGATCGAGGATTTGGCCTTGAATGGTTACATCCAGTGCCGTGGTCGGTTCGTCGGCGATCAGCAATTTGGGTCTCGATGCCAGAGCCATTGCAATCATGACGCGCTGACGCATACCGCCCGAAAAACGATGCGGATATTCATCAAAGCGGGATGCAGCGGACGGAATGCGGACCTTTTCAAGCAAGCGGACCGTCTCAGCGCGCGCGTCTGCCTTCGACATTTGCGAATGGCAGAGCAATGCTTCGGAAATCTGGTCGCCGATTGTGAAGAGCGGATTGAGGCTCGTCATCGGCTCCTGAAAGATCATGGCAATTTCGTTGCCGCGAATGCGGCGCATTTCATTTTCCGAGAGCGTCAGAAGCTCCCGACTGGCCAAGCTGATACTGCCTTCGATGCGGCTCGTATCCTTCTGCAGAAGACGCATGATCGACAGCGAAGTAACACTCTTGCCCGAGCCGGATTCGCCGACGATTGCGACGGTTTCTCCCGGATGAACGTCGAAGGAAACATCATCGACAACCGGTTTCCATGCGCCGTCGACCAGAAAGGAGGTAGTCAGTCCTCGAACGGATAAAACAGGTTCGTGTTTTCCAACCGTCGCAAATTTCCCAGACGTCATAATGTTCCTCCGCGTTACTCAGCCTCTGCCAGCCATCAATCCGGCCAACGCAGCAAGCCATCGAAGCGATGCCTGCTTCGGTCCTCAAAGGGGGTAGCGATAATCTCGTTCGATGCCCGGGCTCTGTCGAGTTCCTCACCCAAACGTCGAGCCACGACAGTCTCCTGTCCGGGATGCAGATTGCATGGGTCGAGATAGAAATAGTTGTGCTCTACCTCATGGTCACGGGTTATGATCGGTGGATTCCCACGCGCAAGAGCGGTTACGAGATCCCAAGCCGTGATGTGCGCATCGGCTGCAGACACAATCACTCGCAGGCGGTCGAGCGGATTGTTCGTCGGATCTGGTTCGATCAGAGCCGTGACACCGGGGCGGCCATCAAGCGTTCTCTTCCACAGTTCCAGATATCCGGTTTCCCGTTCGCGAATTCCGGCATGGTCACGCTTTTCCCATGCTTCCAGTGCAGCCATGACGCCGTAAATGCTCTCTTTGCCAACTTTCATGCCGCGCCCAATGCCGAGATTTTGCAGGAAAGCATGGCGAACGAGTTCCTTCTTGCCTGCGACAATCCCCGAGCTTGGGCCGCCAAGAAACTTGTGTCCCGAATAGATTGCAATATCTGCGCCCTTTTCCAGAAAGAGCTTCAGGTCATATTCGGATGCAGCATCCACGATCACCGGCACGCCCCTGGCGTGCGCGATCTCGACAAACTCGCTTAGATGCAGAAGGCCATAGTCCACAACATGGTGCGATACGACATAAACCGCCGCAGCCGTCTTTTCGGTAATCGCATTCTCCATGTGATAGCGATGGGTAGATGTCGCCTGTCCGATCAGGACGACCTTGCCTCCCGCAAGCCGGATTGCCTGATCGACCGGAGCGCCGTAACTGACCACGTGACCGGTCTGCACCAGAACTTCGTTCTTTTCAGGCGTCGTATCCGGCAGCCTTTCAATCGCGAGAAGGTTGTTGCCTGTCATGGTTCCGGCAACAGTAAGTGTAATGCCTGACGAGCAGGACGCCGTGACGAAGCCAGCTTCGCCGCCTGTCAACCGTGCAATCACTTCGCTTGCCTTGCGCTGGAGATCGTTGACCTCGACGAACTGGGGCAAGATCGCTGCCATCGCCTCTATTGCCTCGGGCACCACGATGGATGCGCCAAGCGATGTCATCGTGCCGGAAACATTGATGACCGGTCGAAGCCCGATCTTGCGGCGGATATCATCGGTCATGTCAATTCTCCCATTTCTTTCGCTGTCTCAGGTATCGACATATATGCCATAATAATGTAATAACTTCTCGAATTTCACACGGAGCACTTGAGTGAGCGTATTGTCAACCGCTATTCCCGCCGAAACGTCCCCTGCAGACGATACCGAAACCAAGTCGACACGCCGCTCGCGTGTCAGCGGCATCGACCGTGCGTTGCAGGTGATTGACTATCTTTATGAGGCCGGCGCTCCAGCTGGTCCCTATGCGATTGCCAAGGCGATCAAGGCGCCTCTGTCCACGGTCTATGTGACCATCGATGATCTCGTTGAGAAAAACATGCTCGCCCGCAACGCGGACGGTGCGATCTGGCTCGGTGCGCGGCTCTATCATTACGGTCTTGCCTACGCGCGGTCGCTTGATTTCATGAGCGTCGCCACGCACGAAATGCATGATCTCTGCCGCGAAGCGAACGAAGCAGTGCAACTGTGCGGCCGGGATGGAGACCATATGCTTGTTCTGGCCATGGCGGACGGACCAAGCCCGTTTCAGGTTGCCTCGCGTGTCGGCACAAGAGTACCTTTGAACTGGACTGCATCCGGTCGGCTTCTGGTGGGGCATTTGGCTGAGAATGAACGGATCGAGCTTTTCAAGCGCTGCGCCCGGACTTCTCCGACCGGTCGGGCCGAAATCGACGCCACGAGTCTCTCGGAGGCTGCGGCGAAAGCCTTCGATGAGCGGCTCTCGATCCAGATTGCGGAATCCGACTATGCCGTTGCCTGCATTGCTTCCCCGATCTGCGACCGCGATGGACAATGCGTTGCGACAATCTCCATCGTGCTTCCTGAACAGAAAGTGCTTTCCGACGAAAGCCGCTACACCGGTCAGGTGCGCGCTTCGGCGGCGAAGATCGAAAAGCTGATGGGCTGGCGCAATCATTGACGCTGTCCTAGTCTTTCAGGGCGACGATCGCTTCGATCTCAACCGTGATATTGCCCGGCAAGGAACCGAAGCCGACGGCTGAACGCGCATGTTGACCGGCTGCACCAAACACTTCGATGAAAAGATCGGAGCAGCCGTTGATGACATTGGGGTGTAGCTCGAAGTCGGGCACGGCGTTGACCATGCCCAACAGCTTCACGACACGCTTTACACGGGAAAGGTCGCCAAGCGCTCCGTGCATGACGGCCAGCAGATTGATACCGGTGAGACGGGCATCCTGATAGGCCTGATCCACGCCGATGTCGCCGCCGACCTTACCGGCCCGCAAATGTCCGCTCTCTTCCCTTGGCCCTTGCCCGGAAAGATAGAGGATGTTGCCTTCCCGAACATGCGTGACAAAGTTCGCGATGGGCGGCGGCGGCGGCGGCAAGGTTATGCCAAGTGAAGCCAGGCGCTCATAGGGGGAGTATCGTACTTCGGTCGTTTGGAGAGAATGGGACACGAATTTTCCTCATCATTTCGTCACGGGACGTTCCCGCAAAATTCAATGCGGCGCTGCCAGTTTCAGCGCCACGAATAGCCGTGGCTGTGGCGAACGAGTTTGCGCGCACGCGGCACATAGCGGCTGGCCGTAATCGCCTCAGCGCCAATGACTGCGTAGCGGGGCTCAAAAAGCCTGTTCAGCCGAGACACATCACCATTGGAATCCGTCGCTTCCAAGTCGGCATCAACCAGATCGAAGATCGTGAAATCGGCACGTTGCCCAACAGAAAGCCGGTTTTCCATCGAGAGCTTGATCACCGATGCCGGGTTATGCGTGACGGCTTCGATGACATTTTCAAACGGCATGTTGACCGACAGCAATTTGGACATTGTTGTCGCCAGATCCCAGACAGGAAAGTTCATCGAATGTCCGTGCAGGTCTGTCGAGATCGAGAATGGAAGGAGTCCCCGTTCAATTGCCGCCTCCGCGACCTTGAACGAGAAGGACGCCCCGCCGTGGCCAATATCCAGCCGGATGCCCTCGCCCGCGCAGCGTTCCGCGAGGTTGAACAGGTCTTCGTCTTCCATGATGCTGGAGCCGGACTTGCCGTTGAAGCAATGCGTAACCACATCGCCGGGCCCGAGAATTTCAAGAACTTCATCATAGAGCGCGGGCGGCTCACCCACATGGACCATCATGGGCACTTTCAGTATCTTCGCGATCTTCTTGCCAAGCTTGACTGGCGTAACGCCCCACGACCCGGTTATGACGTGGCTGGCCCGGACCTTGATCCCCACGATATG
The DNA here is from genome assembly GCF_049065885.1 of Brucella sp. IR068. Lineage (NCBI taxonomy): Bacteria > Pseudomonadati > Pseudomonadota > Alphaproteobacteria > Hyphomicrobiales > Brucellaceae > Brucella > Brucella sp. IR068. The sequence goes on along the minus strand of NZ_JBAKHE010000025.1, from coordinate 12,880 downwards.
CTCGCTATTGGCTGCGTAGCATTCGAGAATACGGTCGAGATCAATATCTTTGATATCGCGCAATTCCGGAACCCGGTTGCAGGCGACAAGGCCGATTGAACCAAGATTGAGGAAGGCTTTGATCCGTTCCCTGGCAGGTTCAATGATATATTCCCGGAAGCCGTGAAAATTGGCCTCCCCCGCCGAACCGGCATCGACGAGTGTCGTCACCCCTCGTTCAGCGCCGCATTCGGAAGGGCGTATCGAGATATCCGTACCACCATGCCAGATATGAACATGCAGATCGACCCAACCCGGCGAAATCCAGGCTCCCTTGCCATCGATCCGCTCCACCTCTGCCGGTGCGTTCAACGACTTGCCGATGGCGCTGATATTGCCGTCCTTCCCGACGAGAATATCGGTCGTCGTATCGGAATGTTCACCGAAAGCTACCGGTCTGACATTGGTGATGAGAAGCGGCTTCGCCTGTTCACCGGAAATCATATTACAAATCCCTTCGCAGTCTTGGATCGAGCATGTCGCGTAGTCCGTCGCCAACCATCTGAAGCGAGAGGACGGAAAGAATGATGGCGAAGCCGGGGAAGTAGGTCATCCAGTCGGCTTGGCCGATATATTGGCGTCCCGCGGCGATCATGGTTCCCCAAGTTGGAATCTCGGGGCTTACGCCGAGACCAAGGAAGGAGAGCCCCGCTTCGGCAAGCATTGCGCTCGCAAAGAGGAAAGTGCACTGCACGATGATGGGCGAGATCAGATTTCTCAGCACGTGCCGCGTCATGATGTGGAATGTCGAGATTCCAAGCGATTGAGCCGCCTCGACATAAGGCAATTCACGGATCACCAGCGTCGAGGCGCGCACGATGCGCGCCAGCCTCGGTGAGTAGACGACTGACAGGGCAACGATGACCGTCGCCAGCGATGGGCCGAGCGCAGCGACCAGCGCGATGGCCAGCAGAATGTCGGGGAACGCCATCATCGCGTCGATCAGGCGAGCGATGGGAGTATCCAGACGCTGAAAGAAACCTGCGAGCAATCCGAGTGTCACTCCTATGATCGCCGACAGGACGACAACAGCCGCGCCCACCATAAGTGACAGCCGTCCGGCATAGATCGTACGAGAAAAGACGTCACGTCCGAACTCATCCGTGCCAAACCAGAACATTTCGCTCGGCGGCTTGAGACGGTTGACGATGGATAGCTTCGACGGCGAATAAGGTGCAATCCAGGGCGCCAGCAGCGCGAGGATGGCAAAGACCGCAAGCACGATAATGCCAGCCGCCACTGTCTTGCGTTTGAACAGCCGACGGACAAACAAAGCGCGTTCCGAGGGTGCTTTTTGCGTAGTCGTAACCAGATCGGCCATCAGTAGCGAACCCTCGGATCTACGAACAGATAGAGCATGTCGATGATGAAATTGATCAAGACATAGAGCCCCGCGATGACGAGCAGCGCGCCTTGGATTACCGGATAATCCCGACGCAGGACTGCAGACACCACAAGATTGCCAACCCCCGGCAGGCCGAACACTGTTTCCGTCACCACGGCGCCGGAGATCAGGACGGCCGCGGTGAGACCAATCACGGTCAGGATCGGGATCAGCGCGTTCTTCAAGGCATGCTTCATGATCACACGCCGCTCTATCAGGCCCTTTGCGCGCGCCGTGCGGATGTAATCGTCACCTAGAACATCAAGCATTGAGGCACGTGTGAAGCGCAGGATCAGGGCAGAGGAAACCAGCCCCAGCGCGATGGCTGGCAGGATCAGATGATACATTCGATCCATGAAGCTCGAACCCGGCCCGCCATAGCCGGACACCGGAAACAGGTTCAGCCGGACCGCAAAAAACTGCATGAGGATAAGGCCGAGCCAGAAGCTCGGTATGCTCGCTGCGAGCATGGCAACCGTCGTTGCAGCCTGATCCACAAAGGAACCACGTCTGTAAGCCGCATAAACTCCGACCGGCAGAGCAATGATGCATGCAATCAGAAGCGAAAGAACTGTCAGAAAGAACGTCGGCTCGGCTCTATCGAGCAATGCTGCGCCGACTGGCATGTTGAGGAATATCGACTGGCCGAGATCGCCCTTCAGCAGCTGACCTATGTAGTAAAAGTACTGAATGACCAGCGACTGATCCAGACCAAGCCGGGCGCGCAGATCGGCAATATCCTGCGCCGATGCATCTGGTCCAAGCATGACGGCGGCAGGATCGCCGGGCGTCACCCGGACAATCACGAACACGATCGTCACGACCAGAAACATGACGACAGCCATGCCGACAAATCGCTGAAGGATGTAGCGCACCATGCGATCAGATTCTCCAGATTGAAGATTTCAGCAAATGCCGACCGGACGGACGGCATTTGCATTGCCGGGAGTTACTTCTTCAACGAAGCATTCCAGAAGTAAGGCCACGGCGCTGGCTCAACGCCCTCCAGCTTGGTGGACATCGCCGCGACAGCATTGAAGTCGCCGATCTTGATCAGGGGCAGTTCGTCATAGATGGTCTTCTGAACGTCTGCCCACAGCGCAATGCGCTTGTCCGGATTGGATTCCGACGTGAAAGCATCGACTACGGTTTTACGCGCTGGCGTGTCCCACCAGCCCGGCGAACTGGTCGACAGAGACCCCATCAAAGCAGGTTCGGGCAGGAAAGGGCTGTGCGTTATATAGATATCCCAGAGCTTGGGATCAGCACGGCGCTGCGTCAGCGTCGCCCAATCGACAACCTGCAAATCCACGTTGAAACCGGCAAGCTTCAGATATTCGGCGGCCACCTGCGCCATCTTGTAATGGAACTCATATTGGCGGCTGGTCAGAATGCGCAGCGGCTCTCCATTGTAGCCGGCAGCCTTCAAATCTTCTGCTGCAGCTTCCGGCTGGGCCACGTTATAATTGCCTTCCACACCCGCGTCCGTATTCCAGACGAAATTGGAAGGATAGAAGGCACCGTCTAATGCGTAGAATTCCGTACTGCCGAACGCAGCCGCAAGCATGTCTTCCATACTCAATGCGTGTGTTACAGCCTTTCGTACCGGCAATTTCGACGCCACCCCTTCCTTGGTGTTGAAGACAAACACAGGATAGCCGAAGGGCTTCAGAAGCAATGGCTGGGAAGCTGTCGAAGACTTGATCTTGTCAAAGGATTCGACCGGAATGGAATCGACATAATCATACTGTCCGGAAACCGCGGCCTCGACACGAGTGTTGGCGTCCGGGACCGATACGAAACGGATTTCGTCGAGATATTGATGACGCGCGCCGCCATAACCGTCGCTCTCGCCGTCGCGCGACTTGTAACCGTCGAAACGCACGAGCTGAATATACTGATCTGCCTTTCGCTCCTTGAGCATATAGGGACCGGTGCCGATAAATTCGTTCATCGGCTCAGCCTGCTTTTCTGAGGGTATGATGATCGCCGCAGAATTGTTGAAGGCAAGCAGTGAGGTCAGTGGCGCATATGGCTGCTTGAGCGTTATCGTCACCGTAGCCGGATCGGTCGCCGCGATATTTTCAATAAAGACCGATGCCTGTTTTCCCCGCGAAGCGAGCTTTGTCCAGCGCTCCAGCGACGCAACCACGTCTTCCGACGTCATGTCGCTACCGTCATGGAACTTGATGCCGGAACGGAGCTTGATCGTATAGGTTTTTCCGTCCGCGCTGATTTCCGGCAGGCTTTCTGCCAATAATGGCGTCGGCTTCCATTCCTTGTCGAAGGTGTAGAGCGTTTCGAAAATATGCTGCGTGACGATCCCCACCAGATCAGCGGTGGAAACCATCGGATCGAGCGTCGGCGGCTCGCCGATTGTCGCGACATTGATAACGCCGCCCTTATCCTGCGCCAGTGAAGCACCGGGACTCAAGAGCATCGCAGAAGCCAGAAGGAGTGCTAGTTTGATCCGCAAGACAAAATCCCCATTTTTGAATTGTTCCACAATTATGTTATATAAGCTTTTATAAAAGAATACCGGAGAACGTGGAGGTGTCAATCCATCAAAGGTCATCGACCGGAAATCCTCCGTCGAAAACGATGGCGAACTCTTTCTGTGTGCTAATTTCGGATTTTGAGGTATCCGCGCCGAGGGCTGCATCGATGAGATGTGCACCCTGATCCAGGCAAAGACCAAGGTTGTCTCAATGCGAGATGCGCGACAATTGACGAACGAACCGTAACAGCAAACACTTACCATCGAGGAAGAAATGAACCGAGATATCGTCACCGTTGGCGCGCTACTCGTCGTCGGAGTGGCCTCTTGTATTGGCTGGTCGCAAAACATGGCCGGTAAAGCAAGGTTGGTTTCGCCACCCGATCAATCGCAGCAGCCGCGACGGGACGAAACAAAGATCATCACGATCGCGGACGGGACGCGTGGAGAAAAGAGATCCGTGGACACCGGCTCAGACGGACCATCACAGGGTGACCTGTTCGTCTTCGATCAACCTTTGATGGATTAGTACCGGCGCGATATAGGCACCAATAGCGGCTGCTGCGTGACGACCAAAAGCGGTGCTCACGGACAGTGCCAATGGACACTGAAATTCGAAGCCGGAAGCATCGTGGTAGCAGGACAAGAGGCTGAAAACGGAAAATCGGCGCTTGCCGTAATCGGAACCACTGGCAAATTCTCCGGCTTTCTGGGCGAGATGTCGTCAGAACCCAAGGGTGATGGAACGTTCCTCCAGGAACTTACCTTGTTTCGCCCATAGGAAACCAAAGGCACGAAGTTCCAGCTGCAGCATGTTTAGGATTTGCCATCTGGATTTGATGGGTCGTCACCAGACAAGCGCTGGAGCATTCGCATCATCCCTCTCCCCCCCCCCCCCGCTCGCGTTATGCAGGCCTGACAGTGATCAATTTCACTCCTTACGAAGCCTACCTTATCATCTTTGGCTATTTCGGCTGGCCCTTGACAGGTTTGCTCGCAATCGTGTCGGCCGGGCTCGGCTATCGGGCTGTTCCTCCCGGCTGGCGAATCTTCTTTTTGATGATCGCGGCAATTTTCGTCTTTCCGATTGTCACCGTATGGACTCCTCCGGTTTGAGTAACCGCATGGGAGGAGGATCGGGAGCGCGGCAAGACCCAAAGTGGTTGGAGAACGGGAATTAGCGGCGTAACTTCGATGACTTGTGGAAATCTCAAAGGTTGCTCAATCGGAAACGCGGCGTTGCCTCGTGTTCCTTTGTTCAGCACCGGACAGTCCGCTGGAGTAAGCTTCGATATCATCTGCGACAACTCATCCTTGAAGGCACCCAAGGAACCTTTGGCGCGCCGGTAGTAAGCGCCAAGAGATTGCAGCGAAGCCACTACGCCGTTATCGCTTGGTGAAGTCGTTCTTCTATTTAGGCTCCAGTGTTGCTTTGGGGACCAGCAAGCTGATTTCGAGACCAGTCGAGGTCCAGTTCCGTTGAACCCTGGCGTTGAGAGCGCCCGAGAGCGCGGCCTCCAACCGGGTTCCAAACCCTTCAACATTGGGTTCTTCGGGGTGATCCTGTACGGTTTCCGACCAGAGCAATTCAAACGTATCTTCGGTTTCAAGGGCAGTTACAGAAAGGTTGCCCCCAGGCGCTGAAAGCGCCCCATGCTTGGCCGCATTGGTCGCGAACTCGTGGAGCAACAACGAAAGACTGCTCAGCTGCTTTCCGGAGACCGCGGGATTGGCGCCGGTAACGGTTATATTCTGGTGATCGTAAGGTTCGAGTATTGTCTGAAGAAGCGCGTGGAGAGAGATGGACGCCGCTCCAACTTCTTCCCAATCGGGCATTGTTAGTGCGTGGGCTCTTGCAAGTGAAGAAAGTCTGGACTGCAAATGCTGACGCAATTCCTCGGCGGTTTTCACTTCCCGCCCGCTCAAGGAAACAATCGCGTTTGCCAGTGCAAAAAGGTTTTTGATCCGATGATTCATTTCGCCCATCAGGAGGCGCTGTTGTTCCTGAGCCCGACGCCGCTCGGTGATATCCCTGGCTATTTTGGATGCGCCAATAATTTTGCCCCCTGCATTCCGGATCGGAGAGATGGTTAGAGAGATATCAAAAAGCGTCCCGTTTTTTTTCTTTCGTACGGTTTCGAAATGATCCACGCGGTTTCCCGCGCGAATCTGGGCCAAAATCGCCGGCTCCTCTTGCAGGCGATCATCCGGGATAAGGATGGTGATCGGCTTTCCCACAATTTCATCAGGTTCGTATCCGAATAGTCGCTGGGCTCCCCTGTTCCAGGTTTTAACGTTACCATTCAGGTCCTTGCTGATTATCGCGTCATCAGAACCGTCAATGATGGCTGCCAGCCAGTCACGTGGATCGAGTTCGGCATCATAGAAACTCGTTTGCCACGCATATGACCCGGAATAGGAATGCGAAGGTAACACCACCCCGCCCTGCTGATCCATATTTTCGTCATTCATCGGCGTCACCTGAAGTTTGAACGGAATGCTCTAATTTAATACAATAGAGCCACGAGAGTCACTTTTTAGCTAGGACCCAACCTGCTTCGCCCACCCTATAACTTGGTCTTATAACTCGCTCTGGCCGCGCTTGCTATCGCAGAAGGCTTCTCGGCTAAACTTCGCAGTATGGTTCCACCATTTTGAACACATCCAGTACGGTTCAGCCTGTTTCCCGATGCGATTGAGGCTCGTGGTTGTGAAGCTCAGTCCTTAAAACCATTGAAAATCTGGCCCTGGGGCTTTATGCGAAAGCAATCTTCCATATTTTTCCGTGGCAGAGACGTAATGAAATTTTGTTTGCCGGGCTTGGCAGGGAAATCTGTTGCGCCGGGCTGACACCCGCATCGGAGGAGAGCCAGAATGGATTTCACCCTGACACGCCGTCAGACATTGATGGGACTTGGTGCAGTGGGCATCAGCACGGCTTTCGGCTCCCCTGCCCGGGCCGCGACGCGCAATCTGGCGGTGCTCCATCTGGCGAGCCATGCGCCGAGCTATATTGCGCATGAGCGCGGTTATTTCAAAGACGCAGGTCTCGATATCGAGCTGAAATTCTTCGAGGCCGCCCAACCCATGGCGGTCGCCATCGCATCCGGCGACGCTGATTTCGGTGTGACCGCGATGAGCGGCGGGCTTATCAGTCTGGCCGACAAAGGCGCGATCAAGGTCATCGGCGGAGCGCTTGCGGAAGAAAAAGGGATCACCGGCAATGTTATTCTGGCCTCCAACAAGGCTTATGAAGGCGGGCTGAGGGAGCCATCCAAGCTGGCCGGACACAGTTTCGGCATCACCACGGCGGGTTCGTCATTCCATTTCATGGCGCACAAGTTCGCCAAGGCCAATAATATTCCGCTTTCAGAAATCCAGCTCCGACCGCTACAGAAACTCGGCGCCTTGGTAGGCGCCCTGTCAACCGGGCAGATCGATTCCTGGGCGATCCAGCCCAATATCGCGAAAAAGCTCATTCGCGAAGGCGCTGCCAAACAGATCGGCCTCGTTTCCGACTACGCTCCGGATTATCAGGTCACTACAGCATTCACGTCTACTAAGAATGCGAGCGACGAGCGCGCCATGACGGAAGCTTTCGTGAAAGCCTACTCCCGGGCAATCGACGATTATAATGCGGCTTTCGTCGACAACACGGCGGATGATGCGGCGCGCGACGACATCGCAAAAATCGTGCACAAATATGTCGAAAGCGACAGCCCGTTCGAGACGGCAAAACAAAACCTGATCGATGGGGCAATGCGCATCAACAAGGGGCTGGCCCTTTCGCTCAACAGCTGTATGGAGCAACTGGATTGGTTCCGCTCCGAGGGCATGGTCAAGGAAGACGTCACGCAGGAAAAACTTTTCGACACATCCTACGTCAAGACGATCTAAGTCTGGCTAAACTTAAATCTTCCGTGCCCGGCTGGCTTGCCGAGCACAAGCCGGAACAGGCATCCAAAGCTGGGATGTTGTCGTCGGCGAGCGTACTTTCCGACTGGAGTTGAAATGGATCTGCAGCTTAAGAACGTCAGCCATTTTTATGGTCCGGTCGAAGTTCTGAACGATATTTCGCTCGCCATCCCGCAAGGGCAGATAGTCTGCCTGATCGGACCGTCGGGCTGCGGAAAATCCACGCTCCTGCGATTTCTCGGCGGGCTTGAAAAACCTTCCTCGGGTGAGGTGCTGCAAATTGGGTCGCCGCCAAAGGATTCGCTCAATCCCCTCACTTATGTCTTCCAGCATTTTGCTCTGCTGCCGTGGCGCACCGTCGAAGGAAATATCAAGCTGGTGCTTGAGGATCACGGACTTGGTCGAGCTGAAATGGACAGGATTGTCACCAATGTTCTGGAGCGCACCCGGCTGTTGGATTTCCGGCAGGCATTGCCGAAGCAGCTTTCGGGCGGCATGCGCCAGCGCGTGGCGATCGCGCGTGCCTTGTCGGTGCGCCCTGCCGTCATGCTGATGGACGAACCCCTGTCGGCTCTCGACAGCCAGACGCGAGAACTGCTGATGGACGATCTGATTGCGCTGTGGACGCGTCAACCGTTCACATCGGTCTATGTCACGCACAATCTCAACGAAGCTGTTCGGCTTGGTCATCGGGTCGTGGTGTTGTCGCGAAGGCCCGGAAGGATCAGGGAAATTGTCGATATCGATATTCCCCTTTCCGAGCGTCATCTTGGCGACCCCGTTCTTGAAGAAAAGCAGAGAGAGCTCTGGGAGTTGATGCGGGCGGAGGCGCAGGCTGCAGATCAGGAGTTGATCAATGGTTGAGATCACAGAAATGAAGCAGCCCCGCCCGGATGTTCGCCCGGTCCCTTTCCGGGGGGGCGGTTTTGCGCCCCAGCCGGTGTCCCATATGGCCCTGATCCTGTTCGCGGCACTGCTGGCGCTCGCGGAAATCGGAACCCGTAGCGGCTTCATATCCAACCTGACATTGCCACGCCCATCCGCCGTGCTGGAAACCTTCGTCCAGCTCTGGCAGACCGGCCTCCTGTGGCAACACCTGCTGCCATCACTAAGGCGACTTGTCATCGGCGCCAGCCTCGGTATCGCAGTCGGCGTCGGTCTCGGCGTGATGATCGGCCTGTTCAGTTATGTTCGGGCAGGTCTGGTACCGCTCGTCGCAGCCCTTTTCCCGATTCCCAAGATCGCGCTCCTGCCGCTTTTCGTCATTTGGTTCGGCATCGACGAAATGTCGAAATACATGCTCATCGCTTTTGGCACCTTTACGCCAACGGTCGTCGCCACTTACGGCGCAGTCGACAATGTGGATCGGTCGCTCGTGCGCATGGGCCAGAGTTTCGGTCTCGGCTGGTGGTCCATCGTCCGCAAGATCATCCTGCCGGGCGCCTTTCCTGCAATCCTGTCCGGATTGCGGGTCTCGATCTCCATCGGCATCATTCTGCTGGTCGCAGCCGAAATGCTCGGCGCCCAGTTCGGCGTCGGTTCCTATATCCTTGAAGCAGGCTCGCTCTACGACCTTGAAAAGCTGTTTGCCGGGGTCACAATCCTGTCGGTGATGGGCCTGATTGTCAATTTCATCATCGGGCAGATCGAGAAACGTTTCCTGACCTGGCGCGGCTGATCGCAACAATATTTCGCCTGAGCTTCTTTTTGTCGATAGTTTGAAACGCACCATGCGCTTTTCGTTGCATGTTCTTGCCGGGACGTTATACGAAGAGACTCTATCGCAAATTTTTGCGCCTCACTTTTTGATGGACAAGATTATGCATCTTGTGCGTTCCCCCTTTCATGAGGCGCTACCCGAAGAGGAGCGGATATATGAGCCGTTATGGCAGAGCACATCGTCAGTTCACGGGATGTGACTAGCGATGAGCGCCGAACCAAGCCCTATTCAAGTGGAAGAGACACGCAAGACAGCAATTGCGCTCAAGGATGTGCAGATTTCGTTCAAACTGGCCGATGGTGGCCGTTTCGATGCTGTCGCCGAAAGCAATCTTGAAGTTGCCGAAAACGAATTCGTGGCGATTGTTGGCCCGACCGGTTGCGGAAAATCCACATTGCTCAATGCCGTTGCCGGGCTTCTAGTACCCGCCAGCGGCACTGTCGAGATCAGCGGCCAGCGGCTGCAAGGCCTCAATCGCAAGGCAGGTTATCTCTTCCAGCAGGACGCTCTCATGCCCTGGAAGACCGTGCTGGACAATGTTGCCATCGGGCTGGAAATCACAGGCACGCCAAAGGCACAGGCCCGCGAACAGGCTCGCGAGTGGCTGGCCCGCGTCGGTCTTGCAAGTTTTGGTGACCGCTATCCGCATATGCTGTCGGGGGGACAGCGCAAGCGCGTCGGCCTTGCGCAGGTGCTGATCCGCAATCCGAAATATCTGCTGATGGACGAGCCCTTCGGCCCTCTCGATGCGCAGACGCGTGTCATCATGGGCGACCTTCTGCTCGACCTGTGGTCGCAGGACAAGAAGGCGGTCATGTTCGTGACCCACGATCTGGAAGAGGCCATCGCGCTGGCGGATCGCGTCGTCATCATGTCTGCCGGGCCGCGTGCCCGCATCATGGCTGAGTATAAAATTCCCCTCGCCCGCCCGCGCGAGATTTCCGAAATACGCCTCGACGACAAGTTCCACGAAATTCATCGCGAAATATGGAGTGCGCTCAAGGAAGAGGTTCTCAAGGGCTATCAGCAGACGAGTGGGGAAAAGAAATGAAAAAGCCTATGCTGTTTCTGGCGCAGCTCAGCGTGGCGGTGGCCGTCATTCTGGTCTGGCACCTCTTCACCGCAACCCACTTGCTGGGCAATCCGGCCAAAGCGAAGTTTTTCTTTGCCACGCCGGGCGATGTGGCCGTTCGCATCTCCAAATGGTTTGCGGAAGGCACGATCTGGTATCATCTCGGCATCACACTGCTTGAAGCCATGCTGGCCTTTGCCATCGGCGCAATCGGCGGTGTGCTGATCGGCTTCTGGTTTGCCCGCAAGCCTTTGCTCGCCGCGATCTTCGACCCCTACGTGAAGGCCGCCAATTCGCTGCCGCGTGTCGTGCTGGCGCCGATCTTCGCGCTGTGGCTCGGTCTCGGCATCTGGTCCAAAGTCGCACTTGGCGTATCGCTGGTCTTCTTCATCGTCTTCTTCAACGTCTATCAGGGCGTGAAGGAAGTGAACCAGACTGTGCTCGCCAATGCCCGTATGCTCGGCATGAACGAGCGCCAGCTTTTGCGCAACGTCTATCTGCCATCCGCGCTGTCGTGGATGTTCTCAAGCCTGCATACGGCTGTCGGCTTTGCCGTCGTCGGCGCGGTCGTGGGGGAATATCTCGGTTCATCGGCGGGGCTTGGCTACCTGATCCATCAGGCCGAAGGCGTGTTCGACGTTACCGGCGTCTTTGCCGGCATGCTGGTGCTGACGGCCTTCGTGCTCGTCATCGACTGGGGCGTCTCTATCATCGAAGCCCGCCTGCTGGTCTGGCGCCCGAAAGCTGCCGGACACAATGGTTAAAAGGATTCAAGGAGGAAACCATGAGAACAACACGTAGAGATATCTTGCTGGGCGCCGCTGCCTTCGGGCTTGCGAGCATCGCCTCGCGCCTGCCCGCCTATGCGCAGGATGCATCCGCGGCACCTGAAAAACCGGAACTGATGTTCGGCGTCGGCGGCAAGCCGCTCTTCTATTACCTCCCCCTCACCATTGCCGAGCGCAAGGGATTCTTCGAGGAAGAAGGCATCAAGGCCACCATCAATGATTTCGGCGGTGGCGCAAAGTCCCTGCAGGCGCTGATCGGCGGTTCGGTCGATGTGGTCACTGGCGCATATGAGCACACCATTCGCATGCAGAACAAGGGACAGGACATCAAGGCCGTCTGCGAGCTTGGCCGTTTTCCGGGAATCTGCATCGGCGTGCGCAAGGACCTTGCCGGTGAGATCAAGACGATTGCCGATCTCAAGGGCCAAAATGTCGGCGTCACGGCGCCAGGTTCATCGACGTCGCTGTTGCTGCAATATGCGCTCATCAAGAACGGTCTCGCCGAAGACGCCGCTTCGATCATCGGTGTGGGCGGTGGCGCAAGTGCGGTCGCAGCCATCAAGAAGGGTGAAATTGCCGCTCTCGTCCATCTCGATCCGGTCATCACGCGACTAGAAGTGGATGGCGACATCACACTGCTTCTCGACACGCGCACCGAAGAGGGCACGCGTCAGCTTTTCGGCGGCACCAATCCCGCAGCGACCGTATATGCGCAACAGAGCTTCATCGATGCCAATCCGGTTACAACGCAGCGTGTCGTCAATGCATTCGTCAAATCGCTGAACTGGATCCATAAGGCTTCTGCCGATGAAGTGGCGGATGCCGTGCCGGAGGAATATCTGCTGGGTGACCGGGAACTGTACAAGACCGGCTTCGAAAAGTCCCGCGCCATGTATTCTGAAAAGGGTCTGATCGCGGAAGACGGCTTCAAGAGCCTGTTTGAAATGCTCAAGGCTCTCGACCCAGAGTTGGCGAATGCAGATATTTCGTTTGCGCAGACCTTCAATCCACGCTTCGTGGAAGCGGCAAAGGCATAATATCCGCTTTGGGGCAGGGTCGTTTCCCTGCCCCTTTTCAGGTCGCAGTCGGCTGATTGAAGTGGCCCGTGCGTAGGGCGGTCAATCCCCATCCAGAAAGAGCCATCGCCCAGGACACCCGCTCGACAGGTTGGAGCAGCAAGAAGAACGCGTAGGTCCCGACCGGACCAGCGCACTTGGTTCACGTTCTGACATGATAAACGGTCCGGCTTGTGGCCGGACCGCTTTGTGATCTGTCTTCGAAAGGCCTCTTCACATCGGTCTTGTGCCGCATGTCAAAGCTTGACGGCATTTTCCCGCGCCCACAACCGGAGCTTGCGGCAGGATGTAACAAATTCCGACGCTCCCTTTTCATTGTCCAGCGAGATTAGTCCCTCATCCATATCGGGTTCAATGCCCGCCTTTGCCAGTAGCGGCATCGCGCCTGC
>NZ_JBAKHE010000024.1:42500-66098 GCF_049065885.1 Brucella sp. IR068 | reverse complement strand
CTGCAAAGGGTTCTGCTTTTTTACGAACGAAAGTTCCTGCCGGGCACGACCCAACCTCTTTGCAGCCGTCAGTGCGGTGTTGCATTCACCCCAATGACAAACGAGGCCGGAACGAAGTTTACCGTTCCGGCCTCAAATGTATAAGCCGGAGGTTTGGCCTCCGGCTTTGTTTTTAGTTCAGGCCTTCTTCCTTGAACGCCTTTTGCACGTTCGGGCGCGCCAACACGCGTTGGCGCAGCTTCAGCGCTTTGGGATAGGCACTTAAATCGAGTTTCAGTCCGACGCCCCAGCCAATGATGACAGACGCATAGGCATCCGGCTGCGTGAAATCATCGCCAAGCCAGTAGGCATTCTTGTCCGGCAGCATGGCTTCGAACTGCCCCAGACGACGATTGATATTGGCAATGACGCCCGCCTTCGCTTCTTCCGTGAGGGTGGGAGCGAACAGGCCGCTGAAAGCCGCATGCAGATCCGAGCAGAAGCCCAGCGCTTCCTGCAGGCGTGCACGTTCGATGGTGCCATAAGCAGGCTTGAATGCCGCAACATCGGAATGGTCGCCGATATATTGGAGAATTGCCGCGTTCTGCGTGATGACAGTGCCGGGCTTTACTTCCAGCGCCGGAACCGCGCCGCGCGGATTGATCGCGAAATAGTCTTCGCCGTCAGCCGTCTTCTTGGCCTTGATGTCCACGGCTTCCAGTTCATAAGGCAGGCCTGCTTCGCTCAGGATGATGTGGGGTGCGAGCGAACAGGCACCAGCCTTGTAATAAAGTTTCATGAAAATCTCCCATCGGTTTCGATGAAAGATATCTATCAAATTCGTCCCGCCCGCAACAAACCGGGGATCACATTTCTTTGTGTGACCCCGATATTCGAAGGATCGTCCCGAAAAGGGCCGTCTATCATAAAAGCGATGCTATCCGGGCGGGTTTGGAGGATTGCATCCGGGTCACGACGACCAGCTTGTTGAACTCGCCGCGCTTGAACGCGCGCAGGAAGCGCGGATAGTCCTTGAACACCACACAGCCATTGGAATCACCACGGCGTCCGAGCATGAAAGTATGCGCCAGAAGCCCATCGCGATTGTAGCGGTTATTGCCATCGACAGGCGTAAGGCGGATCGCCTCGACGCCGTGGAACAACGCCTCGCGCATGCGCAGATCATAGGTATGCGGCGGTGTGGGCCCGCGGTTCTTCTGGTTCACGTAGCGCGGATTGTCACGCATCGGACCGAGGCCGGAATGGGCTTCCAGGCGCTCGCCGCTCGGCAGGTAAACGGTGGCCGCGGAAATATCATAGATGGCAACCTTGCTGCGCGAAGCCTGATTGAGAAGCGGACTGAACAGGCCGGGGCGCGGCTCCTCGGTTGCGCCGCTTTCCGGCGCATAGGCGAGTTCGGTCTTTTCATGCATGCGGGAACGGCGCAGCGAAGGCTTGGCACCAGGCAACGGCACGTCATCGGGCAGGAATGCGTCTTGGGCGGCTCCGGCTTCTGCGGCGACAGCCGAGTTCTGGTCCGATGCGAGCTGCGGAACAGGAACGGCATTGCCGGTGGGCAGATGTGCCTGCTTCTCCGCCGCATCCACTTCTTCGGCTTGCGAGAGCGGTTCTATCTTGCTGAAAGCCGCTGTCGCGTCCGATGTGGCAGGCACCGGCGCATAGGCCAGCACAGTCGCACCGGCCTCCGCAGCAGGTTGCTGTGGCTGAACACGCGCCAAAACAGGCTCTTCGCGCCGAACGCGATCAGCGCGCAGTTCAATGAGGGACGCCGTATCAACGGGCTTGTCCTCGATGACGGAATCCGGGCCGATATCGGCGATGATAGGCGCACCATCCGCCCTTTTGCTCCGGCGCCAGTCGAGATTGGAATAAGCGGCGTCAGCGGTATAGGCATCGATGAAGCCTTGCCTGATGCGCCGCGACGGTGCGAGCCTGTGGTCGACGACGGCAAGCGCCTGCGGTGCGTTCAGGGAGACACGGCGCATGACAGGGGCAACAGGTGCAAAGGCTGGCACCACCGTTTCCAGCGTACCGAGCGCGGTCATCATCCAGCTTCCGGCTACGAGGCCCGTGGCGGCGAACACCGCAACGCGCGTAAACCCCTTGAGACCGAATGGAAGCCGGATGCCCTTGCCGCGCGGAACCGCGGAGCCATACACTTCTGTTACACACGCCATGATACAAATCCGAGTGGAGAACAACTTTCACTGCGCCGCCTTGCATGTCAGTCCGGCAAAAAGACGAACGCAACATGGCAAGGCGGTGACTGGAAGGTCATCTCCAGCATCGCCAATTATGGTAACCAAATCCTTTACGGGAAGAAGAAAACCGGATCGCCATGCGCCGGTTCAGCCTGTCAGAAGCAATGCGCCTTGCTTGGCGCTGGGGAACTCCAGCCCCTCCACGGCAACGCGATTGCGTCCACGATGCTTGACCCGCATCAGGGCAAGATCGGCCCGTGCCGCCGTTTCCCACAAGGTTTCGCCGCCGCGCACCATGGCGATACCAAAGCTGCATGTCAGTTGGCGGCCTGACAGCATGAGGAACTGATGCCGAGCCACGCGCCCGCAAAGCAGATTGCCCAGTCTCTCGCATGTTTCGGCATCGCCCCGGACCAGAAGAACAAATTCTTCGCCGCCAATGCGTCCGACAATCGTCGTTTCGGCTGCTATGGTTTGCAGGATGCGGGCGAACTCGACCAGAACCTGATCGCCGGTTGCATGGCCCAGTGCATCATTGATCGATTTGAAGTGATCGATATCGGCAATGATGACTCCATGGTCGCCGCGCTGGACCTCGGCCAGACGCATGCGCGCCCGGCGTTCCAGTCCGCGACGGTTGAGAACGCCGGTCAGCGGATCGGCGTCGCGTTCCGCCTGCAATTCCTCCACCACATCGGAAGTCGTTACCGCCAGAAGGACAAGGCCGGCGAACACGCCCGCAAAGGAACCGAATATCATGACGCCCTGCCAGTAGCGCGTATGTATCAGTTCAGACGGTTGCACAATCTCGTCGGGGAGGCCCAGCGCCATTCCAGCCTGCACATAGAAATGCACCGTCAAAAGCAGCAACGCACCGAACAGCACGCGATCGATCGAGCTTCGACAGGCGAGATCGCGCGCCTGAATGCAAAGCACCGCCATCAGGCTACCCAGCGACAGGTGCACCGCAGGCGCAATGCGCGCGTAACCCGTATCATTTGCGATGAAAAAGACCATGGCCGCTAGGAGACCGAGCCCGATCAGGCGGGGCGCCACCCGCGAATAACGCATGCCCATCCGCATCATCACACCTTCGCAAAGCAGCCACCCGCCCATAAAATGGAGAGCCGTAGCTATCGGCGAAGTCAGGGCAAGACTGTCCGAGATCAGCGATATCGGAACCAGAAGCCCCATGGCGAAACAGCCAAAGCTGAGGCCGAAAAACAAGAGATGCCTGCGCTTCGTGTCGAGCGTCCAGACGCCCGACATCGTCGCAGCAAACAGCAAGACTATAAGCGGCGGCACAAACTTCACGAACTGGCCCTGATCAGTCAAAACAAGATTGCAGAAAACGCTATTTCAGGTTGAACGTAACGTGCAATTACAAACCGGGGGCAAAGTCAAGTTAATAGCTGTCAATATGGACAAGCACTCAAGCCTAAAGGAGCAATATCGAGTATAAGTGAATGCTAAAAATCATCTGAAAACAACATCATTCAGGAAAGTTCTGCTTTCACATAGTTTTTACCTTGAGATTTATCCCCAGAAGCTTTTCGGCGATCATCCGCCCGATAGGTATGGAAGATGTTGCCGCCGGTGACGGCGCGTTGCAGACGTGAAGCATTCTCTCTGTTTCCCTGAAAAGAAAATCATGCACCAGCGTACCGTCATGGAGCACGGCTTGCGCGCGTATTCCCGCCCCCGGCGCACCGAGATCGGAAAGCTCCAGTGTGGGGCAATATTTCCGGCATTCCTTGAGATAACGCGCGCGGGACGCGGAATTGCAGAACTCGGACAGTGCAGAACGCCAGTTCTTCATCGCCATCTTCCAGAAGCCGGGAAATGCAGCCATGTCCGCGACGTCACCCGCACGGAAACTGCCCTTGTCATATCCTTCGCGCGCAAACCCGAGCACCGCGTTCGGGCCGACCGTGACGCCGCCATCGATCGTTCGCGTCAGGTGGATGCCGAGGAATGGCAGGTCGGGATCGGGGATCGGATAGATCAGATGTTTGACGATATTCGCCTTCGATTGCGGCAGGGTGTAGTATTCGCCACGAAACGGCACGATGCGGTGGCTGATATCCAGCCCGGCAAGACGCGCGATGCGGTCCGACTGCAATCCCGCACAAGCGACCAGTCTGGAAGCGCGCACGGTCTCGCCATTCACCGTCACCGCAACGCCCGTGTCATCCTCCCGGATGGCGGCCACCGGCGAATTGAGCCGCACGATACCGCCGCGCTCGACGATTTCCGCCGCCATCGCCCGCGATACTTTTGCATAGTCGACGATGCCGGTCGCAGGAACCAGAAGCGCCCCCAGCCCCGCGACCGCAGGCTCTGCCTTGCGTAGCGCCTGCTGATCCACGTGCTGGAACGCGATGTCGTTCTGGACCGCACGCCTTGCCAGAGCCTCCATGCGCTCGACCTCCTTTTGAGAGGTTGCCACCAGAAGCTTGCCGCATGTTTCGAATCGAATGGAATATTGCCTGCAAAAGGCTTTCGTGGCTTCGGCACCGGCCCGGCACAATTGCGCTTTCAATGAACCGGGCTGGTAATAGATGCCGGCATGGATGACGCCGCTATTGTGTCCCGTCTGGTGGCGCGCTAAATCGCTTTCCTTCTCCAGCAGAATGATCCTTGCGCCCGGCTCCGCCTCCTGCATGGCTTTTGCTGTCGCAAGCCCGACAATGCCGCCGCCGATGACGCAATAATCATAATCCGCCACGAAATCCCCTCCTCAAGCCCTCTCCCACGCCCCCGCGCCCCGCCTTGCCACGGTTCGACAGGATGATTACCTGTTACTTATACGATTGCGGCCTTGGTTGCAGCACCGCAAAATGGCATTCTTTGCCAAACCCGTTCCCCCATGCGGAGAAGTTCCATGCGCCATCAGTTCGACCTTTTTGCTCCTTCCCCGGCGGAAGGACAGGAACGGGCAGAACTGCGTCCCGCCCGCGCCAAACACGGCAAGACTACCGGTATAGACGAAGCGGAGATGGTGAAGCGGCTGAAGGAGAGCGGACGTTACCGCATCCTCCAAAGGCTAGACCCGCCGCCGACCGTTCCCGACGCCGACAGGATCGCCTTCCCCCGTCTGGGCGTTGTCGTGGACACGGAAACGACCGGCCTCAATCCAGCGCAGGAAGAAATCATCGAGATCGGCGCGGTTGCCTTCCGTTATGCCGACGACGGATCGATAGGCGATATCTGCGCCACGTTCGGCGCATTGCAGCAACCTTCCCGGCCGATCCCGGCCGACATCACTCGCATCACCGGCATCACCGACGAGATGGTGAGGGGGCAGACGATCCCCCGCGAAAAGCTGGACGCGCTCATCGCCGAGGCCGATATCATCATCGCGCATAATGCAGGGTTTGACCGTCCATTTCTTGAACGTTTTTCCATCGCCTTCGCCAACAAGCCTTGGGCCTGCTCGGTCAAGGAAATCGACTGGACTGCACGCGGCTTTGAAGGCACCAAGCTTGGGTACCTGATCGGCCAGAGCGGCTTTTTCCATAACGGTCACCGGGCCGAAGACGATTGTCAGGCCCTGCTTGCGGTGCTGAAGGAACAGTCTGGCGATACCACGCCCTTTGCCGAACTCTTGAAGGCCAGCCAGCGCGCGCGGATGCGCATCTACGCCGAGAATAGCCCGTTCGAGATGAAAGATCATCTGAAAGCGCGTGGCTATCGCTGGTCGGACGGCACTGACGGGCGTCCGAAATCATGGTGGACGGAGATCGGTGAAGAAGAGCTCGACGCCGAACTCGAATATCTGCGCACCGAGATTTATGGCTGGCGCGACGCCGACCCGCTGGTCCAGAAGCTCACCGCCATGGACCGTTACAAGGAACGCGCGCCGCTTCGCCCGAAAAAGTAACCGCCCCCAACATCCCGAGCGCCTGCCCATCTCCCTCATCCTGAGGAGGGGACCTGAGCTTGTCGAAGGTCACCGTCTCGAAGGATAGGAGATGGCCCCTCACCCTTCGAGAGGGCGCTTCGCGCCTCCTCAGGATGAGGGGCAGGATTTGGCAGTCACGCAATAACTGGCCACGGCCTCTGCTCTGGCCGCATCTCCTCATACGCTTTTGCAAGGCGCAACACGCCCAGATCATCAAAACGCTGGCCGAAAATCTGCAAGCCAATGGGTAGACCCTTGGCCGTATAACCGCAATTGATCGAAATCGCAGGCTGCTCCGACATATTCATCGCCACGGTGAAGGCGATATGTTCGAAGGGGCGCTGCGGGTCGTTGACCGGAGACGCCCATTCCGCCGGATAGGTCGGCATGGGCGCGGTTGGCGAAATGATAAAGTCGAAGCCCTTGGAAGCGGCAAGCGCCGCATTGCGCATTGCATCCATCTGGGCAAAGCCGAGATAGACTTCTTCGCCCGTTAAGCCCTCGGCGGTTTCCGTCCACTGATAGATGTAAGGCAGAATCTTCGCACGGTTTTCCGGCGTCATCTTCCTGATATCCGACCACGACCGCGCGCGCCAGAAACGATCCAGACCATCGATCATGGTGCGGTTCAGAAATGGTGCAACAGGCTCGATGATCGCACCCGCATCGGCAAGCAATTTCGCTGCGGCTTCGACGGCGGCGCGGGTTCCATCCCCCACCGGCTCGCCGAAACCGGCATCGAGCCACAGGCCGATCTTTAAGCCCTTCACATCGATGTCGAGGCTCATCCAGTCGATATCCTGATAGGGCAGGCTCATGCCATCGCGACGATCAGGTCTTGAAAGCACCGACATGTAAAGCGCGCTGTCAGCGACAGTGCGCGTCATCGGCCCGGCCACGCGACCGAGAAATGGCGGATCGATGGGAATGCGCCCGAAGGAAGGCTTCAGTCCAACGAGGCCGCACCAGCCTGCAGGCAGGCGGATCGAGCCACCAATATCCGTGCCGATATGCAACGGACCGTAACCGGCCGCACCGGCGCTGCCCGCACCGGCACTTGATCCGCCTGGATTGGTACCGAGGTCCCATGGATTGCGCGCTAGCTTGTGGAAGCTCGACAGGCCGGAAGACAACATGCCGAGATCAGGCATGGTCGTCTTGGCCAGCAGCACGCCGCCAGCCTCCCGTGTCCGCGCCGCAGGCGGAGCGTCGGCGCTGGCGGGCTCCAGCGGCAGCGCCGCGCAGCCGAGCGGAACAGCCGTGCCTTCGGTCGCGATATTTTCCTTGATCGTCAGCGGAACGCCATCGATGGGTCCGGCAGGCTCGCCCTTTGCCCAGCGCGCTTCCGAGGCCTTGGCCGAAACACGTGCGGCGTCGGGATCGTAAGCCCAAAGCGCATTCAGCTTCGGCTCATAGGCTTCGATGCGGGCGATGACCGCTTCCGTGACCTCGACCGGCGAAAGCGACTTCGCCTTATAGGCGGACACGAGTTCGACGGCTGACAAATCGGCTGGATTCGACATTGGGATTTCCTCAAATCACTCAGGCAATTTCAGTGTGGAGCTTGGGCGTCGCACTCGCTTGCGGCGACCGGAAAACGGCTTCGGCACGGCGTCGACCAGCGCCCGCGTATAGTCATGTCGAGGATTGTCGAAGACTTCGTTGGTCGGTCCCTGCTCGACAATATTGCCGCGATAGATCACGGCGACGCGGTCGGTGATGGCGCGCACGACACCCAGATCGTGGCTGATGAACAGATAGGAAAGGCCGAACTTTTCCTGCAGATCCATCATCAGGTTCAAAACCTGCGCCTGAATGGAAACGTCAAGCGCCGACACCGGCTCGTCCGCGACGATCAAAGCGGGCTTGGTGATCAGGGCGCGCGCGATGGCGATACGCTGGCGTTGCCCGCCCGAAAACTCGTGCGGATATTTTTCCGCCGAGGCCTTTGGCAAGCCAACCGCTTCCAGCACTTCCGCCACGCGATCGTCGCGCTCTTTGGTACTGGTGCCGCTTTCCAGCGATACGATCGGTTCGGAAATGATGCGCTTGACCGTATGGCGCGGGTCGAGCGAGCCATACGGGTCCTGAAAGATCGCCTGAAAGCCCTTGCGCGCTTCACGCAAGCCGGCGCGATCAAGCGCATAGATATCCTGCCCGTTGATGAGAATTTGTCCCGCTTGCGGACGCTCCAGCCCCATGACGGCGCGGGCCAGCGTGGACTTGCCGGAGCCGCTTTCACCCACGATGCCAAGGCTTTGCCCGGCTTCGATCTCAACATTGACCCCATGCAGGACACGCAACGCGCCCGGCTTTGAAAAAAATGACGGACGCGGCAGCTGGTATTCGCGCACCACATCGCGCACCTGCAAGATCATCTTGCTCATGCGAGCACCTCGCCGTCTCGCGGATGAATACAGGCGGCGCGATGCGCGATCCCGTCGTTCTCACCGATGAAATCGAGCGGCGGTATCGCCTTTCGGCAATCCGCCTGCACAAAAGAGCAGCGGTCAGCAAAGGTACAATAGGGCGGACGCGCCAGCGGGTCCGGCACGACGCCGGGGATAGCGGCGAGGCGCTGGCGTCCCGTGCCGTGGCTGCGCACCAGCGCGGCACCATGTGGCGAAGCCTGGAACAGCCCGCGGGCATAAGGATGCGCCATGCGATTGAACACCGCTTCCGTGCGTCCCGTCTCGACGATGCGGCCCGCATACATGACGGCGATGCGGTCGGTCATTTCCGAAACCACGCCAAGGTCATGGGTGATAAGCATCAGGGCCGTGCCGGTCTCGTCGATCAGTTCGTCCATCAGGTCGAGTATCTGCGCCTGAACGGTGACGTCGAGTGCCGTTGTCGGTTCGTCGGCAATCAGCAGGTCGGGCTCGCAGGCAATCGCCATGGCGATCATCACGCGCTGGCGTTGCCCGCCGGAAAGCTGGTGCGGATAGAGTTCGAGATTGAAGCGCGGCGCAGGCAGCCCGACGCGATCAAGCAGCCGACGCGCTTCACGCTCCGCATCGGCGCGGCTCTCACCCATATGCAGGCGGCGTCCTTCGGCAATCTGTGCGCCTATGGTCTTGACCGGATTGAGCGCTGTCATCGGTTCCTGAAAGATCATCGCCATGCGCCGCCCGCGCATCTTGCAGAGTTCCGCTTCCGGCATGGCGGCAAGGTCCTCGCCGTCAAAACGCAACGTGCCGCGCACGCGCATCCGGTCGGGCAGCAGGCCCATGGCGGCAAGGGCGGTGATCGACTTGCCGCTGCCGGATTCACCCACCACGCCAAGGCGTTCACCGCGATTGAGCGTCAGGGTAATATCGGACACGATTTCCGCGAGTTTGAGCCCGATGGGCAGTTCGACGGACATATTGTCCATCTCAAGCAAAGGTGTTGTCATCTCTGCCTCCTGACGCGCGGATCGAGCACATCACGCAATCCGTCGCCCAGCATGTTGAGGCCAAGCACGGCGAGCGTGATGGCGAGCCCGGGGAAGATGGCGAGCCATGGCGCATCATAGATGAAGGTCTGCGCATCGTTGAGCATCTTGCCCCAGCTCGGCATCGGCGGCTGGGTGCCAAGCCCGACATAGGACAGGCCCGCTTCCGCGACGATGGCCAGCGCAAACTGGATCGTCGCCTGCACGATCAGCACATGGTTGATGTTGGGCAGCACATGCAAAAGCGTGATCGATATATCGCCGCGCCCCGCACAACGCGCGGCCTGCACATATTCACGCTTCCAGAGCCCCAGCGATGCGCCGCGTGTGACGCGCGCGAACACAGGAATGTTGAAGATGCCGATGGCGATCATCGCATTGACCGCGCCGGGCCCGAAAATGGCGGTAATGATGACAGCGGTAAGAAGCGCTGGAAACGCGAAGGCGAGATCGGTCATTCGCATGACGAAACCATCGATCAGCCCACCGCGCGCCGCTGCAAGCGACCCGAGTGGAATACCGATACCGGCCCCAACCAGCACCGCGATGATTGATACGGCGATGGAATTGCGCGCACCGACCATGATCATGGAGAACACATCGCGCCCAAAATTGTCCGTGCCGAAGAGGTGATTGAGGCTCGGCCCCTGCAACTTGTCGCGGAAGTTCATCGCCGTCGGCGAATAAGGCGTCCAGACATAGGAGATGACGGCCATCGCGACAAGAATGATCGTGATGAGTGAGCCGAGGGCCAAACTGCGGCTGGTCAGTATGGTCTTGAATATGCCCGGTTTCGGGAAAGCCTGCGCCTCGCTCATCGGCTGCCTCCGGTCGAAAGGCGCGGATCGATGAAGCCATAGACAAGATCGACGACGAAATTGACGGCAATCACCGAAGCGGCAAGCAGCGTCACCAGCGACTGCACGGTGACGAGATCGCGCTGCGCGATGGCCTGGAACACCAGCCTTCCAAGGCCGGGGAGATTGAAGACATTTTCGATGATGATGGTTCCCGCCAGCAGAAAGGAAAATTGCAGCCCGATGATGGTGACGACCGGGATCAGCGCATTGGGCACCGCATGACGCCAGAGCGCGGCCTTGCGCGTCAGGCCCTTGGCGCGGGCAGTGCGCACGAAATCCTCACCCAGTGTCTCGATGACGGCGGATCGGGTTACGCGGGCCAGAATGGCGGCAAGCGGCAGCGCAAGCGCCAATGCGGGAAGGAACAGCGAACGGATACCATTCCAGAACCCGCCTTCCCAGCCCGCGAAACCCGAAGCCGGAAACCAGCCAAGCTGCAAGGCAAAAAGCAGGATCAAAAGCAGACCAAGCCAGAAATTCGGAATTGCGACACCGACCTGCGCCACGCCCATGGAGACCACGTCGCCGGTCTTGCCGCGCTTGGAAGCGGCATAGACACCGACCGGAATGGCGACCGCGACCGACAGGACCATCGACAGAAGCGCCAGCGGCAGCGTGACCATGATGCGCGGCCCGAGCAATTCGCTGATCGGCACGGAATAGGTATAGCTCGTGCCGAAATCGCCTTTCAGAAAGCCGCCAATCCATGTGAGGTAGCGCCACCAAAGCGGCTGGTCGAGGCCAAGCTGCTTGTGAAGCGCTGCCAGTGTTTCGGGCTGCGCATTGATGCCCAGGATCACCGCTGCCGGATCGCCCGGCAGCACCTGCATCAGCAGAAAGACGATGACGGAAGCCGCAAGCGTCGTAAGCAGGAGCGAAACCAGTCGCCCGGAAATGTAAGCCAGCAAAACGACCTCCTTGAAAAGACGGAAATCCGCTTTCCACATTCCAATCCGCCGCACGCCCTCCCCTTATCTTTATGGGGTACGCGGCCATCCATTTGGTCCCCGCCGAACGTGCGACGGGGCGAGCCAGAGCGTGTCCAATCAAAACGGGGTATCGGACCCGCTCCGGCTACTTGTTTCTACGCATTATCCAACGCAAAACCGCTTCGTTTATTCCGCCCAATAGGCTTGCGTCAGATCGTCAGCCGGGACCGGCATGTTCTTCCACAGGCCCTTCACATTCTTGTTCCACACGCCGATTTTCGGCAGCGCATAGAGGAAGATGTTCGGCTCGTCGGCAGCAAGTTTTTCCTGCAGCTTCTTCACGAGTTCGAGCTGCTCCTCATCGCTTCCAGCCTCGGCATAGGCCTTGTAGAGCGCCTTGTATTCCGGGTTGTTGTAGTTGAAGTAGTATTTGTCGCGGGCATAGATATCGAGATCGCGCGCCTCGGTATGCGCGATGATCGTCGCGTCGAAATCCGACCGCTTGAACACCTGATCCAGCCATTGCGCAAACTCGATTGGCACCAGATTGGCCTGAATGCCGACCTCCGCCAGCATGGCCGCGATGATCTCGCCGCCGCGCCGCGCATAGGCCGGTGGTGGAAGCGTGATGGTGATCGTCGTGCCCGCCGGAACGCCAGCCTCCTCCAGCAACTGCTTCGCCTTTGCCGGATCATAGGGATAGGTTTCCGACAGGTCGACATAACCCGGGTCGACCGGCGCATAATGCGAGCCGATTGGCGTGCCGAAACCGGAATAAACGCCTTCGATCAGCGCCTTGCGGTCAATGGCGTGGGCCAGCGCCTGACGCACCTTCACATTGTCGAAAGGAGCCTTGGCATTGTTGAGCGACAGCAGGACCTTGCCCGCCGTATCGCCCACTTCGACCTGTAACTTGTCGTCGCTCTTGAAGCGGCTGATGAGTTCCGGTGCCTGGAACATCGGGAAGACGTCGATGTCACCGGCAAGGATGGCAGCGGCAGCAGCCGACGGGTCGCTCACAAAACGGAACGTGACGGCGGATAGCTTTGCCGGTTCGCCCCAATAGTCCGGATTGCGTTCCAGCTCGACGCGGTCGCCCTGCACCCAGCGTTTGAATTTGAACGGGCCCGTGCCAACCGGCTTGGTCTTGTTGTCGGCAGCCGAATTGGGCGCGACCATGACCGCGTCACCCCAACCCATATTGAACAGGAAATTCGAGGTTGGACGCTTCAGCGTGACAACGGCGGTCGCGGGATCAGGACATTCCGTGCTCGCAATAGGCTCGAACAGTCCCTTTTGCGCATTGGTGGAATCCGGAGCCACGGCGCGGTCATAGGAGAATTTCACCACCGGGCAGTCGAACGGCGTGCCGTCGTGAAACTTCACGCCCTGCCGCAACTTGAACGTATAGGTCTTCTTGTCATCGGAGACGGTCCAGCTTTCAGCCAGAAGCGGCTTTACAGTACCGTCCTCGACAATGCGCACCAGACCTTCATAGAGGTTCGCATAGGTAACCTGCCGGATGCCGGCGGCGGCGTTGGCGGTCGGATCGAGGCCCGGCGGCTCCAGCACTTCGCCGACCACCAGCGTGTCTTTTGCAAATGCACCGTTGATCGATGCCAGCATCGCGGCTGTTATCAGCCCGGCTTTCAGCAGCTTACCCATTGTTCCTCTTTGGCTCCCCTTGCCTTTTTTCCTAAATCGAACGCCCGCCATCCACGTCGAGCGCAACCCCGGTAATCATAGAGGCAGCAGGCGAGCAAAGGAAAGCCGCAGCTTCAGCCAGATCGTCGGGTTTCAACAGGCGGCCCATCGGAATGGAATCGCGGAATTTCTTACGGATTTCCTCAGTGTCCTCACCCATGAAAGTGGTAAGAAGCGGCGTTTCACCGGCAACCGGGTTCAATGCCACCACACGGATTTTCGCCGGAGCAAGCTCGATGGCGAGCGCCTTGGTGACCGAAACCACCCAGCCCTTGGTGGCATTGTACCAGGCAAGATTCGGACGCGGGCGACCAGCGCCGGTCGAGGCGACGTTGAGGATTACGCCCTCGCCATTGCTCTTGAAATGCGGGATGAGCTTGCGGGTCATCAGGTAGACGCCGCGTACGTTGACGCCGAGAATGCGGTCGAATTCTTCCGGCTCGACCAGTTCGGCATTTTGCGGCTTGTGGCCGATGCCGGCATTGTTGATCAGAATATCGACCTTGCCGAACTTCGACAGGGCAGCCTCCACCGCCGCGTCGACATCGGCTTCCCTGGAGATATCGGCAGCAACGGCCAGCGCCGCCTCGCCTATTTCGCCTGCCACACGCTCAGCGCCTGCCTTGTCGCGGTCCACGATGACGACCTTTGCGCCGCCGTCAGCAAAGCGCTTCGCCATGCCTTCGCCAAACCCCGAACCTGCTCCCGTGATGAGCGCGACCTTACCTTCAAGCGACACTGTAATCTCCTTAACCGTGATACACGGAAATCGTCTTCAGCGAGGCGAATCCATAGAGCGCCTCAAAGCCCTTTTCACGACCATGACCGGATTTCTTCACACCGCCGAAGGGCAATTCGATGCCGCCACCGGCCCCGTAATTGTTGATGAACACCTGACCGGAATGTATGGCACGCGCCAGGCGGAACTGACGTCCGCCATCATTGGTCCAGATGCCGCAGACGAGGCCATAATGCGTGCCATTGGCAATCGCGATGGCCTCTTCTTCGGTGTCGAAAGGCAGGATGACCTGCACCGGACCAAAAATTTCTTCCTGCGCCAGACGATGATCGGCAGGAACATCGCGGATCAGCGTCGGCAGGACATAGGCGCCGCCTTCCGGCGCATCTTCCGCCAGCACGCCTTGCGCGGCAATGGCCAGGCCGCTTTCTTTCGCAAGAGCCAGATAGTCATCGACAATCGCCTTCTGGCGCTGCGACACGACCGGGCCGACAGACAGATCGGCGCTGGCTGGCCCGACCTTCAATGCGCGGTAGCGCTCGCTCATGCGCGCGACAACTTCTTCATAAATGCTGCGCTCGACCAGAATGCGCGACGAGGCCGAGCAGGTCTGGCCGGCATTCTGGATGCCCGCATTGACCAGAAACGGCAAGGCGCGGTCGAGATCGGCATCGGCGAAGACGATCTGCGGCGATTTTCCGCCAAGTTCCAGCGTCACCGGCACCGTATTCTTTGCAGCCGCAGCCTGAACCGCTTCCCCGGTACGAACGGACCCGGTGAATGAGATGTGATTGACGTCCGGATGTTCGGAGAGCGCCGCACCGGCTTCCGCGCCAAGCCCGGTCACGACATTGAGAGCGCCTTTCGGCAGGCCGGCCCTTTCGGCAATTTTCGCAAATTCCAAGATGGTCAGGCAGGCTTCTTCAGCAGGCTTGACCACGGCTGCATTGCCCATGGCAAGCGCTGCGCCAAGACTGCGGCCCAGAATCTGCATCGGGTAGTTCCATGGAATGATATGGCCGGTAACGCCGTGCGGCTCATAGATCGACAGAACCGTAAAACCGTTCTGATAAGGCAGCGTGTCGCCGTGCACCTTGTCGGCGGACGCGCCATAAAATTCGAGATAACGCGCCAGCGCCACCACGTCGGCACGCGCCTGCGTGACCGGCTTGCCGACATCCTTCGATTCCAGATCGGTCAGGAGGTCGATGTTCTTCAACACCTCTTCCGAAATGCGGTGCAGCACACGGCCACGTTCAGTCGCCGTCAACTTGCCCCAGTCGCCCGAAAGTGCGCTGCGCGCCGCTGCAACGGCCAGATCGATATCAGCCTTGGTGCCGCGCGCAATCAACGCAAGATCGCTGCCGTCGGAAGGGTTTTTGAGCGTGATATGCTCGCCGCCAACGGCATCCTGCCATTCGCCCGCGATGAAATTGCCATAACGGAGCAAGCCGGCTCCTCCCGTCTTGTTCTCATGCTTCATTTTCGTTCTCCCGAAGCGGCATTCCCGCCTCCAACCTTGCCGTGGTTGCGCGGATATGCGCCCGCGCCAGCCGCTCGGCCTCCTCGCCATCGCGCGAAGCGATGGCTTCGACAATGGCCCCATGCTCGCGGATTGCATCGCGCGCCCGATCCACCGACAGTGAAAAGGACGGCGCAAAAACCTGCGATGTCATGCGCAGAAGCGGCACGAAGGCGATCAGCGAAGCATTGCCTGCCGTATTCATCACCGCCATATGAAAATCGACGTTGGATTGGGTATAGGCTTTCGGGTCCCATGGATCGACAACCGCGCCCTGCCCCGCAACATGCGCGCGCAGCCTGGCGATATCCGCATCCGTTGCCCGTTCGGCGGCAAAGCGCGCCGCGACTCCGTCCAGCACTTCGCGCACCGCATAGGCATCGATCAGCCGGGTGAGATCGGCGGAAGCGACACGAACGCCCCGCCCCGGCAGGTGAATGACCAGCCCGTCACGCTCCAGAACGCGTAGGGCCTCGCGCAAGGGCGTGCGGCTGATGCCGAATTCAGCCGCGATATGTTCCTGCCTGAGTATAGCGCCCGGCGCATAATCGCCCGCATAAATCCGCTCGCGAAGTGCATCTGCCACTTCGTCCAGCAAACGGGTCTGACTGCGCCATTCAAAAGCCGCCAATCGAAAAGCCTCCCAACTTTTCTGGACACAATATCCTGGATACAAAATCAGTCAATCTGAAAACGGATAGGCTTTTCGGAAATTAAATCGCGTGGAAAAGACCGGAAATTTCGTGGATGGCTCCCGAAAAGACGCAAACCGTTAAGGCGGCCCTTAGGGACATAACGCGGGACAACCCCTTCGAGATTCTCACTCGCCAACGATTTCCGCCAGCATGGCGGCGAGCTGGCGGATTTGTTCGGGTCCATTGTCCATGTGACGTATGACGATTTCCATCGGCTCGACGGAGGGCAGTCCAGCGGCGGCAGGCACTACCCGATGACCGGGCAACGCAACACGCTTCGGCAGCAGGCTGACACCCAGACCCTCGGCAACTGCGCTCTGGATACTCGCCAGGCTGGAGCTGGTGAAAACCACATGCCAGCGCCTGCCTGCCCGGTCGAGTGCCTCCATCATGTCGCTGCGATAGAGCCCGTTCGGGGGGAACACGACAAGCGGCAGGGGATCGACGTGGGACACGGGGAAGGCGGCGCTTTCCAGCCATGAAAGCGGTTCCGGCCAGCGCATCGTCCCGACCGTTTCGCCGCGCTTCTGTTTCACCATGACCAGATCGTATTCCCCGGTCTCGAAACCTTTCTGCAAGTCACGGCTGAGGCCGCTTGTCACCTCGAGTTTCGTGTTTGGGTGCGCGCGCATGAAACGCGCCAGCGCAGGTGTCACCAACCGCGAGGCGAAATCTTCCGGCAGGCCGAGACGAAACACGGCGGCGAGCGCCGTCCCGGTCATCGCGGCGGCTGCCTCGTCATGGAGCTGCAGGATGCGGCGCGCATAGCCCAGCAGCTTTTCGCCTGCATCCGTCGGACGCACATCATGCCGGGCGCGTTCCAGAAGCGCCTGACCGGCGGCTTCCTCCAGCCTGATGATCTTCTGGCTTATCGTCGATTGGGTCGAATGCAACTGCGAGGCAGCTACCGTAAAACTGCGGCTGTCGACGACAGTCACGAAGGCCCGCAAAAGATCGAGATTGAAAGCAATATTCATGAAGCCACTGGATAGCAGTTAAACATTTAATTTCCAAATATGTCACCCGGCCTGTATGAACGCAACAAGCAGGAGAACCAGCCGATGCGTCAAACGATATTCAGCTTGAGTGCCTTGGCATTGATTGCAGGGACCGTAGTCATGACCGAACCGACATTGCCCGGCCACCATGCCGCAGCCCGTGCCGAAACCTCGCTTATTCAAGCCGCGGCAGCCGGCGACCTCGCCTCGGTCAATTCGGCCATCAAGGCCGGAGCGGATCTCGAAGCACGCGGCAGAAATGGCGAGACGGCGCTTCTTGCAGCAACCCACGCAAACCACATCGATGTCGCCCGTGCGCTCATCGATGCCGGGGCGGACGTCAACGCCAGGGATGCCATCAAGGACAGCCCCTATCTTTATGCAGGCGCGCGCGGACACCTCGAAATTCTCAAGTTGACGCTCGCGCATGGAGCAGACCTCAAAAGCACAAACCGCTATGGCGGAACGGCCCTCATTCCCGCTTCCGAACGGGGGCATGTCGAAACGGTGCGCACGCTGATCGAGGCTGGCGTGAAGGTCGATCACGTCAACAATCTCGGCTGGACGGCGCTCCTTGAAGCCATCATGCTCGGCGATGGCGGTCAGCGCCATGTCGAGATCGTGAAGCTTCTCATCGAGGCCGGTGCCGACGTCAATCTCGCCGACAATGACGGCGTGACGCCTCTCCAACACGCCCGCAGCCGTGGCTATGCCCCCATTGTGGCCCTGCTGGAAAAGGCTGGCGCGAAATGAGCAGCGACGGCACATTTCTCGATCAGGCCATAAAGCTCGCCTTCGACAATATTGAGCAAGGCGGACGCCCGTTCGGCGCTGTGGTCGTCAAGGGCGGCGAAGTCATCGCCACCGGGGTCAACCGTATGCAGGCCGATTGCGATCCCACCGCGCATGCAGAATTGCTGGCGCTGCGCGCGGCAGGAAAGGCGCTGCGATCGCCGCGCCTCGATGGTTGCGAAGTCTATGCCAGCGGCCAGCCCTGCCCCATGTGCTTTGCCGCCATGCGCATGGCAGGTGTGGAAAAAATCCGCTTCGCCTATTCCAATGAGCAGGCCGAACCTTTTGGCCTTTCGACCGCGAAAATCGCCGCGGAACTTGCCAAGCCTCTGCATGCACAGACCGGCATCACTTTCGAACATTCCCCGCCGGAAAACGAACCGGAACTCTATCAGCTATGGGAAAGCAAGAATAAGACTGGCGCCTGAAACATGCAGACTACCAACCGCGCAGCGACCGGCAGCGGGCGCACCGCAAGCTTTGCCCTCATTGCACTCGTCGTCCTGATCGGCCTCAACCTGCGTCCGTTCCTGACTGCACCGGGGCCGGTGCTTTCAGACATTGCGACCGATACGGGCATGGGTTTCGGCGCCCTGTCCCTGCTCACCTTTCTTCCGATGATGCTGATGGGTCTTGGCGCTTTTGCAACCCCGCGCATCCAGTCGCTATTCGGGACCCGCCGCAGCATGTTTGCAGCGCTTGCCATTCTTGCAGCAGGCTCTCTCCTGCGCGGCTTCGTGCCGGATGGCATTTCGCTGGTTCTGACCGCCGTGCTGTGCGGCGCAGGCGTTGCTATGATTCAGGCATTGATGCCCGGTCTCATCAAGGCCAGCTTCCCATCCACCATTGCCCCTGTGACGGGGCTCTACTCAGCCATGATCATGGGCGGCGGCGCGCTCGGTGCGCGGCTGACACCATGGCTTGCGGGAAGCCAGCATAACTGGCGGTTCGCCCTCGCCGCGCTAGCCTTCCCGGCCGTGCTGGCCCTGCTGGCAGCAGTCTCCATTCTCCGCGAAACTTCGTCGTCGGGCAAAAAATCCGGAATAACCGGCCATTTGCTGCGCCGCCCGCGCACCTGGGTGCTGATGGCTGCATTCGGCCTCGTCAATGCGGGTTATTCATCCATGGTTGCGTGGCTTGCCCCCTACTACCAGTCGCTGGGGCTTGCGGCGTCCACCACCGGAAATCTCGTCGCGGCGATGGCAGTCGCGCAGGCGCTCGCGGCCTTTGGACTGCCCCTGCTCGCCCGCCGCAGCACCGACCGCCGGCCTTTCCTGTTGCTGACATTGGCCATGCAGGCAGTTGGCTTTGCTGGCCTTGCCTTTGCACCGCAACTTTCCCCGTTCTTCTGGTCGGCGATCTGCGGCGCGGGTCTCGGCGGCAGCTTCGCCCTTGCGATGATTACATCGCTCGACCATCTGCCCAGGCCGGAGGAAGCAGGCGCGCTTACCGCCATGATGCAGGGCGGGGGTTTTCTGATCGCCGCTCTCGGTCCGGTCGCCACCGCTTTCCTGCACGGATTGACCGGCTCGTTTGCTTCCGGCTGGATCATGCACCTCATTCTGGTCGCAAGCATCTGCCCGCTCTATCTGAGCTTCAATCCGCGCAAATATGCGCATGTGATGAAACTGTCAGTGCAGGCGGAAACTGGCGCATGATAGCGTTTCCCTGCCAGTTTGACGCGTCGTCACGCCGTTGCGATGCAAGCACCATGGGGCTGTCATGGGGCTGCAGGCGCGGTGGGCTCCGATTTCATCCACAGCTTTGCGAAAGAACAGGCAAATATCTTGCACAAAGAAGCAAATTTCCCTGTTGCAATCTGCGAAGCGTTGGTTCATATAGCGCCTGCCTGACGGAAACGAACGGTTCCGGAATGACTGGCGCGAGCGGGTGTAGCTCAGGGGTAGAGCACAACCTTGCCAAGGTTGGGGTCGAGGGTTCGAATCCCTTCGCCCGCTCCAGTTTCTCAAATCAGGTTTTACGAAGGCTGCCGACAGGCGGCCTCTCGTGTTTTCAGGACATCTCGTCATTTGATTTCAGCTAGCGCATTTCCAGCAAAAGTGCGAAGCGTCTACGCGGGGAAAATCAGTTCACTGGACTGATTTCTTATCCCGCTTCGATGCGTTGGATAATGCGATAAAACAAATAGTTAGAGCGGTTCCGGCGATTCTGTTAGAACAGGAACCGCTCTAGATCAGCTTGAACGGCAGCCCCGTAAGAAGCGCCTTGATATAGCGCTTCTTCTGAAAATAGCCGTTGAGGGAAATACGCGGAATGGCCGCGACCGGCATCACACCGGGCTGCTGCAGCACGCCAGGCTGCGTGGTTACGCCCACATCGAAGCCTGCTTTTGAAACGACTTCGATTTCACGTTCACCGACCGCCGTCTTCCAGCCATACGGATAGGCAAAGGATCGCGGCCTGTAGCCGGTATAGTTTTCAACCGAGGCGGTCGAATCGGCAATCTCCCTTGCCAGCCTGTCGTCATCCACGCGCCGCAGGTTGACGTGAGTGACCGTGTGCGCCCCAAGATGCACAAGCGGATCGCGGGCCAGGTCATGCAGTTCGGATGCGTTCATCACCGATTCGTCGACGAGAGAAATCGGATCGACCCCGGCCATCTTCGCCGCTGCGTCGATGCGGGCTACCGCCTCGTCTTCGTCGAAATGTTGCATGAACTGGACGAACCTTGCGAAGGCAGCTGATTTCTGGCCTTGGCTTTGCGCGCGGACATCAACGGCACCGCCGCCGAAGTCGAACCGGAAACCGTCGGCTTCCGTTACCAGAGCCGCACTGGTTCTCCACCACATGGATCGAGTACGTTCCACAAAACCGGTCGTGATGAAGATCGTGTAAGGAACATTATGCCGTCCAAACACGGGCGCTGCGAATTCCGCATTGTTGCGATAGCCGTCATCCAGAGTGAAGGCGACATACTTCTGTCTATTATCGGGCTCGGAAAGCAGCTTCGGCAAATCATGCAGGTGGACGGGCACAAGGCCCGCTTCCAACGATGCTTCTATGGCCATTTCGAGCGTCTGTGGCGTAATCGAGAGAATTGCGTTCGGGTCCAGCCGATCTGTCGCCTCTTCCGGTTTGACGTGATGCATCGTGAAGACGACACCACGTCCACCGGCAGAAGGGAAAAGCGCCGCAGCACCGGAAAAGGCGATAGCCTCCAGCCCGGCACGGATCAGCGGATATTTCAAACTGCCCTTTATCGACCGCAGCGACATGGCCTGATTCTTTTCCCCCAAAGGCTCCTACGGCAACTGCCTTGCCCTCGTTGGCCTATAGCAATTACGTCGCCCCGCGTGAATTGCATTCATCCATTCACGCGAAAGGCCGCACGCTGAGCGTACGGCCTTTAACATGCTCTTCGTTAACACATCAAAGCGAAGTCGAACTCTTCCACCAGTCGGTTCCACCGTCATGCGCATACTGGTCAATTTCTGCCAGTTCCTCGGCGCTGAATTCCAGCCCCTTCAGGGCACCCAGCGAATTTTCAAGCTGTGTTACCGAACTTGCCCCGATCAGCGAAGAGGTGACACGCGGGTCGCGCAGTGTCCAGGCGATCGCCATTTGAGCCAATGTCTGACCGCGACGTTCCGCGATGGCGTTCAGCGCCCGGATACGGCCCAGCAGCTCTTCGTTCTGTGCACTGGCCTTCAGCGAGCCGCCCTGATTCGCCCGCGCCCCTTCGGGAATTCCGTTCAAATAGCGGGAGGTCAGCAATCCTTGAGCCAGAGGCGAAAAGACAATGCAGCCGGTTCCGATCTCGCCAAGCGTATCGAGCAGGCCATTTTCAATCCAGCGATTGAACATGTTGTAATTGGGCTGATGAATGAAAAGCGGGACCCGCTCTTCCTTCAGGATCGCGGCCGCCTTCTGCGTCAGTTCCGGTGAATAGCTGGAAATCCCCACATAAAGCGCCTTGCCCTGACGGTGCAGATGCGCGAGCGCCCCCATCGTCTCTTCCAGCGGCGTCGTGGCGTCCACACGGTGCGAATAGAAGATGTCGACATAGTCGAGCCCCATCCGCTTCAGCGACTGGTCGAGGCTGGCGATCAGGTATTTGCGACTGCCGCCAATGCCTCCGTACGGCCCCGGCCACATGTCCCAACCGGCTTTTGAAGAGATGATCATTTCATCGCGATAGGGCCGAAAATCACTGGCCATCACGCGGCCGAAGTTTTCTTCCGCTGAGCCGGGAGGCGGTCCATAATTGTTTGCGAGGTCGAAGTGGGTCACGCCTAGATCGAAGGCCCGGCGCAGGATTGCGCGACCATTTTCATAGACATCCCGACCGCCGAAATTGTGCCAGAGACCAAGTGAAATAGCTGGCAAATCGATACCGCTCCGACCAGTGCGGCGATAGATCATATCCGACTGATAACGGTCGGCAGCTGCAGAATAATGCATCACGCATCTCCATCAATGAAATGATCGATCATGCGGGGAAGCCGATGCCCGTTCCACGCATGACAGACGTGGCGCCTATTTGAACCTGAAAGGCACGCGAGGCAACGGCTATCTGGTTATATCGCTCCGGCGAACACCACGCGACCGCTGTCCGGACCCGCGCGTAATCTACCGCAAGCAGGTCGCGGCGCGGATCAAAGTGCTCAATGCCGCCCAGATGACGCGGCACCGGCAGCAGCTCTGCCGCGCCGTCTTCAGCACAATCCGTCTTGCAACCCGACGAAACGGGAGAATTAGAGATTGAGCATATCGAAGAATTGGGAGCGATTATGCTTTTGACTAAGGAGGATCAAAACGCGAAAAAGCCCCGTTAGGTTGGTAACGAGGCTTATTCAACAACACTGGTTGCGGGGGCAGGATTTGAACCTGCGGCCTTCAGGTTATGAGCCTGACGAGCTACCGGGCTGCTCCACCCCGCGTTATGGGTGCGATATTATGACCGGTTTTGGTATTTTTTGGCGCGCAGACCTGGCAGCGACCTACTCTCCCGCATCTTAAGATGAAGTACCATTGGCGCTGGAGCGTTTCACGGCCGAGTTCGGAATGGGATCGGGTGCAGCCGCTCCGCCATAACCACCAGGTCGGCGAAGAACACAAATGAGAAGCTGGTTCAGGAGTAAGGCAGTAGGGGAATAGGGCAGTATGTTTKKTCTGCGCCTRTCCTTTGCCTTTGTGCTTTGTCTTTCTGTGCAGGCGATGGTTAAGGGCTTTAGGCAACATATTGCCTTATTGCCCTACTGCCATATTGCCTTCATCGAACTTCGTTCGATGGATATTGTAAATGGGAGTGATCAAGTCGATCGAGCTATTAGTACCGGTAAGCTGCATGCGTTGCCGCACTTCCACACCCGGCCTATCAACGTGGTGGTCTTCCACGGCTCTGATAGGGAATACTCGTTTTCAGGTGGGTTTCCCGCTTAGATGCCTTCAGCGGTTATCCCGTCCGTATATAGCTACCCTGCTATGCCGTTGGCACGACAACAGGTCCACCAGAGATACGTCCATCCCGGTCCTCTCGTACTAGGGACAGATCCTGTCAATATTCCTACACCCACGGCAGATAGGGACCGAACTGTCTCACGACGTTCTGAACCCAACTCACGTACCGCTTTAAATGGCGAACAGCCATACCCTTGGGACCTGCTCCAGCCCCAGGATGCGATGAGTCGACATCGAGGTGCCAAACAACCCCGTCGATATGGACTCTTGGGGGTCATCAGCCTGTTATCCCCGGCGTACCTTTTATCCGTTGAGCGATGGCCCTTCCACGCGGGACCACCGGATCACTATGACCGACTTTCGTCTCTGCTCGACTTGTCAGTCTTGCAGTCAGGCA
>NZ_JBAKHE010000024.1:0-37500 GCF_049065885.1 Brucella sp. IR068 | reverse complement strand
CTTGTCGTTGACTTACGTTTCTTCGGCAGGCAAAACTCACATGCCCGTTTGGGAGCCTTCCGACAGAATGGAAGACACCTTGATACCGGATTGGCGGCTCTCCGCTTCTCCGACAAAACGATTTCAAGCACGTTCGTGCTGTCAGTTATAAAGAAGGACCGGCTACAGCAGTATGAAAGACATGGGGCCGAACAATCTCGATCCGGGTGACGAGCCCCCGCTCAGCGTGGGCGGACGGCGGCGGCCTCCGGATCGTCGTGAAGTTTCTGCCCGCTGGCTCGCTGGAACCTTCCTGACTGGCGTAACGTCATGCATGCTGATCGGCGTCGCACTGTTTGCCGCCCTGGACGGGCGCGAACAGCTGGCCACTCCGCCTGAAATCCTTGCCCGAAACGACATGCCGGGTGCGACTGACGATGTCGACGTTACCAAGGGCGGACGTCTGGTCAGCACCGTCTCGCAGCAGAAACCGCGCGACCGGCGCCGTTTCGATCTTTCCACGATGCAGAAAGTGGGTGAGCGCGAGGTTATCCGGACCCGGCCCTTCGAATTCGTCCGCATGGCCCTTGCCGTCGATCATCCGACCAACCGCAAATATCCGGCATTCGACGCCTTGACCGTATTCTCGGAAGGCCCGGCGGCACCGCAACCTGCCGATGCAGGCCAGATTTACGGCGCAAAGGTGGAAAGCGAAGTCAGCCTGCATGTCGTCGACTTCCCGATGAACAGCACAACCTTCGACGCTTCCAGCGACCTTACCGTCGATGAGGTCGAAAAGGTCGTGCGGGATACGGGCGGCCTCCTCACCGACGGGGACGTGCAGGTCGCCTCGCTTCATTATGTCGACCCCGCCCGTTTTGGCGGCTCTGACTCTCCGTTCGCGCTCGGCCCCGCGCTTGGTGTGAAGATTACGCAGGAAAATGTCAGCGTCGCCCAGCGCGGCGATGAAGATACGGTCAGCGAAGGTTTTTCAGAAGAACTGATTCCTTTCCGCCAGACAGCCGAAATTACGCAGGCGCTTGAAGATGCCGGCTACACCGGCGACGATGCCGGAAACATGGCCGACTCGCTTACCAAGCTGATGAACTCGCCCCGATTGAAGGAAGGCAGCGTTCTGAGGGTAGGCACCGAAACCCGTGACGGCGTGGACCGTATCGTGCGCGCCAGCATCTATAATCGCACGACCCATCTGGTGACGGTCGCCCTCAACGATCGCGGACAATATATACCGTCCGACGAACCGGAACAGACCCCGCTCCTGCAGACGGCTTTCGACGGCAACGCATTGCCAACGGCAATTCGCGGCAACCTCCCCAGCGTCTATGACGGGATCAGCCGGGCGGCGCTCGCCTATGGCATGTCGGAAACGATGCGCGAGCAGCTCATCAAGATGCTTGCAAGCGATGTCGACCTGCAGTCACGTCTGTCGCCAAGCGACCAGATCGACGCATTCTTCTCGCTGCCGGATGATCCCGACAAGCCCGAAGCCGATTCGCAGCTTCTCTACGTGGCGGCCAATTTTGGTGGGACGACCCGCAAGTTCTATCGCTATCAGGCCCCGGACGGCAGCGTCGATTATTTCAACGGCGACGGCAAGAGCGCGAAGCAGTTCCTGCTGCGTAATCCGGTTCCCAATGGTGTCTTCCGCTCGCCATTCGGCATGCGCCGCCACCCGATCCTCGGCTATAGCCGCATGCATACCGGCGTGGACTGGGCCGCACCGCGCGGCACACCGATCATCGCTTCGGGCAATGGTGTTGTGGAAAAGGCCGGCTGGACCAACGGTTACGGCAATCAGACCCTCATCCGCCATGCCAACGGCTATGTGAGCAGCTACAGCCACCAGAACGCAATCGCCCGCGGCGTCACCGCAGGCGCACGCGTGCGGCAGGGACAGGTGATCGGCTATGTGGGATCGACGGGCCTTTCGACCGGCCCTCACCTTCACTACGAACTGATCGTGAACGACACCAAGGTCGACCCGCTGCGCATTCGCCTGCCGGACAACAAGGCGCTTTCCGGCAAGGAACTGGAAGCCTTCAAGCAGGAACGTGACCGCATCGACGCACTTTTGAACAGCGATGATAACGGCACCAAGCTCGCCTCGAACGGATCGGCCAAGAGTTGATAGAGCGTGACGCCCGGAAGGGGAAAGCGCTTTTCAGAGCAAGGACGTGCGCAAAACAAAAGAATAGAGCATTTCCGGCGATTCAGCTTGAACGGGAAACGCTCCGGATAGACCGGGAAAGGTCCGCCCATTTCTTTGAATTTACCGAAATGCTTATTCGGTAAATTCGACCGTTACGCCAGCCTTCACCAGCTTTGCCAGCTCTTCCGCATCCCAGTTGGTCAATCGCACGCAGCCATGGCTCGATGTCTTGCCGATTCTCGATGGTTCGGGCGTGCCGTGAATGCCATAGGTCGGCTTTGAAAGCGCGATCCAGACCGTGCCGACGGGGCCGTTCGGGCCAGGCGGAATGGTCAGAACCTTGTCGTTGTTACCCTGCTTGAAATTGATCTTCGGATTATAGGTGTAATTCGGATTGATCGCGATACGCTCGACTTGAACGGTGCCGGACGGCGACGGATTGTCGGACGAACCGATGGTCGAGGGATAGGCAACGACCAGCTTGCCGGTTTCGTCATAGCCGCGAACCTGCTTGCGTCCCTTGTCCGCGATGATGCGGGCCACCTTGGTCCGGACAGGCTTGCCGAGATTGGGAACCTTCACGATCGAACCGGGCTGGTTGAAGTTTACGCCGGGATTGATCTCTTTCAGATAGGCTTCGTCTATATGAAACTTTTCACCCAGCATTTCGGTGACCGAAGTATAGGCCATTGCGGGAAGCTGGGCCTTGTGGGCATAATCTTCCGGGATCGAGGCAACATACTGGCGCCCCACATCCTCGTTGGTGATGGTATATTCGGTGAAAGCCGGGCCGCCGGTGGCCTCAAGCTCCGCATTGACGGCGGCTTCATCCGTCGGATTGACCGACTTGCCGGTCAGTTCGCCATAGGCTGCTGCCGCCTTGTCGACATTGCTTCCCGAACGCCCGTCAATGACGCCGGGCGATGCGCCAGCACGGTCAAGAAGTACCTGATAGGCTGCAATCCTTGCCTTGGCGCCCTGCCCTTTCGGCATTTCGATGGCAGGAGCCATATCGCTCGGATTGGGAACACCGCGCGGCTGCTCATAACCGGGCTGGCCGTAATCCTGCTGGCCATCATAGCCGGGATTGGCGCTGGCTGAATTGGTATTGTCCGGATACTGATCGCCTGCCGGTGGCAGTTCCGACCGCTGCACCTGTCCGTCCCGGTTGCCGCCATATTGCGGCGCTGCCGGAGCATCAGGGTAATAATTCGGGTCCTCGGGCACATTGCCAAAACCATCATAGGGCGCGCCGCCATCGACCGGGCCATCGAGCGTCCAGTTGTCATCCGGCTGCGGTGCGCGGCGAACCCGGCGATCATAGGCGTTCGGATCATAATTGTTGGCATCCTCGACACTGAGGATACGCCCGCGGCGATCCATGGTAACGCGGCGGCCATACTGATCGATGAACACCCGCACCCGGCGATCATGATAGATTTCCTCACCCGGATCGTAAAGCTGCGCAAGCTGTACCGGGCGCTCGGCAATCGTTGCAGAACTGCTTTCGTCGGCGCGGGCAGAACCATCGACGGCAACTGCCGCAACGGAAGCAAACAAAGCGAAACGAAGCATGCGTGTGTAATGCGCCATGAAGAATGCCCTGGGTGATCGAGAGATCATGGATGCCGCGAATATGGTTAATAACTGATTAGCTGATAAAGCAGATGCCAGATGAACTGGACATGAAAATGGCCGAGGTCGGCCGAAAACCGGAAAACTTGTCAGGGTTCATATGAAAAAGGCGCCGCAACCTGTCCGGTTGCGGCGCCCATGGCTTTCAACTCATGAACGTTCAGGCGTTCTCGTCGACCTTGCGGCTTTCATCCTCCTGCGCAGTTCGAATCGGACGGAAGTTGAGCCTGTCCGAACCGGCAGTGATCTTGACGATGGAACCGTCCAGAATGTCGCCCAGAAGAATGCGCTCGGCGAGCGGGTCTTGTACTTCCTTCTGGATCACGCGCTTCAAAGGACGCGCGCCATAGGCCGGGTCGTAACCCTTGTTGGCCAGCCATTCGCGTGCATCCTCTTCCAGTTGCAGCACGATCTTCCGATCGCTCAGAAGCATCTGGAGACGCTGCATCTGAATATCGACAATTGCCCCCATGTCTTCGCGGCGCAGCCGGTGGAACAGGATGATTTCGTCGACACGGTTCAGGAATTCCGGACGGAAGGCAGCCCGCACTACGCCCATCACTTCCTCGCGCACCGATTCGACATCGTCCTTCTCGCCAAGATTGACGAGATATTCGGCACCGAGGTTGGAGGTCATGATGATGACCGTGTTGCGGAAATCAACCGTGCGGCCCTGCCCGTCGGTCAGACGTCCGTCGTCCAGCACCTGCAACAGCACGTTGAACACATCCGGATGCGCCTTTTCGATCTCATCGAACAGGATCACCTGATAGGGCCTCCGGCGCACGGCTTCCGTCAGAACGCCGCCTTCCTCATAGCCGACATAGCCGGGAGGCGCACCGATCAGCCGGCTCACGGAATGCTTTTCCATGAATTCCGACATGTCGATACGAACCATGGCCGTGTCGTCCTGGAAAAGAAACGCGGCGAGCGCTTTGGTCAGCTCCGTCTTGCCGACACCCGTAGGGCCGAGGAAGATGAACGAACCGATAGGACGGTTGGGGTCCTGAAGCCCGGCGCGCGCACGGCGAACCGCCTTCGAGATTGCCTGCACCGCCTCGCCCTGGCCGACGACGCGTTTTGCGAGTTCGTCTTCCATACGCAGCAGCTTCTCGCGCTCGCCTTCCAGCATCCGGTCGACCGGGATGCCCGTCCAGCGGGAAATGATTTGCGCCACATGGTCGGGCGTAACGGTTTCCTCAAGCAGGGAACCCTTGTTTTCCTGACTTTCCGCTTCGACGAGCTGCTTTTCCAATTGCGGAATCGTGCCATAGGCAAGTTCGCCCGCCTTCTGGAATTCACCGCTGCGCTGCGCAATGGCGAGGGCATTGCGCGCCTCTTCAAGCTGGCGCTTGAGATCGGCGGCAAGTCCGAGCTTCTGTTTTTCCGACTGCCATTTCGACGTCAGTTCCGCCGATTCCTCTTCCAGATCGGTCAGCTCCTTTTCCAGGCGCTGGAAACGATCCTTGGAGGCGGCATCGGTTTCCACCTTCAGCGCTTCACGCTCGATCTTCAGCTGCATGATGCGGCGGTCGATTTCGTCCAGTTCTTCCGGCTTGGAATCGACCTGCATGCGCAGACGCGACGCGGCCTCATCGACAAGATCGATAGCCTTGTCCGGCAGGAAACGGTCGGTGATGTAACGGTTCGACAAGGTTGCCGCGGCAACCAGAGCCGAATCCGAAACGCGCACCTTGTGATGCTGCTCGTATTTTTCCTTCAGGCCACGCAGGATCGAAATCGTATCCTCGACGGTCGGCTCATCGACGAATACCGGCTGGAAACGGCGGGCAAGCGCTGCATCCTTCTCGACATATTTGCGGTATTCCTCAAGCGTCGTCGCGCCGACACAGTGCAGTTCGCCACGTGCAAGGGCAGGCTTCAACAGGTTCGATGCATCCATTGCGCCATCGGACTTGCCTGCACCGACGAGCGTATGCATTTCATCGATGAACAGGATGATCTGTCCGGCCGCCGTCTGCACTTCCGAAAGCACTGCTTTCAGACGTTCCTCAAACTCGCCCCGATATTTGGCGCCGGCAATCAGCGCGCCCATGTCGAGCGCCATCAACTGCTTGTCCTTCAAGGATTCTGGCACGTCACCATT
Organism: Brucella sp. IR068; assembly: GCF_049065885.1. Lineage (NCBI taxonomy): Bacteria > Pseudomonadati > Pseudomonadota > Alphaproteobacteria > Hyphomicrobiales > Brucellaceae > Brucella > Brucella sp. IR068. The sequence goes on along the minus strand of NZ_JBAKHE010000024.1, from coordinate 31,609 downwards.
GACGATGCGCAGCGCCAGACCTTCCGCGATTGCAGTCTTGCCGACGCCCGGCTCACCGATCAGAACCGGGTTGTTCTTGGTGCGGCGCGACAGAACCTGGATGGTGCGGCGGATTTCCTCGTCGCGGCCGATCACCGGGTCGAGCTTGCCCGAACGCGCATCCTCAGTCAGATCGCGGGCATATTTCTTCAACGCATCATAATTGCTTTCAGCAGACGCCGAATCGGCGGTGCGGCCTTTGCGCATGTCGTTTATGACCTTGTTGAGAGCCGTCGGCGTCACACCGGCAGCGGAAAGAATTTCAGACGTCTTTGCGGATTTTTCCATCGCCAGCGCCGTCAGGAGGCGCTCCACGGTGACGAAACTGTCACCGGCCTTGCTGGCAAGCTCCTCGGCAAGCGAGAAGACCTTGGCAAGCGGCTGGGAAAGATAAAGCTGGTCGTTGCCGCCCGATACCTTGGGCAGCTTTTCGAGCGCGGTCTGCAGTCCGATGCGCACATCGGCAATGCGCCCGCCTGCCCGTTCGATCAGCGAGGAGGCAAGTCCCTCGTCGTCATCGACGAGAACCTTCAACACATGTTCCGGTGTGAACTGCTGGTTGCCGGACGATAGCGCGAATGTCTGTGCAGACTGAATGAAACCGCGAACGCGTTCCGTGTATTTTTCAATGTTCATGATGTCTCCTTTGCCTTCCGGCCCGTCATGCGGCACCAGAAGATGTATGGTGACGAAGCCCCCACTTTGGGCGAGCTTCTTTCCAAGACAGCATATGGGACGATGGCCGGGTTTCGGCAAGGGTCACAGGTACTTGGAGAACCAAATAAAAATGGCGCGGAAACCGCGCCATTTTGAAGTCAATCCGAGGAAACGATCAGGCGTCGGAATTCGCCGCTTCCGTTACCGGCGTCTCGTCACCGCTATCCTTTGCGGCCCGACGCGGACGGCCCGGGCGGCGCGTGGCGCGGCGCGGTGCTGCCTCTTCGGCCGGTGCTGCATCGGCGGCAGGCGCAGCCTCGGCGGCTGCCGGAGCAGCCTGCGCGGCGACGGCCTCAACGGGGGCCGAAACTTCTCCTGCTTCCGGCTGAGCCTGCTTTTCCGGCGATTGTTCGTCGGAACGTTCGTCGGCGTTGAAGCGCTCGCGCTGCGGACGGCGGCCACGACCGAGACGGCGGTCGCGATTGTCGCGTTCGCGCGGCTGCTGGCGACCTTCGCCGGACTTTACCGGCTCGCCGCTTTCCTCACCGTAGACAACCTCGGCTGGCGTGCCTTCGATGACCGGCTGCGGGCCGGAGCCGTTGACGGGCTGCTGCACTGCGGCGGGCGTGAAAACTGCTTCCTCGTCATCCGCGCCGTCATCGTCGAAAGTTTCTTCGCGCTGGAACGGCACCGGATTCTGCGCCATGGCAGCCATGATGATGCGATTGTAATGTTCAGCGTGCTGAAGATAGTTTTCGGCCATCACGCGATCGCCAGATGCCTGTGCATCGCGCGCAAGCGCCGAGTATTTTTCTGCAATATGTTGCGCATTGCCGCGGATCTTCACATCCGGGCCGTTGCTTTCATAGTTGCGCGACAGAGGATTGGGGCCCTTGCGGTTGTTGTTGTTATTGTTATTCCCCCGTCCGCGCATGCGCCTGTTCTGCTGTGCTGGCCTCATATTCATCTCTTTTCAGATTAAAGGGCGTAGAAACTCCACAGCCAAAAAAGCTGCCGGTTTCACGCTATCGAGCCATGGAGGAAGTACGCCCTAAAAACTTCCCACAAATCGACTGCTCCTGAGTTAGGTGCACCATTTGAAGGTCACCGAAACTCCGCGGTTGCATTAATGCATAACCATTCCGAAAAGCTCTGCTCTTCGAGATTATGCTTGAAAGTCGTGTACTTCCGCACAAGCCATCCCCAAAGAACCCTCCAGGGAGCATGACCAAAAATCGTCATGGAGCATTTCCGCCACCGCCCATCAGCGGGCAAAACCATTCTGGCTGTATACGGTGGCCGGAAACTAAACGGCTTCGCCGCAAATTCCAAGTGTTTTTTAGCGGTTCGCCGCATCAAAATTACGTATTCGATCTGAGCGCGAAAAGCATGGCCCTTCTGTGGCCGCCAAGATCACTTGCATGTCCTGCGAGTGAAAAACCTGCGCTTTCGAACAGCGCTTCTACATCCTGGAATTGTCCGGCGCCGATCTCTACGGCAACCATTCCTTTCCTATATAGGTGATCTGCGGCCTTCTGTGCAAGGGCCCGGTAAAAATTCAGTCCGTCCGCGCCGCCATCAAGCGCCGCAAGCGGATCATGTTCGCGTACTTCGCGCGACAGCCCCGCAATGTCTTCATGCGGAATATAGGGCGGATTTGAGACGATAAGATGAAACCGCCCGCTCACATGCTGGAACCAGTCGCTTTTGAGCGCGGCGAAACGGTCGCCTACCCCATTGGCGATGGCATTGATTCGCGCCATTACCAGCGCCCCTTCCGCCATATCGAGGCCGACGCCATGCGCACTCTCGAAGCGATGCAGAAGCGAGATGATGATCGCGCCCGTTCCCGTCCCCATGTCGAGAAGTTCAAGCGTGTTCTCCTGCTGCGCGAGCACGTCCAGTGCCGGAATGACCAGTTCCACCAGCGCTTCCGTATCGGGTCGGGGTTCCAGCGTTTCGGCGGACAGCCGGAAAGGCAGGCCGAAAAATTCGCGAACCCCCATGATCCGGTGAACCGGTTCGCCTTTAGCGCGTCGCTCCAGTGCATCGGAAAGCGTCTCGATGGCAGCGCCATCCACCAGTTGCTCCGGCGCGGATATCAGGTCGAGCCGCGTCCTGCCCGTCGCCCATTCGACCAGAAGCCCCGCGTCGAGGTCTGGTGTATCCAGTCCTGCCGCACGGAGCCTCGCCCGTGCATCGGCCATCAGCCGGTCGAGGCGCGTCTCACCCACCTTACTGACCCAGTTCGGTAAGAAGTGCGGTCTGGTGATCGGAAATCAGCGCATCGACCAGTTCGTCCAGATCGCCTTCCATCACCCGGTCGAGCTTGTAGAGCGTCAGGTTGATGCGGTGATCGGTGACACGGCCCTGCGGGAAATTATAGGTGCGGATACGCTCGGACCGGTCGCCCGAGCCGACCTGGCTGCGGCGCGATTCCGAACGCTCGGTTTCGGCCTTCTGGCGCTCCATGTCATAGAGGCGGGCACGCAGGATCTGCATGGCGCGGGCGCGGTTCTGATGCTGGGATTTTTCAGCCTGCACGACCATGATGCCGGTCGGGATATGCGTAATGCGCACAGCCGAGTCGGTCGTGTTGACGTGCTGCCCGCCAGCACCCGAAGCCCGCATCGTATCGATGCGGATATCTTCGTTGCGTATCTCGATATCGATGTCCTCGGCCTCCGGCAGAACCGCGACTGTCGCAGCCGATGTATGGATGCGCCCGCCAGCTTCCGTTTCAGGCACGCGCTGCACGCGGTGCACGCCTGATTCGAACTTGAGCTTGGAGAACACGCCTTTGCCCGAAACGGTGGCGATGATTTCCTTGTAGCCGCCGGCATCGCCTTCGCTGGCCGAGACCAGTTCGACCCGCCAGCCTTTTTCGGCGGCATAACGCTCATACATGCGGAACAGGTCGCCAGCGAAGAGCGCGGCTTCAAGACCGCCGGTACCGGCACGAATTTCCAGGATGGCGTTCTTCTCGTCGGCTGCGTCTTTGGGCAGAAGGAGAATCTGCACTTCCTGTTCCAGCGTGCCGATGCGCTTTTCGACTTCCGGCAGTTCTTCCAGCGCCAGCGCCCGCATCTCTGCGTCCGTGGCCGCATCGTCACGCATCGCCGCCAGATCGACCGCTTCCCTGCGTGCGTCGGTCAGTTCGCGTATCTTGCCCACCACTTCCTGCAGTTCGGAATATTCCGATGCGAGCTTCACATAGGTTTCCGAATCCGGATTATTGGCCATCTGGCTTTCGATCATGGAGAACCGCTTCAAGAGCTGGTCCATCCGATCCTGCGGCAATGCGATCATATCATGTCCTAGAAATTATCAACGCTTGCAAAAATACGAAACAAGACACCGCGCAATCCTGCACTGCGGCCGTCCAGTCAGGTCAATCTGCTTCGCTATAACGGAATATCGTTGTCTTCGGCAAATCTCATCAGCAGTTCGCGCAGCGAATGCGCGCTGTTGGGCTTGTCCAGCTCTTCCTTGAGCAAGGCGGTGAGCTTGCCCGCGTCCAGCGCGCCAAGCATGGCCTTGACCGGACCAATGGCTGCGGCCGACATCGAAATCGACCGGAACCCGATACCCACCAGCGCCATGGCGGGAAGCGGCCTGCTGGCCATTTCACCGCACAGGGTAACCGGCTTGCCATGCCGGTTGCCGGTCTCCACAATGTGTCGCAGCGCGCGCAGGAATGCTGGCGAAAGCTGGTCGAAGCGACCAGACATCAGCGAGTTGCCGCGATCCGTCGCCATCAGGAACTGGAACAGGTCGTTCGAGCCGACGGAAATGAAATCAACGAGCGACACCAGTTCCTCGAGTTGCCAGAGCAGCGACGGCACCTCGACCATCGCCCCGAGCTTCAGGCACATCGGCAACTGGTGGGCAAAACGCGACAGGTGGCGGACTTCACGATCGATAATCTCGCGTGCGGCCTTCACCTCGCTCACTTCCGTGATCATCGGCAGCAGGATTTTCAGCTCGCGCCCGCCCGCCGCCTTCAAAAGCGCCCTTATCTGGGTACGCAGCAGGCCCGGACGATCGAGCGTCAGGCGGATGGCGCGCCAGCCGAGCGCCGGATTTTCTTCCTGCACGGTCGAGCTGAAATAGGGAAGAACCTTGTCTCCGCCTATATCCAGCGTCCGGAAAGTCACCGGCTTGTCGCCCGCCGCCTCGATGACGGAGCGATAGAGACGTTCCTGCTGTTCGGCTCGGGGGAAGGTGGAAGCCACCATGAACTGAAGCTCGGTTCGGAACAGGCCGATACCCGCCGCGCCGGACGCCGAAAGCTGCGGCAGATCGACCAGCAGCCCCGCATTCATCAGAAGCGAGATATCGACACCATCCCTGGTGACGGATGGCTTGTCCCGCAATTCGCGATAATGGGCCTGACGCCGTGCCCGGAAGCGAACCTTTTCGGCATAAGCCGTTTCCAGATCGGCCTGCGGGCGCAGATGCATAATGCCTTCGTCGCCGTCGACAATGGCCGCATCGTTGTTTTCCGCCATGGAGACGATGCCCTTGGCCTGGCCGACCACGGGAATGCCCATGGCGCGGGCGACGATCACGACATGGCTCGTGGCCGCGCCATCTTCCAGAACGACGCCGCGCAAGCGCTCGCGCGGATAATCCAGAAGCTCGGCAGCCCCCATCGACCGGGCGACGATAATCGCATCCTTGACCAGTGATTCGGCGATGGTCTTGATGTCATGCCCCATGAGCTGGCGCAGCAGACGGTTTGCAAGATCGTCGAAATCCGACAGGCGCTCGCGCATATAGGGATCGGTCAGATGCACCATGCGCGCGCGTGTGTCGCTCTGCACCTTTTCGACCGCCGCCTCGGCGGTCAGGCCGTTATGGATGGCTTCTTCCAGCCGCCGCACCCAGCCGCGGTCATGGGCAAACATGCGATAGGCTTCCAGCACTTCGCGATGCTCGCCTTCCACCGCCACGTCACGGCGCGAGAGCATGTCATCGATGGATATGCGCAAGGAGCCAAGCGCTTCGTCCAGCCGGTTCAGCTCCGCCTGGCTGTCCTCGTTGAAAAGATTGGTGACGACGATACGCGGCTCGTGCAGCACCACATGGCCAAGGCCGATACCGTCGTTGAAAGCATGTCCCGTCACGCTCATCGGACGACCGAGATCAAGCTCTATGCCCGGACGGGCAAGGCGCAGACCGTCGCCGGTCGCGATGATTTCGGCAAGGACCATGGCGGTGGTTTCAAGTGCTTCGACCTCGTCTTCGCGATAAGCCCGCTTGGTCTTGTTCTGGACGACAAGAACGCCCAAAGTGCGGCCAGCGCGAAGGACGGGAACGCCAAGGAAGGAATTATAGGCCTCTTCCCCTGTTTCCGGGAGATAGGCGAAGGCTGGATGGCTCTGCGCATCGGTCAGGTTGAGCGGACGGGCGCTTGCAGCAATCGTGCCGACCAGACCCTGGCCGAGACGAAGCTGGGCCAGGTGAACAGCCTGCGGATTAAGACCTTCGGTCGCGTAGAGTTCGAGAACGCCATCGGCGCGCAATATATAGAAGGAGCAGACTTCCGCGACCATGTTCTGCGCGATTTCACGGACGATCCGGTCAAGGCGCGCCTGCGGTTCCAGCGGCTCCGCCATCAATTCGCGCAACCGCTTGAGCAGTACGCGGGGACCGGTTGTCAGCTCACGCATGATCGTCGGGGGCTCCTTTCAGGTTGCTGGCGCGCCTTCGCCAGCCGATTTCCCAATACCCGCCCGCGATGCGTTACGCCAATCCCTTTGTGAGCATTTTTGACACCCGCGTCCAGAACAAATAGTCGCGCCTCGCAAAATGTTGCGATGCCGCGCACCCTTTCGGTTACGCGGCAAAGCTCCAAAGCAGATGCTAATCCTGTTGATTATTTATCGAGACCGTAGACCGCATGCAGCGTGCGCACGGCAAGCTCTGCATAAGGACCGTCGATCAGGATCGAAATCTTGATTTCGGACGTCGTGATGGCGCGGATATTGATGCCCTTTTCGGCCAGCGCCTTGAAGGCGGTCGCGGCAACGCCCGCATGGCTGCGCATGCCGATGCCGATGACGGAAATCTTGGCAAGGCCGGTTTCCGACTGGATATTGTCGAAGCCGATCTCGCCCTTGACCTTGTCCAGCACCTTCAGCGCCTTGTCGATGTCGCCGGTCGGAATGGTGAAGGTCATGTCGGTCTTGGAGCCGTCTTCCGACACGTTCTGCACGATCATGTCGACATTGATGTGCTCTTCGGCGAGCGGTCCGAAAATTGCCGCCGATACGCCCGGCCGATCGGCCACGCGCCGCAGCGAGATCTGAGCTTCATCCTTCGCAAAGGCGATACCTGTGACGACCTGCTGTTCCACGATTTCATCCTCGTCGCAAATAAGGGTTCCGGGCGGGTTGATCGGATCACCCATGCCCGGCGCATCTGGGTCCGTAAAGCTCGAGCGCACGAAAGTGCGCACCTTGTGCACCATGGCGAGTTCGACGGAACGCACCTGCAGAACCTTGGCGCCGAGCGACGCCATTTCCAGCATTTCCTCGAAGGAAATCTTCGAAAGGCGCTTCGCCTTCGGCTCCAGGCGCGGATCGGTGGTGTAGACGCCGTCCACATCCGTATAGATATCGCAGCGATCAGCCTTCACGCCGGCCGCAATGGCGACGGCGGAGGTATCCGAACCGCCGCGTCCAAGCGTTGCCACGCGGTTGTCCGGACCCAGGCCCTGGAAACCGGCGACCACTGCAACCTGCCCCATTTCCATGCGGCGGATGATTTCCGAACCGTCGATTTCCTGAATACGCGCCGCGCCATGGGCGTTGTCGGTCTTGATCGGAATCTGCCAGCCCTGCCACGAACGCGCATCGACGCCGATGGACTGGAGCGCAATCGCCAGAAGTCCGCTCGTCACCTGCTCGCCGGAAGCGACGATGGTGTCGTATTCGCGCGCATCGTAGAAAGGCGAGCTTGCGCCGCAGACCTTCGGCATGTTCTGCACCCAGCCGACCAGCTCGTTGGTCTTGCCGGACATGGCCGAAACGACGACGGCAACCTGATTGCCCGCTTCGACCTCGCGTTTGACGTGGCGCGCCACATTATAGATGCGTTCCAGATCGGCCACCGAAGTGCCGCCGAATTTCATCACGATGCGCGCCATTTAAGGATACGTCCCGCTCTTTAGAAAAATTACACTCTCACCTGCCCAAACCTTATATTGTTGCGACAGGCAAACCCGGGGTCACATAGCTAATATGTCGCGCTTCCGCAAGGCCGCGATTCGCATCGGGGCTCCTGAGAGCGAATTTGATTTGTTCCTCGACTTTGGAGTACTACCTTGAAAGCAGACCTGCACGCTTCCGCCGCTGGAGAATGAAATGACCGAGACCGCCCGCACCACCATCGACGCTTCGGAAATCGAGCATTTTTCACGCATCGCTGCGGAATGGTGGAACCCGCAGGGCAAGTTCCGCCCCTTGCACAAGTTCAATCCGACGCGGCTTGCCTATATCAAGGAAAAAATCTGCGCCAGGTTCAACCGCGACCCCAATGCGCAGCGTCCCCTGGAAGGCCTGCGCCTCCTCGACATCGGTTGCGGCGGCGGGCTGCTCTGCGAGCCGATGGCGCGTCTTGGCGCAACCGTGATCGGAGCGGACGCTTCCACGACGAACATCGAGGTGGCGAAAATTCACGCAGCACAAAGTGGCGTCGAGGTGGACTACCGGGCCACGACCGCAGAGGCGCTGGCGGAAGCCGGTGAAAAATTTGATGTGGTGCTGAATATGGAAGTGGTCGAGCACGTCTCCGATGTCGACCTGTTCATGTCGGCGACAAGCGAAATGGTGAAGCCCGGCGGATTGATGTTCGTCGCCACCATCAACCGCACGCTGAAAGCTTACGGCCTTGCCATCATCGGCGCGGAATATGTCCTGCGCTGGCTGCCGCGCGGCACGCATCAATATGAGAAACTGGTGCGCCCGGAAGAGCTGGAATCCGCACTGGCAAAAGGCGGCCTGCGGCTCATCGATAAGCTTGGCGTAACCTATAATCCGCTTGCTGACAGCTGGAACCGCTCCCGCGATACCGACGTGAACTATATGGTGCTTGCCGAACGGCCCGCCTGATCTTCTCAGCCTTTTTGCGCGCGCGTTGTCATTGCAACGCCAGCGCAAATGACCAGCGCACCGATCCAGGTCAGCGGCGGATAATGTTCGCCGAGGAACAGTGTTCCCGAAATAAGCCCCAACGCCGCCGCGACATAGCCGATCTGGCTGAGATAGACTGGCCCGCCGACCGCCTGCAGGCGGAAGAACAGGGCGAACATGCCCGCCGATGCAATCGACTGGACAAGGGCAGCCCATGGCGCAAGCGCCAGCGTTTCAATCGGAAACTGGCCGGTGAGCAAGAATATTCCGGCAAACAGCATCAGCGCAGACGCCAGATGGCTTCCGGCGGCAAGCTCGGTCGGATCGGAGCTCTTTGGCCAGTCGAGCGTGCGGTAGACATTGCCGATGGCCAGAAAGACCGGAATGAGCAATGCCGCGGCTATCCACAGCGGATCGGCTGGCTTGCCCACTTCGCCGCGCGTCATCGCCACCATCACCGCGCCGACAAAGCCCAGGCCTATACCGCCGATCCCGAGCGCATTGGGACGCCGCAGCCCGAAACCCATCGATAGGACGAGCGTGATCACCGGCGACAGCGTGTACATGATGCCGGTAAAACCGGCGCCAAGGCGCGAAATGGCGGAAAGAATGAGGAGATTGGGCACGGCATAGGAGACGAAGGCGGTGCAGATATAATAACGCAGCCGCCCGCCCGAAAAGCCGATCTTCTTACCTTGCAGGCGAAGAACCGCGAAAAGAATGATCCCGGCACTCGCCGAAAACAGAAAGGTCCAGATGGCAGGCGGAATACCCGCCTGCGCGGCAATCTTGCCGAGCGGCAGGATGAGCCCCAGCAAGGTGCCGGTTGAGATCAGCAGAAAAGGCGCTGAATCCGTCAGTTTCATGCGCCCTGTCTCCTGCGCGGCAATCAGTTCTTGTCTTCTGGAAATACCGGCAGCGGCAGAACGTCGACACCGTCTTCGAGCAAGGAATGCACATCTTCGCGCGAGGCTTCACCGTAGATGCCACGTGTTTCGGCTTCGCCGAAATGGATCTTCCGGGCTTCCTCGGCGAATTTGTCGCCGACATAATCCGCGTTCTCGCGAACCTTGCGACTCAATTCCCGCATCTCATCCAGTATCTGTTTCTGCGTGTCGCCCAGCGCCATGGCAATCTTCTCCTTGCCACGGCTTGTCGAAACGGCCGGCGCCATCAGCGATTTCTGGACCGCTTGCGAATTGCATACCGGGCACGCGACCAGCTTCATTCCCGACTGGCGGTCGAAATCGGCATTGTCGCGAAACCAGCCCTCGAATTCATGGCCCTGATCGCAATGAAGCGAAAAGCGGATCATGGAATTTATGCGTCCTCTTTCTGTTGGGCGGAGCAAGTTCGTATATCGAACTCCCGCGCATTCTTCAGGTTCGGGATCTTGGCGCGTGCGGCTGCGCTTTCCGCCACGTCGATGTCGGCCAGGATGACACCCGGCTCATCGTGATCGGCTTCGGCGAGAACCTTGCCCCATGGCGAGACGATGATCGAATGGCCATAGGTTTCGCGCCCGTCCTCATGCAGGCCACCTTGCGCGGCCGAGATCAGGAATGCACCATTCTCGATGGCGCGCGCACGCTGCAAAACGTGCCAGTGCGCCTCACCGGTCTGCTTCGTAAAGGCCGCCGGGCCGGTAATCACATTGGCACCGGCAAGCGCCTGCGCGCGGAACAATTGCGGAAAGCGGATATCGTAGCAGATCGCCACGCCGAGATTGGCAAAAGGCAGTTCGGCAATAATGGTTTCCCTGCCCGGCTCGTAGGTCGCTGATTCGCGCCAGCTTTCACCATTATCCAGATCGACGTCGAACATATGGATCTTGTCATAGGTCGCGAGTTTCTCGCCAGAAGGCGTGAAAATTCCGGCGCGATTGGCGATCTTGCCGTCACCCGCATCGATGGCGGTTGAACCGATATGCAGGAAGATGCCGTGCTTCGCCGCCAATGCAGAAGCAGCCTTGAAAACCAGATCATTGGCTTCGTCACGCAGGCTGGCCTTGAAGGCGACCCGATCGCGCATCATCGCGCCGGTCATCTCCGGCGACTGCACATAAGCCGCGCCCTTCGACGCCGCCTCAGCGACGAATTTCTCCAGGGTCTCGACGTTGCGGACGACGTCGGTACCCGAACGCATCTGTATTGCGGCAGCGCGGAACGTGCTCATCGGTTTCTCCCAATAACCTCAGTTCAATTGGCCAGTCTCGAGCAGGCCGTCGAGTTTTCCCTGATCTTCGAGCGCGTGAAGATCGTCGCAGCCGCCGACGTGAACCGAACCGACGAAAATCTGGGGGAACGTATTGCGCCCGGAACGCGCCTGCATTTCCGCGCGCAATTCCGGCGTCGCTCCCGCATTGATTTCATTGAATTCCACGCCCTTGCGAGTCAGCAATTCCTTGGCCATGGTGCAATATGGGCAACCGGGGCGCGTGTAGATGGTAACGTCAACCATGAAAAACTCCATTCTTTGCCCACTATATAAGCGGCAAAGGTGCCCACTGGAAGCCCCGAAGCTTTTCACGAGCTAGTGTTGAGGGTGAGCCCTAATCCGGCAGAACGCGGCTGAACGTCAGCACGTCAACGCTTCTTGCGCCGCCACGCAGCAAGGCACGCGTCACCGCCTTGACCGTCGCGCCAGTGGTGTAGACGTCATCGATCAGCAGGACCCGGCGCCCGCGAACATGAATCTCATGTTCCTGCGGCACGCGAAACGCGCCGTCCACATTGCGCTTTCGTTCCTTGATGCCGAGGCCGATCTGCTGTTCCGTCCTGCGTACCCGCTTGATGCCTTGCGGCGCGAAGGGTTTCATCTCCAGTTTCGCCAGGGCACGGGCAAGTTCCGCCGACTGGTTGAACCGCCGCTGCCAGAACCGCCAGCGATGCAGGGGCACCGGCAGGATCACATCACATTCGTCCAGCATTTCGCGGCCCGCGCGCTGCATCCAGCGCGCCATCCAAGGGGCCAGATCAGTCCGGTCATGAAACTTCAGCGAGACCGCCATGCGCTGTGCCGCCCCCCGATGCAGAACCGCGGAGCGGAGCCGCCGGAAAGGCGGCGGGTCGGCAATCGCCTCCGCACTCATGAAATTCTCGCCGAAATCGTGGCTGAAAGGTATGCCGAGGACGGGACAATAGGGCCTTTCGATAAAGCGCAGTTCCGGCCAGCATTTCGGACACAATGTCCCCGGTTCGGACACATGCATCCGGCAGCCGATGCATGTCGGCGGGAACAGCGTATCCGCCGATGATCGGACAGCCCTGCCGACAAGCTGCCGAAGCCCTTGGCCAACGCTGCGCAAAAAGGTTTGATGCGTTCTGTCGTCATCCGCCATTGCATTCGCCCCCGTTCGAATGCATCTATCCCCGCAACGATTGTACTGAACCTTGCTCGAAAGAGAAGACGGAATCCATGCCTGCGCCGACCGATGATAACGCGATCTTCGATCGCGATCTCCTGCTCTCGTTTCGCCGCCGCGCCTTTGCTCGCGCCGAACCCGGCGCGGATTTCCTGTTGCAGCGCATCGCCGACGATCTCGCCGACCGCCTCGACGCTGTAGAGCGCCGTTTTCCCTTAGCCGTCGATCTCGCTGGCCATACCGGCGCGGCGGCGGCGGCCATTGCCCGGTCCGGCAAGGCCGACCTGATTGTCCGCATCGAACGCGACAGGGATTTTTTGCAAGGCCCATTCCCGGCTATTGTCGGTGATGAGGAAATACTTCCGCTGAAACCCGCCAGCGCCGATCTTGTCGTCTCGCTGATGGCCCTGCACGCGACAAACGATACGCCGGGCGCCATGGTGCAGGTTGCCCGAGCGCTGAAACCGGATGGGCTTTTTCTGGCTGCTTTGTGTGGCAGCGGAACGCTTGGAGAACTCCGCGAAAGTCTTCTTCAGGCCGAAATCGAACTCACTGGCGGTGCTTCACCGCGCATTTTTCCGTTCCCGGACGTACGCGATGTGGGCGGCCTTCTGCAACGCGCAGGCTTCGCTCTGCCCGTAACGGATGTCGACAACATCACCGTGCGCTATGATTCGCTGTTCAACCTGATGGCCGACCTGCGCGCCATGGGCATGCAGAACATCCTGCGCGACCGTTCCAGAAAGCCGGTATCGAAACGCTTGTTTCTGCGCGCCGCCGAAATCTATGCCGAACGGTTCTCCGACCCGGACGGGCGCATTCGCGCCACTTTCTCCGTCATCTGGCTGTCGGGCTGGGCGCCGCATGAATCGCAGCAGAAGCCGTTGAAGCCGGGCTCCGCAAAGGCATCGCTGGCAGAAGCGCTCAAAAAGGCAGAAGAAAACTGATCAGCAATCGCCGCGGTGACTGCCATCGGCCTCGATGATGCAGACGGAGTCGGGGCTTGGCTGAAGCACGCTCTTGCGCACCGTATAGGTCTGGCCTGGTGCGTGGGGCTGGGCGCTGGCGTCACGCTTGATCGAACCGGTCATGGTGCGGTCAATCCCGGCAGGCAACACCGATTGAGCCGCGATCTTGTTTGCCTGATCGTTGAGGATCGGCACGATGATCAACGCCAGGGCGACAACGGCAGAGCCGAACAGCAGCACAACGCGCAGGATTCCACGACCAGCCTTGGTCAGCGGCTTGGCCGTATATTCGTTGTGATCGGCGCTAAAATAATTGTTGTCGAAACTCATGCTTCAAGACTCCGGGGCAGCTCGTAAACGAGAATGCCTCAACGGAGTGAATCATAGATTAACCGGCCAGCGGAATCGTAAGATATTGCCAACCTTTTTCCACAGCTGGCGCAGGCAGTTGGCTTAGAGCAGATCAAGCAGGAAAGGGATCAGCGGTTCATCGGCCGGCGGCATCGGATAGTCGCGCATATCCTTCGGGCGAACCCATTTCAGCGCCTGCCCCTCGAGCCCCCGCGCAATGCCTTCATAACGGCGGCAGACATAGAGCGGCATGAGCAGGTGGAAGTCATCATAGGTGTGGCTGGCGAATGTCAGCGGCGCAAGGCAGGCCACTTTCGTGGTGATGCCGATTTCTTCCTGCAATTCGCGGATCAACGTTTCTTCGGGCGTCTCGCCCGGCTCTACCTTGCCGCCGGGAAACTCCCACAGCCCGGCAAGCTGCTTGCCTTCCGGGCGTTGCGTCAGCAGAACCCGGCCATCCGAATCCACCAGCGCGCAAGCCGCCACCAGAAGAATGCGGCGTCCCTTCACCTCGGTCATTTCTCGTTGCTCTCCCGATAGGCATAGCGATAGGCTTCCTGAAAGCCGAAGCTTTCGTAAAGTGCAAGCCCGGCCACATTGTCCGCCTCGATTTGCAGCCATGCGGTCTTTGCGCCAAGCTTTGCCGCCCATTTGAGCGCCGAACCGACAATCGCATGCCCGTGGCCCTTGCGCCTTGCATCACGCAACGTTCCGACATCGAACAGGCCCGCCATCACGCCGTCCTGCACGCAAAGCAGGTTGGAGACGGCGCGGCCACCTTCCTCCAGCACGAACATGCCCTTGTTCGGACGAACATTGTTGAGAAGCTCGGAGAAGCCGGGGCGCATGTCGTCCGGCCTTTCATGGATGGACAGCGAAGCGTCCACGAAACGGCCGACATCCTTCAGGGGTATCTGGTCAATCGCGCCCGACAGATCGAGTTCCTCGAGGTTGGCGGTCATCACGATGGTTTCGTCCCGGCGCTTCCAGCCGAGCCCCTCGAGATAATCCTCCAGCTCGCGCGGCGCGAGCGGGGAAAGCCGGAAGCAGGGAATACGGCCATAGGCGCGGAAACGCTGCGCGGCCAGTTCAACGCGTGTGGGAATGTCGCGCGTGTCGCCGGGGTCGAGCGGATTGATCGAGTTGAGACGCCGCGAGGGATGCGCTGCCGTCATGCGTATCGCCCATGTGCCGTCATAGTGGACAGACGTGGCAGGCCAGGCACGGAAGCCGACGGCTTCAAGCTGGCGTACGATAGCAAGGCTTGGGGTGCCGGGTTTTTCCATCACTTCGATCAACTTCTGTAATCGCCGTTGATGGCAACATATTCCTTGGTGAGGTCGCAGGTCCAGACGGTTGCCTTGCCCTTGCCCATCCCCAGATCGATGCGAATGCGAATATCCTCGCCCTGCATATAGGCGGACGTCGCAGCTTCCGAATAGGCCGGATCGCGCTCGCCCTGATGCGCAACGCGAATATCGCCGAACCAGATGGCAAGCCGGTCGCGGTCAGCCGGTTCGCCAGCCTTGCCGACGGCCATGACCACGCGGCCCCAATTGGCGTCTTCGCCGGCGACAGCCGTCTTGACCAGCGGCGAATTGGCGATGGAAAGTGCGATCTTCTTGGCGGAAGCCGCAGACTTTGCGCCTGTCACTTCCACTTCCACCATCTTGCGGGCGCCCTCACCGTCGCGCACGACCAGCAGCGCCAGCGATTTCAGGAGACGGCCCAGCGCCTTCTTGAATTCACCCAGCCGCTTGTCGGCGGGGTCGGTAATCTCCGGCGCACCGCGTTCCGCCGCCGTGCCGGTGGCGAACAGCATCGAGGTGTCCGACGTGGATGTGTCGCTATCCACCGTCACCGCATTGAAGGTGGACCCAACGCCCTTCGACAGAAGGCTTTGCAGCACATGCGCCTTGATCGGCGCATCGGTGACGACAAAGGAAAGCATCGTCGCCATATCCGGCGCGATCATGCCTGCGCCCTTGGCGATACCGTTGATCGTGACCGGCACCTGACCGAGCAGCACCGTTTCGGTGGCAACTTTCGGATAGGTATCGGTGGTCATGATCGCCTTGGCGGCTTCCGTCCAGAAATCCTCGACCGCGTCCCTGTTCATGTCGCCAAGCAGATGGGCGAACTTGCCGGCATCGAGCGGTTCGCCGATCACGCCGGTCGAGGCGAGAAAGACATCCGTCGTGGCGCAGCCGACAGCCTTGGCGGCGGCTTCGGCGGTTGCTTCCGTCGCCGCGCGACCCTTGATACCGGTAAAGGCATTGGCATTGCCGGAGTTGACGACAACCGCACGGGCCTTTCCGTGCACGAGGTTGCGGCGGCAAAAATCGACAGGCGCCGACGGACAGAGCGAACGGGTAAATACGCCAGCGGCTTCCGCCGGTCGGTCGAAGACCATCAGCATCACATCCGTTCGGCCCTTATACTTGATCCCGGCAGCAGCGGTGGCGATGCGCACGCCATGGACAACCGGCATTGTAGGATAGTGTTTTGGTGCGAGCGGAGAAACTGACGCGGACATATGTGCCTCAATGGGATGCGGTTTCGTAGAAGACCCGGAAATCGCAATACCATCAAATGGCTATTACGTGTTTTCGGATTCAAAAGCCTGACGCGCGCATTGGAAAGGTTTGCGATCTAAAATCAAGCGGGAAACGCAGGATCGAAATAAAAAACGCCCCGGCAAGCCGGGGCGTCGATGCTTGAAGCGGGATTTACTGCTGTGGAGCAGCTTCTTCCGGCGCGTCGTCCTTGTCCGCGCCTTCCTGGGCAGCGGCAGCGTCCTTCATGGCTTTCTCGACAGCCGGGTCCTTGTAGTCGATCTTCATGCCGTCACGCAGCTTCTTGACGGTTTCGACATAACGCTCGCGCATGATGATCGAACGGATCTGGTCCTTGACCTGATCGAATGCCGGAGGCTGCTTGGTGCGACGATCTTCGAGCTGGATGACGTGGAAGCCGAACTGGGACTGGACCGGCTCCTTGGTGTATTCGCCCGGCTTCAGCGCAAAGGCGGCCTTTTCAAATTCCGGTACCATCTGGCCTTCGGTGAAGTAACCGAGGTCGCCGCCATTGGAAGCCGTGCCGTCGGTCGAGCTTTCCTTGGCGAGGTCCTCGAACTTGGCGCCGCCTGCAAGCTTCTTGATGATGGCTTCGGCTTCTTCCTTGGTCTTCACGAGGATGTGACGCGCGCGCACTTCCACCTGCGGCGGCATGGCGGCGATTTCCTTGTCGTAGCGCGCACGCACATCGTCATCGCTGATCTTGTCGACAACAGCGTCCTTGAAATATTCGTTATGGAGAGCGCGCTCACGCAGGAATTCCATGCGATCCTTGAATTCCTTCGACTGATCGAGCTTTTCCTTTTCCGCTTCGCCAGCCATTGCCTTGATATCGATCAGGGCAGCGAGCGCGGCCAGACGGCGCTGCTCGGCAGGAAGGCGCGAGAACTGCGGATCGAGATCGCCTGCAGCCTGGTCGACTTCACCGACAGTGATGTCCTTGCCGTTGACGGTCGCCAGAACCTTGGTCGGATCTTCTTTTTCCGCGGGAGCGGCAGCAGGCTTTTCCGTACCCTGGGCGGCATCCTGTGCGAATGCTGCGCCAGAGTAGCTTGCCAGCGCCACCGAGGCCGCCAGAGACATGCCGACGACAGCGAGAGCCTTGCGATAAGGGGCTTTCAGAATGGCTTTCATATGGAATTCTCTCCTTCGTGACCGCTTACGGGCCCGATGAATGCGGCGGAATTTGGCCCGGACACCTCCAATATTACGACAAAGGAAAGGTTTTCCAGCCTTTAGAGCAACGTTGACATCGCCCGAAGCCCCTCTTATCTGTCCTTCGGCTTTACGTCCAGTAAGGGGCGGGGGAATTGCGCCGGAAATGCGCCGTATCTGGCAGCTTTCGCAGCGCAGTTTTCTTGCAATTGTTTCAATACGCGTGAATAAAGCATTCGACATTGCCGGAAGCGCTTCCGGCTGAACGGACAGGAAAGGACCAGTGATGGTCAGCTTTGGCGGCCTCGCCCGCAAGATATTCGGTTCATCCAACGACCGCCGCGTGAAAATCCTGCGCCAGCGGGCCAATCAAATTACTGCTATCGAGAAGAATTACGAAAATCTTACCGATGAGCAGCTGCAGGCCAAGACCGCGGAATTTCGCGCGGCGCTGGCTGGTGGCAAAACGCTCGACTCCATTTTGCCCGACGCTTTTGCGACCGCGCGTGAGGCCGCAAAGCGTGTGCTCGGCATGCGCCCGTTCGACGTGCAGCTGATCGGCGGCATGGTTCTGCACGAGCGCGGCATCGCCGAAATGCGTACCGGTGAAGGCAAGACCCTGATGGCAACGCTGCCGGTCTACCTCAACGCGCTTGAGGGCAAGGGCGTGCATGTGGTGACGGTCAACGACTACCTCGCCAGCCGCGACGCTGAAACCATGGGCAGGCTCTATAACTTCCTCGGCCTGACCGTCGGCGTCATCAAGCACGGACTCGACGACGATGAGCGCCGCGCGGCCTATGCCTGCGACATCACCTATGGCACCAATAACGAGTTGGGCTTCGACTATCTGCGTGACAACATGAAGTATGAGCGCGCCCAGATGGTGCAGCGCCCGCACAATTACGCCATCGTCGACGAAGTGGACTCGATCCTCATCGACGAGGCGCGCACGCCGCTCATCATTTCCGGCCCGCTGGAAGACCGTTCGGATTTCTACAATCTCATCGACACCTTCATTCCAGCCCTTGAGCCGGACGATTTTGAAATCGACGAGAAGCAGAAGACCGCCATCTTCACCGAAGTCGGTACAGAGAAGGTTGAACAGCTTCTGGAAGCTGCGGGCCACCTCAAGGGTGAAAGCCTCTACGACATCGAGAATGTCGCGGTCGTTCACCATCTGAACAATGCGCTGCGCGCCCACAAGCTGTTCCAGCGTGATAAGGACTACATCGTCCGCAATGACGAGATCGTCATCATCGATGAATTTACCGGCCGCATGATGCCGGGCCGCCGCTATTCGGAAGGTCTGCACCAGGCACTGGAAGCCAAGGAACACGTGACCATCCAGCCGGAAAACCAGACTCTGGCATCGATCACGTTCCAGAACTACTTCCGCATGTACAACAAGCTGTCGGGCATGACCGGCACGGCTGCGACGGAAGCGGAAGAATTCGGCAATATTTACGGCCTCGAAGTACTCGAGATTCCGACCAATCTGCCGGTTCAGCGTATCGACGAAGACGATGAAGTCTATCGCACCGTCGAAGAAAAATACCGCGCCATCGTGCGCGATATCCGCGCCTCGCACGAAAAGGGACAGCCGATCCTCGTCGGCACGACCTCGATCGAAAAGTCGGAACAGCTGGCAGAACGCCTTCGCAAGGAAGGCATCAAGGAATTCCAGGTCCTGAACGCCCGCTATCACGAGCAGGAAGCCTATATCATCGCGCAGGCCGGTGTGCCGGGAACGATCACCATCGCCACCAACATGGCCGGTCGCGGTACCGATATTCAGCTCGGTGGCAATCTGGAAATGCGCGTCCGTCAGGAACTCTCCGACGTGCCGGAAGGTCCCGAGCGCGAGGCGAAAATTGCTGCAATCAAGGCCGACATCGCGCAATTGAAGGAAAAAGCCCTGGCCGCGGGCGGGCTTTATGTTCTCGCTACCGAGCGCCACGAAAGTCGCCGCATCGACAACCAGCTGCGCGGCCGTTCGGGCCGTCAGGGCGATCCGGGCCGCTCAAAGTTCTTCCTGTCGCTGCAGGACGACCTGATGCGCATCTTCGGTTCCGACCGCATGGACAGCATGTTGCAGAAGCTCGGCCTCAAGGAAGACGAAGCCATCGTCCATCCCTGGATCAACAAGGCGCTTGAAAAGGCGCAGAAGAAGGTCGAAGCGCGCAACTTCGAAATCCGCAAGAACCTTCTGAAATACGACGACGTAATGAACGATCAGCGCAAGGTGATCTTTGAACAGCGTCTGGAAATGATGGATGAGGAAGACCTGACCGAGACCGTCGGCGAAATGCGCCATGAGGTCATCGAGGACATGGTCGCCCTGCGCATCCCCAAGGACGCCTATGCGGAAAAGTGGGATATTGCCGGTCTCAAGGAAGACATCATCTCCAAGCTCAATCTCGACCTGCCGGTGGAGGATTGGGCCAAGGAAGAAGGCATCGCGGAAGAAGAATTCGAGAACCGCATCAAGGAAGCCGCCGACAAGGCTGCTGCCGAAAAGGCCGAACGCTTCGGCCCGCAGATCATGACCTATGTCGAGAAGTCGGTCATCATGCAGTCGCTGGACAATCTCTGGCGTGAGCATCTGGTCAATCTCGACCATCTGCGTTCGGTTGTCGGTTTCCGCGGTTACGCCCAGCGCGATCCGCTGAACGAATACAAGACCGAAGCGTTCGAACTGTTCCAGTCGATGCTTGCCAATCTGCGCGAAGTAGTCATCTCGCAGCTTATGCGCGTCGAGATCGTTCGTGAAGCGCCGCCTGAGCCCGAATTGCCGCCGATGACCGGCCGTCATATCGACGGCACGACCGGCGAAAACGATTTCGACGAAGCGGCCTGGGCGGAACACCAGCATGACGACCGCAACGTGCCTGCCGCCGAACGCGATCCAGCCGATCCACGCACATGGGGCAAGGTCAGCCGGAACGAAGCCTGCCCTTGCGGCTCCGGCAAGAAATACAAGCACTGCCACGGCGCTTTCGAGTGATGTGAGCCAAGGCTTCCCGCCTTCTCCAATTCATGAACCCCGGCAAGCCAATTGCCGGGGTTTATTGTTTCAGCGGCAATGCATATCGCTACGGTTGACGAGCAGTTCTATGCTTGTTTCATTTTAGATGATTCAAATATAGATACCGTTTAGAAAATACTCACCATTCCTTGAAGTCTTCCGACCTTCGGAAGATTAGACTTTTTCTTTTTCTCTTTATAAAGAACTCCTGTCTAAGGTTTCCCTGCGCGTCGCAGGCAGCAAAGCACAGGCGTGAAAAGCCGGCTTGTCCGGCGCATAACAAGCAGGCCCGAAGAGACCTGCAAAGACAGGGTTGGCAAATAGTGCGGTTTTCGGCAGCTGAAACGGCGAGCCGGTTCTTACCCGGCAGGATCGCGGCCAGGCTTCGTCCCGTGACGGAGCGGCTGGATGCCGTGCTTGCGGATAGCGGACCGCAGGCCAGCGCACAGCGCTCTTCCCTCGTCGCCTTTTCGGTGCGCGTGGCAAGCGCCGGCATTGCTCTTGTGTCTCAGGTCATTCTGGCGCGCTGGATGGGCGAATTTGAATACGGCGTTTTCGTTCTCGTCTGGCTGGCCATGATCATCATGGGCGATCTGGCCTGTTTCGGACTGCATACGACCATCATCCGTTTCGTGCCGGAATATGTGCAGCGCCAGTCATTCGGCCTAGTACGGGGCATTATAGCCACCGGACGCGTTTTTGCTTTCACAGCCGCTACACTCATCGCGCTTATGGGGACGATCCTGCTGCTTCTGCTCAAGGACCATGTTGCGAGCTATTATCTCGTGCCATTCATCCTCGGTTTCATCTGTCTGCCGATGATTGCGCTCGGCAATATGATGGACGGCATTGCGCGCTCGCGCACCTGGGTCATGATGGCGCTGACGCCAAGCTATATCGTCCGTCCGATCCTGGTTCTCCTGTTCATGGTCATCACGCACCAGGCCGGGCTGCCCTCCACCGCGACCACCGCCCTGGCTTTGTCGATCGCGGCGACCTGGATAACGACCATCGGCCAATTGCTGACGGTTGACCGTTCGTTGAAAAACGATATCCCCGCCGCAGCGAATGAGCAGCATTTTGGCGAGTGGATCAAAGTCTCCCTGCCAATTTTTCTGGTGGAGGGTTTTTTCTTCCTCCTCATCAATGTCGATGTTCTGATGGTCGGCCATGCACTCGATCCCGAGCATGTGGCGATCTACTTTGCAACGACGAAGATCATGGCGCTCGCCCATTTCGTTTATTTTGCCGTCAAGGCCAGCGTCGCCCAGCGTTATTCCGACCTGCTTCACAGCGGTGACCGCGCCGCGTTTGCAAGCTTTGCCGAAGCATCCGTTCGCTGGACATTCTGGCCGACGCTGTTTCTCGGCATCATCATCCTGCTAATGGGCTATCCGCTTCTGCGGCTTTTCGGTCCCGCCTTTACCGCCGGCTATCCGCTTCTGTTCATCCTCATCATCGGGGTGATCGCGCGCGCCAGCGTGGGTCCGGCGGAAAGCCTCCTCAATATGTCGGGGAAGCAGAATATCTGCGCGCTCCTCTATGCCGCGACACTTGCCGTCAATGTCATTCTCAACCTGGTGCTGATACCGCAGTTCGGCCTGACGGGAGCTGCCGTCTCGACCGCCATCGCCATGCTGATGGAGGCCGCGCTTCTCTCGACCGCCGTGTCACGCACCCTGCACATAACCATGTTCATTCTCATTCCACGAGACCGTGCCAAGACCTCGGAGGGAACTTCGTAATGGCCGCGAAACCTTTGCTCGAAGAATCGGCAGGCGGAAATGCCGCCCACATCGTTTCGGAACTATCCGAGAGCGGCGTGGCGCATGAAGCCATCAAGAAGATTGAGGAGAGCCTGCACAGTCGCGACATACCGCGCAAGCTCGCGATCTATGGAGCGGCCGCAGGCTTTGAACTGCGCGATGAACTCGATCACCTGAGCAACCGCACGGTCGAACCGAACGTCTTCTTCAATGCGCGGTTTCTGGCGCCTGCCATGCCGCGCCTCGAAGATCGGGAAGTACGCTTCATGGTCATGCGCGACGAGAACAAAATCCGCAGCCGCCTGCGTTTCGTCATGCCCTACACGATCGAGCGTCCCGGCCTGCCGCTTTCAACGCCCGTCATCCGTGCCTGGTCGACGCCGTTCGGGCCGCAGGGCACGCCGCTGATCGATCAGGACGACCCGGTTGGCGTGTTGGAAGACCTGTTCGACATTCTGGCACGCAGGCACCTCAAGATGCCCGACGTGCTTGTCCTGCCGGAAATGCGGGCTGACGGCCCGGCGGCAAGACTGATCCGTTCGGTCGCAGTAGGCCGGCAATTGCCGCTGGTGGCCATTGAGCAGAAAGAGCGTCCATTTCTCGAAAGCGATCTGGATGGCGACGCCTATATCAGGCACGCCATCGGCTCACATCATAGGCGAGACTATAATCGCTTGTGGCGCAGGCTGGCGGAAAAGGGTGAACTTGCCTATCGCGTCGCCCGCACGCCCGACGAAGTCCGCCATGCGTTCGAACATTTCCTGACCCTTGAGGCGAGCGGCTGGAAGGGCAAGCGCGGCACCGCCATGGCCGTCGACCGGTTTCGTGCCGCCTTCGCCCGCGAGGCGGTGAACAATCTGGCCGAGCGTGACTGCGTGCGCGTGCATACGCTTGAACTGGACGGGCGGGTCATCGCCATTCTGATCGTCTTCACGGTTTCAGGGGAAGCCTGGACCTGGAAGACGGCCTATGACGAGAGCCTGAACGCCTGGTCGCCCGGCGTGCTTCTGATGATCGAAGTCGTGAAGAACCATCTCAACGATCCCAACATCAACCGCACCGATTCCTGCGCGGTGCCTGACCATCCGGTCATGACGCGCCTGTTTGATGCACGTGAAACGATCGAAACTCTGGTCATCGGGCTCAATCCGGCGACCGACAAGCTGGTCCGCCAGGCCGCGTCGCAGATCCACCTTTATCAGCGGACACGCAATCTGGCCCGTATCCTGCGCAATCGCATCCGCAGCATCGCCGAAAGAAAATAGGGCCAGATTGAAGCAACCTTAAAAAAGCCTAGAAATCACTGTCCTGAATCTCCGATCCCCGAATTTACCGGGCAATAGATGTTGCGATTGCGGTTTTGCGGAAGCCCTGCGAAGCTCCCCATTATGGTTCATCGGCCGGTAGCGGCCAAATCGGATTTGAAGGTTCAGGAATGCGACTTCCACGCCCGTCCATTGCCAGCGGTACGCTTTGCGTCCTGACTGCGATCTATCTCCTGGCCTTCACCAACACTTCTTTCTGGCATCGGTTGATCACCTATTTTTCCGATCATCCGCAAAAGCTCGTTGTCGCGGCGGCGGCCATCCTCCTCATCCATATCGCAGTGCTGATGGCTTTCTCCGCAAAGTATGTCATCAAGCCGGTTCTCCTTTTCGCGGTATGGGTCGCCGCCGGCGGGTCCTATTTTACGGATACTTTCGGCACGATCATCGACCGGAACGTGGTCGAGGCAACGTTTACAACGACAAAGGCCGAGTCGGGCCATCTGGTAACGACTGGCTTCCTGCTGCATATGCTGCTTTACGCCGTCATTCCCTCGCTTCTCATCATCTGGGTCCGCGTGAAACACCGGCCATTGCTGCAGAAGCTCATGGTCAATACCGTTTCGATCATCGCCTGCCTTGCGGTCGCAATCGCGCTGATCGGTTCCGACTATGGCAGCTTTTCCTCGATGTATCGCGAACATCGCTCCGACATCATGGAACGATTGATGCCCGGAACGCCGATCAAGAGCACGGTGCAATATATCGCCCATGACCTGTACGACAGGCAGATCGTGATGCAGCCGCTGGGTCTGGACGCCAGGCAGGCGCTGCCACCAGCAGCCTCCGGCAAGAAGCTCCTGACGGTCATCGTGGTGGGGGAAACAGCCCGCGCCAAGAATTTCAGCCTTTACGGCTATCCGCGGGAAACCAATCCCGAGCTGAAGCAGCAGGATATTGTCACCTTCACGAACACGACGAGCTGCGGCACCGACACTTCCGTTTCCGTGCCGTGCATGTTCTCCCCCTTTCCGCGCAAGGAATATTCGAGCTCAAAGTTCCATGGCTCGGAAAATCTGATGGATTTGCTCAATCATGCGGGTGTGCAGGTTTCGTGGTACGAAAACAACACGGGAAGCAAGGGCGTTTCAGACCGCATACCGACGGTCGACCTGCAGAATTCGAACAATGCGCAATATTGCGAAGGCGGCGAATGTCTCGACCAGATTCTGGTCGACCAACTGCGCGATCACCTGAAGGACGTCAGCGGCAATGCCACGATTGTTCTCCATATGACCGGCAGTCACGGACCATCCTATTATCGCCGCTATCCGCCGGAATTCGCCAAGTTCAAACCTGAATGCCGCACAAGCGAATTTTCCGATTGCACCACGGACGAGATCGTCAATGCCTACGACAATTCGATCCTCTATACCGATCACATATTGTCGGAAATCATCAATGTCCTGAAAGCCAGCGAAGACCGTTTTGCTCCAGCCATGATCTATATGTCCGATCATGGCGAATCGCTGGGTGAAGACGGCCTTTATCTACACGCAGCGCCCTATTTCATCGCCCCTGACGTCCAGACTCATATCCCGTTTGTCGCGTGGTTCTCACCAGACTATGCGAATGCCACCAAACTCGATACCGCCTGCATAAAACAGGATGCGGCCGCGCCCGCCTCGCATGACAATCTGTTCCACACGGTCATCGGCATGATGGGCGTGAAGACCTCGGCCTACGACCCGGCGCTCGACCGCTTTGCCAGTTGCCGGAAAGCCAATGTCGCGGCTTCGAACTAGAATGCCCTGGATCGCACGAACACTGTCAATTATGCCAGCCAGACCAATGATTTGAGCCATACGGCAAAGCGTGATACACTTCGTTTTGGGAGAGCGCATGGACAGGCGGAAGAGGAGGTCCGCACCGGTGCAATCCGGCACTTTGAACAAGTGCTTGAAGCCCGGATAATTATAAGCTTCCGTCTGGCTCAAACGCTATCGCGCCCTCCCGGGGAAGGAGATGCGCCATGGAATATTTTCACTATATTAGCACGCTGGATTACGTCCTGCTGGGCTTCATCGCCCTGCTGGTCTTCTGGAATCTGGTCGAAGCCAGCCTGCGCAGATAAACAGGCCGGCTGTCTCGCAGCCGCGCCGAACCCATAAGGCCTGTTGCGTATAACGCCGCGGGAACGAAGTTTTGAGCGAGCGCGGCCGTGCTGACAGGCGGCCGGAAGGGTGGTGTGTCGCCACTTCCATGCCTTGATAGCCATTGGCCTCAAGAGCGGTGAAAGCTGCACTTTTGAGCAATTGACCTTGTTTCGTTTAGCCGGTATATCCCAACTCGCTGTCCCTTTGGACCATATCGAACTGCTTCGGCAGCAACGTGCGGGTGTGGTGGAACTGGTAGACGCGCCGGACTCAAAATCCGGTTCCGAAAGGAGTGTCGGTTCGATTCCGACCACCCGCACCATCTTGCAAACAATTATCCGAAACCGTTCTCCCCAGAGCATTTCCAGCAAAAGTGTGAAACGGTTTTGCGTTGGATAATGCGATAAAACAAATAGTTAGAGCGGTTCCGGCGATTCTGTTAGAACAGGAACCGCTCTAGCGAGCCTGAGCGCACAGCAGTGGGGATCGAGAAGATTGTCAGAGGACGCTCTGGCAACTTTAGTTTGCTTATTCTCTCCATATCGACAACGATGGTGCCGTTTAACACTTCTGGGATATTCGCGCAGGAGGAACCGTCACCATGGATGACACCCACCCCTTTCAGGGACCACAGTTGCAGAATGCGCATTATGAACGTGCGGATATGTCGGGCTCGAATTTCGATGGCGTGGATTTGTCCGGCTCAAAGTTTTTTGCCGTTTTGACCAAGTCAAAGTTTGTCGATACCAATTTGAGCGACGCTGATTTCGACGATGTCAATCTGGCAGGGGCGCGCCTTCATAATATCAATCTGACCGGTGCAACAATTACGAATGCCAACATGAGCGGCTTGGCTATAAGCGGCGTGACTTTGGCACATACGAATATAACCGATGCAGACTTGACCGGTATGCGGATAAACGGCGTTCTCGTCTCCTCTCTGTTCGAAGCGTACGAAAACGCGCGTTCCTTGGACTAACTGCTGAGGAAAGCAGCAACAAACCGGTCGCTGCTTTCCGTCGCATCATGAATCACGCCGCTTCGAGCGCTTGCGCGAGGTCGGCGATAAGATCGTCGGGATGCTCAATGCCGATGGAAAGCCGGATCGTCGATTCCAGCACGCCGATGCGCTCCCGCACATCAATCGGCACGCCGGAATGGGTCATCGCCGCAGGATGGCTCGCAAGCGATTCCGTGCCGCCGAGACTGACTGCCAGCTTCAATATCTGCAGCGCATTCAGGAAGCGGAATGCCGCCGCCTGCCCGCCCTTGATATCGAATGAGAATGTCGACCCGGCACCGGTGCATTGACGCTTGAACAGTGCTCCAACATCCGAATTCTCGTCCTCGAATGGAAGATAGTGCAGCTTCTCCACCTTCGGATGATCGCGCAGGAATTCCGCGATAGTGTGGGCGTTGCTGTTGGCGCGCTCCATGCGAAGTCCAAGCGTTTCAAGCGAGCGCCCCAGCATCCAGCATGAATGCGGATCAAGCTGCGTACCGATGGCGCCGCGCAGAGCCTTGACCTGTCTTACAACAGTCTTGGCCCCCAGCACCGCGCCGGCGATCAGATCGGAGTGCCCGCCGACATATTTGGTCAACGAATAGACCGAAAGATCGGCGCCGTGATCGAGCGGCTTCTGATAGACGGGCCCCAGCAGGGTGTTGTCGCAGGCGATGATCGGGCGATGCCCCTGCCTTTGTTCGATTTTTTCCGCAACGCGCCGGATGGCGGCAATATCGACAATACTGTTGGTAGGATTTGCTGGCGTTTCGATGAGGATCACCGAAACACGGCCCTTGCGAACGGCTTCTTCGGCTGCCTCTTCTATCGAGGCCTCATGCACACCATCGGCAAAAGCGACGGCTTCGACGCCGAAATTGAGAAACGTTCTTGCAAGGAGCGTTTCCGTGCCGCCATAAAGCGGTTGCGAATGCAAAATGACATCGCCGGGCCGCACGAAGGCAAAAAGCGTCGTGGCAATAGCCGACATGCCGGACGAAAACAGCGCGCAGCTTTCGGTGCCTTCATAGACCGCGAGGCGATCTTCAACGATCTCGCTATTGGGATGATTGAAACGGGAATAGACGAGACCGGCGCCGACACCGGCGGGCGGCTCCTTGCGGCCGGAAACGAAATCGAAGAAATCGCGCCCGTCCTCGGCGGTCTTGAAGACGAAAGTCGAGGTCAGGAAAACCGGCGGCTTGACCGCTCCTTCGGAAAGTTCCGGGTCATAGCCATAATTGAGCATCTGCGTTTCAGGATGCAGCGGATGATTGCCCAACATGGTCTTTGAAGGCCGTGGCGCAGTCATGAATACCTCCTTGAGAAAATCCTCCTGTCCGCATTCGGACAGGAGGAGCTTAACAGAGGTTTTCGGGAATCTTCTTGCGTTGTTTCGCGGTTCGGTGAAATCGCTGCAATGCCGGAAGATGCCTGTCCGGTGGAAATGCCTCGATTACTTGATGACCAATACCGGCACGGTGCTGAGTGACAGAACCTCCGCCGCCTGACTTCCCAGCAGCAATTTGTTCACGCCGCGCCGGCCATGCGATGCAATGACGATCAGATCGGCATCCCTGGCTTTCGCGGCCTCCACGATGCCCTGCGCCGGTGATTGATTCTCGATATGCACAGCTTCAGCGCTGACGCCAAGCTCCGTCGCCTTCACCTTGGCTTTCGACAGGATTTCCGTCGCCGCTTTGGTGATAGCCTCGCGATATTCCTGAAACGCCGCCGGGCTCGACGCCCATTCCGCTGCGACGACAATGCCGTAGGAAGGCAAAAGCTCCGTCACGGAAACGAAGATTACCTTCGCACCTGTTTCCTTCGCAAGCGCCACGCCCTGGTCAACGCCTTTTTCGGCAAGTTCCGATCCATCGGTTGCGATCAATATGTTCTTGTACATTCGTGCTCTCCTGGCTGCCTGAGACCCGAAGATGCGCGCGTCCCGGTCGGGGTGCATTGACGCGGATCAATCGAGCATTATTCAAGGCTAATACGCGCTCTCCCAATTATGATGGAATTTACTCCTAATTTTCCCGATTATACAGAATAAACTTCCAAACTCGTCCCCTCACGCGCACATGATCAACTATGCTTTTGCGCAGTTTCCTCTTAAACTTCGCGTGACAAAAAGGGAGATCACGCCATGAACAAGCCCCTGAACGAACCGCAAGCCGGTAAAACCGCAGGCCGTGGCCGCATTTACGATTCAATCCTCGACACAATCGGCAATACGCCTCTGGTACGCATCGACAAGTTTGCCGAGGAAAAGGGCGTGAAAGCGAACCTTCTGGCCAAGCTCGAGTTCTTCAACCCGCTGGCGAGCGTAAAGGACCGCATCGGCCTGGCGCTGATCGAAGCGCTTGAACGCGACGGCAGGGCCGTGCCTGGCAAGACGGTCTTCGTCGAGCCGACATCCGGCAATACCGGCATTGCGCTTGCCTTTGCGGCAGCAGCCAAGGGCTATCGCCTTATTCTCACCATGCCGGAAACCATGTCGGTGGAGCGCCGCAAGCTCCTCAAGCTGCTCGGTGCGGAACTGGTGCTCACGGAAGGTGCCAAAGGCATGAAGGGCGCCATTGCCGAGGCGGAAGCGATTGCTGAAGGCAATCCGA
This sequence comes from Brucella sp. IR068, assembly GCF_049065885.1. Classification (NCBI taxonomy): domain Bacteria; kingdom Pseudomonadati; phylum Pseudomonadota; class Alphaproteobacteria; order Hyphomicrobiales; family Brucellaceae; genus Brucella; species Brucella sp. IR068. Next base: position 2,525 of record NZ_JBAKHE010000024.1, on the reverse strand, counting down.
ACGCAATCATTCCCCAGCAGTTCGAAAATCCCGCGAACCCCGAAATCCACCGCCTTACCACGGCGGAAGAAATCTGGAACGACACCAATGGTGAAGCGGATATCCTGATTTCGGGTATCGGAACCGGCGGCACGATTACCGGCGTCGGTCAGGTCATCAAGGGGCGCAAGCCATCGTTCAAGGTGATCGCAGTCGAGCCGAAGGATTCACCCGTGCTTTCCGGCGGCACCCCGGGCCCGCACAAGATTCAGGGCATCGGCGCAGGTTTCGCGCCGAAAACGCTCGACACCAGCATCTATGATGAGATCGTCCAGGTTTCCAATGAGGACGCCTTTGCCAATGCACGCCTGCTGGCCCGCCTTGAAGGCATTCCTGTCGGCATTTCTTCCGGTGCCGCGCTGACGGCCGCCGTCGAAATCGGCAAGCGGCCTGAAAATGCCGGCAAGAACATCGTCATCATCATTCCATCCTTTGCCGAACGCTATCTTTCAACGGCGCTGTTCGAAGGCCTGGAATAAGCCGCATCTCGTGGGGTAGCCAAAAACAAAAGCCAGAGCGGACAACCGTTCTGGCTTTACTTTTTTCATGCCAATCCGCTTGCCGGGCAAACGGAAGCTCAGGCGCTCATGTCAATGATGCGTACGCGCAGCGCAAGCAGGACCTGGCCCGCGCATATAGTGGCGCTCGGGCCTGTAGCTCGGTGCGACGAACTCACGGATGACATTAACGCTGTCACGCAGCTGAACAAGAATGCTCATCGTCTTAACCTTCGTCAAAAACACGCTATTCGGAATGGATGCCCTTCGTCCAATCGGGACGATGAAACGTTTTTCATTTCCGAACATCTTAATGAAAACTTTAACAATCAAAGATGAATAAGCCCTGAACTCATATGGTTAAGGGTAAGCTAATGGTAAGGATGTTGAAGCTTTTCCACAGCCTCCCGAATTGTCGCCACAATTGAAAAAGGCCGGTTCGATCCGGCCTTCTCCATGAAAACAATTGTTCGCCTTAGCGCGTCGGAACCGGATGCTCGCCGCGATAATCGTAAAAGCCACGGCCTGCCTTGCGTCCGAGCCAACCAGCTTCGACATATTTGACCAGAAGCGGACATGGCCGGTACTTGGAATCCGCCAGCCCGTCGTGCAGAACCTGCATGATGGAGAGACAGGTGTCGAGGCCGATGAAATCGGCGAGTTGCAGCGGTCCCATCGGATGGTTGGCGCCAAGCTTCATGGCCGTATCGATGGCTTCGACGCTGCCCACACCTTCATAAAGCGTGTAGATGGCCTCGTTGATCATCGGCAACAGGATACGGTTGACGATAAAGGCCGGGAAGTCTTCGGCAACGGTTATCGTCTTGCCAAGCGCCGTCACGAAATCGTTCGACTTGCGGAAAGTTTCCTCATCCGTTGCAATGCCGCGCACCAGTTCGACAAGCTTCATCACCGGAACGGGATTCATGAAGTGAATGCCGATGAAACGCTCCGGGCGATCGGTTGTGGATGCAAGGCGCGTGATCGAGATCGACGACGTGTTGGTGGCAAGGATCGCTTCAGGATTCAGAACCGAACAAAGCTGCGCGAAGATCTTGCGCTTGACGGTTTCGTCTTCCGTTGCCGCCTCGATGGCCAGATCGACGCCCGCCAGATCCTCCATGGAATTTGCCGGACGGATGAGCTTCATCGCGGCTGCGCGCTGATCTTCCAGCAATTTGCCCGATGCGACCTGGCGCGCCATGTTGCCATTGATGGTGGCGATGCCCTTTTCCAGCCGGTCCGCTGCCGCATCGTGAAGAAGCACATCGAACCCGGCCAGCGCGCATACGTGAGCAATGCCGCTGCCCATCTGTCCTGCGCCGACCACCCCTACCGTCTTGATTGCCACGATCATAACTCCTTCATTCAGCCGCTCCACAACAGAGCCGAGGCCGAGAGCATATGCTCTAACTTTTGTTCTTACGCATAATCCGACGCAAAACCGCTTCGCACTTTTGCTGGAAATGCTTCAGTATACCAATTCTGCCTGAGACAGATACAGCCCTCATTCAGCGAAAGCAAAATCAGCGCTTCCTTGCCCACCCCCCCCAAACAGAAAGCGGCGGGACTGGCCCGCCGCTTTCTGGTCGATTAAAGCGCTTTCTGCAGTTCCGGCAGGACGGTAAAGAGATCACCGACGAGGCCATAATCGGCGACCTGGAAGATCGGCGCTTCCTCATCCTTGTTGATGGCGACGATGACGCGTGAGTCCTTCATGCCCGCCAGGTGCTGGATCGCGCCGGAGATACCGACCGCGATGTAAAGGTCCGGTGCAACCACCTTGCCCGTCTGGCCAACCTGCCAGTCGTTCGGCGCATAGCCGGCATCGACGGCTGCACGGCTGGCGCCGACTGCGGCACCCAGCTTGTCGGCAACCGGCAGGATCACTTCCTGGAACTTTTCGGCAGAACCAAGCGCACGACCGCCCGAGATGATGATCTTCGCCGAGGTCAGTTCCGGACGATCCGATTCCGAAAGTGCATTGCC
>NZ_JBAKHE010000023.1:0-39795 GCF_049065885.1 Brucella sp. IR068 | reverse complement strand
ACGTGGCCTGCCATCAATTGCAATCCTGATGGATGCTGGTCATTATGTGTCATCGTCTTGGTATCCGGGTTGTCCGGAAAGGGACAGCGCGCCGACCTGGAGCTTCATGGTTGCTCATATCCATGGCACGCCCAAAATCTTATCGGAAGCAGCGACTGCAAAGCATCTCCAAGAACTCGTCAAACATATGGAAAAGGGTCGTGACAAGCCTTGGCAGATGAAGGAACTCGGCCCCGGTGGTCTGGAGCGGCGTCTGCGCAATATTGTCGGCTACGAAATGCCTATTGAGAAGATGGAAGTCAAGTTCAAGCTCGGACAGGATGAGCGGGCAGCAGATATGAGTGTTGCGATCAAAAAGTTGCATGAAGAGGGGCGGGAACACCTCGCCGAAATGATGGCCCGTCACTGCAAGCTTACAGAATAAACTGGATTGGGTTTGTGACAGTTCGAGAGTGCCGCAGGAGGCAAGGCAAGCTTGCTCGCTCGGCTTCAGAAAAGAGGCAGCACTGTAGTGCCTACAGAGCAAGAACCAATCAGCTTCTTTGCGAGCGCGGTGCGAAATTGCGGGCGGCATTATTCACCAGCAGATCAATCGAGCCGGCTTCCGTCAAGACGGTCTCGACCAACCTTGTCACGGATGCCTCATCTGTAACGTCACAAGGTAGCATGGTTATACCTTCCAAGTTTTGAAAATTTGCGCGCCTGTTCGTCCCGAACACGCGGTATCCGGCGTTAAGCAGTGCTTTTGCCGTTGCCAGGCCGATGCCGAAAGAGGCTCCGGTAACAAGAGCAACATCAGGTTTTGAGCGATTCATGGGATAGTCCTTAAGTTAGGAAATTTACAGCGCGCCGAGGCTGTCGGTTCGGTTTTTTGAGGCTGCTTCAAATTTCGCCGCTCCAAACGGCGGAAAAGTACGCTGGCATTCACGCCTCCGAAGCCGAAACCATAGGAACGCGCATATTCCATGACTTTCGACTGGGTTCTTTCGCCATGAAACCTAGACCTTTACCGACACTGTCCGGGTCATTTAAATTAAGAGTAGGTGGTACGATCTGGTCGCGCAAAGCAAGGATCGTAAAAATTGCTTCAAGCCCCCGCGGCCCCCAGAAGATGGCCGGTCGTTGATTTGGTTGCACTGACAGCGACGTTGGCCCCGGCACCAAATACGGATCTTATAGCCCTTATTTCTCTGGATCTCCGATCTGTGTGGAGGTTGCGTGTGCATTGACGTGAGCGATATCTTCAGGAAGAACGGATGCCTGAGATATTGCAATCTCTATTGCCCGGCGTGTGCCGCTGCCGTCTTCCGGACCAGATGTGATATGATGAGCGCGCCAGTGCCTGGGTGAAGGCTTCGATTACGAGGATTCCCGCACCTTCTCCCATAACAAACCCAGCGTCAAAGGAACGGGAGGCCTTTTCCGGAGTTTCATTGAAGCCAGTTGAGAGCGATCTTGCGGCAGCAAAGCCGGCAAGGCTGACTTTAATCACACAGGCTTCCGTCCCTACGCAGATCGCGGTATCGGCCTCGTTGGATCTGATAAGGCGCGCGGCGTCTCCGATTGGCCGTTCGTCGGTCCGTCGAAGACAGGGTGCTGTAAGCCGATCGTTTCTCAAGTAACTCAGGAATGTCAGCGTGCGCCAGTGGCCATACGGTGCAAATGTCCGCAGGTCGCTTGCCTCTTGGACGCCAGCCCCTGATCAGCGATATGTTGGCCTTGATCCAGGTCTCATCAATGAAGCAGAACAAAACTGATTTGGGAACCGCTGTCGCTCAGAAAAACACGGAAACGCTCTGGGACTAATTGTGCCCGGAAATAAGACCACATACATCCAGCCAGAACTTTGCGATAGAATCTGGAACACGGCCAGCCCTCCTGACCCAATGAATGCTCAATTAAAAATAATGGAACTCAAGCAGACATCAACCTGTCTTATGAATAAAAATAAGCTACCAACATCTTGAATAAGAGTTATAAATTTTATTCATCAAAACATAATAAATATGGAGTTATTTATTACGATTGACGCAATAATAATTTAATATAATTTCATCACTGTGAATTTAATAAAACTCCAGCACAATCCGCGCAAAAGATAATAAGGCGATATTCTTTATTGCATTTAATAAAGCATAACCACCTATCTGATTTCCGTATAAATCTCTTTGCGTCCATATAAGCTTGTCCGTTCAGGTTTAAGATCTTGAGTATGCATGACCAGTGGCCTCAGTATTTGTCCCCCATGTCGTTAAAGCAGTGAGACCAGTTCAAAACTGGTGTGTACCCTTACATCACTGAGTGTTTTTCGCTGTCTGTAGCTGAGTTTTCTGTGTCCCGACAACTGCCGCTGCAGCTGGTTCGCCCTCCCAAGTTGGTGGTCGTTGCGGCACGGTTTGGGAAACGACGGCTACAGCCTCCTATACATTTAAAAGGCGAGACAACATGCGTAATCGCCTCGCAATTCTGACAGGGAAGAAGCCAAGACTAACACAGAAACACACTAAAGGAGAGTATTATGCATACAAGAAAGACTATGCTCAGTATATCCTGTTTCATGATCTCGGCAGGACTGCTATCCGCCGCTCATGCAGCGCAAGTCGATGGTAAATTGCAGGTCAAGGTTAATATTGGATCAGCCTGTGAGTTGAAAAGCGGAGACACGTCAGTTCTTGATTTTGGAAATTTAACCAATCTGAACGATAAGGATCATGAGGCACAAACGACTACCGGCTCTGGCATTGAACTTCAATGCGGCAAAGGCATTGCATTCAAGGTAGGATTAGATGCGGGACAGAACCCCAAATCTCCCGGTAATGTTTGTTTACGCAGAATGAAATCTGGCTCTGAATATATTGACTATCAACTTTATTTACAGCCGAATAATTATCAACGATGGGGACTTGAAGAAAAGGGTGGAACATTTGTATGGTCTGGTATAGGTGACGGAACTATACAGAAGCATATCGTGTACGGCGTAATTTTGAAGCAAGCAACCCCATCCTCCGGAACGTATAATGATACTGTAACTGTTGTCGCGACCTTCTGAATATTTGTATAAGTATTCCGATAACGTGTTTTCTGTGTTCATTGTGGAGAAGGAGCGTGAGCCCCGGCATTGTCCCGGTTAGGATTCCTCGACAAACTTTGGCACGTTCAAAATGTCCTTGAGGGAAATGACTCAGATCAAGACATAGCAACCCACAAGAAATATACATAAATTCAGTAATTATAATATTGCATTAATTAGTATTATAGCAGATTATCCAATTAAATAATTGGAAATCAAGATTTTTCCTCATGAAATTGCGGTTTATTTTGAATAGCCATCCTTGGAATTTGCGTGATTAATAAAAGTATTAATGCTAACATTATTGTTAATTTAAGCTATACATCATTCTATAGTAAGTTGTTTGTATATTCTGCATTAAATGCCTTGCGATACAATTTACTATTTCCAGTATTACGTGGATAATATCCGGGTATTAATGCAATTCATCCCGTATAAATGAAAATCATGTAAAACATTCTCATGCTTTCACGATGCATGATTTTTTACAGTACGCCGACAATAATTCTCTATTTTAGATATGGAAAAACAACATATTAATTTCGCGATGTAAGTATGACTATAAGCAGAACATTAATTCAAACAGAACGCACACTAAAGGAGAATATTATGTATACTTTAAAACTAATGACCAACATATCCTGTTTGATGATCTTGGCAGGGTTGGTGCCGGCTGCTAATGCTGCACAAGTCAATGGTAAATTGCAGGTCAAAGTCAATATTGGAGCGGCTTGTGAGTTGAAAAGTGGAGATAAGTCCGTTCTCGACTTCGGAAGCTTGAATAACCTGAATGATAAGGATCATGACGAGCAAACTGCTGCCAGCACTGGTGTTGAGATTCAATGTAGCAAAGGCATAGCTTATAAAATAGGTCTCGGTTACGGGCTCAATCCATCTAATAGTCATCGCCAGATGAGCAATGGCGGTTCTTTTGTATCATATGATCTATACCGAGATTCTGCTCGCACTCTATGGTGGGGACGGCTTATAGACACTTCGTCTATACTTAGCGGCGTAGGCAATGGTGTTATCCAATCGTACCCGGTTTATGGACGCATTCCCAAGCAGGCCACACCTGCGACCGGCGCATATTCCGACACTGTATCCATTGAGGTTAGCTTCTAAAACCCTCCCGGAGATATTTCCATGTCCAGAATTTCAGTCTTGCTGGCGGTTGTCTCCGGGTTGGTTTGCGTGAGTAGCGTTCAGGCCGCATCTTTGCAGGTGTCGCCGATTTCCCTCGATCTCACCGCACCCGCCCGTACATCCTCCGTCACACTTCGCAATAATACCGACGGTACAACCAATGTTCAGATTCGTGCTTACAAATGGACTCAGGTCGCGGGTGTAGACCAATTGATGCCTGCCAATGACGTTATCGTTAGTCCGCCTGCTGCCGCGCTGCGGCCAGACACAACCTATACGATCCGTGTCGCTCATCTTGGAGCGCCTTCCCAAAAGATTGAGCAAAGCTATCGTCTCCTCATTGATGAACTGCCTGACATCAATGTTCGTCGCCGCAACACCGTCATCAATTTTGCCACACAATATTCCATTCCGGTGTTTTTTTCCGATCAATCCGCGAGTGCAGATTTGCGTTGGAAAATGCAGCGCAAAGGCAAGGAGCTGGTGATCGAAGCGACCAACTCGGGCACACGTCATGCCAAGGTTGCTAATTTAAGTGCTTCAACGCCTGGCGCACGCGTCAGTTTTGGCAGTGGTCTCAATGGCTATGTGCTGCCCGGCAGCACCATGCGCTGGGCCGTTGCAGTCGGCTCCATTCGGACCGGGGACAAAGTCACCATCAAGGCCGAAGGGGACGACTATGCCGTTAACCAGTCAGTCGTTGTCTCGGGCCACTAGATTAGTAATGACGCTCTGGTGCTTGTTATCCGCAAGCACCAGAGTGGCACAGGCTGAAGAAGCCGCGCCCGCCAACCCTTCAACACAAACATTTATGCTCGGTGTTGTTATTAATGATCAGCCAACCGATGCGATCGCCGCTTTCAAGCGTCTGCCCAATGGCAGATTTGTTGTCACACCGGGTGACTTGGAGACTGCAGGCATCAAGTCAAAGATTGGCAAGTTAGGTCCGGATGGCTTGATTGATCTCGATACGCTGGTCGGCGTTACATGGCGCTATGATGAACCGCGCCAGCTCATACTCTTTACTGCACCGGATGCCGCTCGTGTCCCTAAACGCATCGATATCGGTTCAACAGCCAAACCCATCGACTTTTCCCGCGTGCGCTCCAATCTGGGCTTTGTCCTTAATTACACGCTGTATGGCGCCACGGGTTGGGGCGGTGGTTCGCACAAAGCCTTTAGCGGCAGTTTTGATGCGCGGCTTTTGACACCATACGGTGTCACTTCGACCTCGGCGCTTGGCAAGTTTGATGCCTTCGTGGACAAGACGAGTGAATTCAGCAACGGACTAACCCGTCTCGATAGTAGCTGGCGCTATACCGATCCCAAAAGAGCATTGGTGTATCAGGCTGGTGACAGTATTTCTGGCAGCCTTCCCTGGAGTTCCTCCTGGCGATTTGGCGGCATTCAGTTAAAGCGCAATTTCGCCATTCGCCCCGATCTCGTCACCTCCCCGGTTCCCAATCTGTCCGGCAGCGCCTCCCTGCCTTCATCGCTGGACCTTTATCTTAATAATATCAAAGTCTTCTCAGGCAATGTGCCGGCCGGCCCATTCGATTTCCGCGGACTTCCCTTTATCAATGGCAATGGTGACGCAAGCATTGTCATGCGCGATGCACTTGGTCGTGAAATCCGTACACGTTACGCTTACTATTACGGACCCAACATGGTGGGTAAGGGAATTTTTGACTTCTCGACCGAACTCGGCTTTCCCCGTCTTGGCTATGGTGAGAACTCTTTTGAATATGATCAAAATCTAGCAGGTTCCGCCAGCGTGCGATACGGTCTGACTGACTGGCTAACCATAGAAGGCCATTTTGAAGCCACCAGAGGTCTGGTCAACGGTGGCGCTGGTTTCATCACCAGTCTGGGGTCTTTCGGATCGTTTAGTGCCTCATTGGCTGTCAGCCGTTACAGTGGCGCAGGCGGCGTTGAGAACGGTGGCAAGGCGACAGCCACGTTTCAGACCGGATATAATGGCTATTCGTTCTATGCCGATACCAGTCGTAGTTTTGGTGATTACAATGATATCGGCTTGGTCGTTGACCGGCTGCATGGAGCAAAAACACCGGTCTCCGTTCGCGCGCGCAGCATCGACAATGTGGGCATTTCTTTCCCGCTCTTTTTTGACCCCTCTTCGCTTGGAATTAATTTCTCCCGCGTGCGCGGTGCAGGCAAAGGTGACGATGCCAGTCTTTTGAGTGTTTCGTGGTCACGAACCGTGTTCGAAAAGGCCTCTCTCTATGCGACCGCCTATACGGATTTCGAAAAACGCAAGAACTATGGGTTTTTTGTGGGGTTCAGCATTCCGATTGGCGATAACATGACGGCCTCGGTCAGTGCCGATAGTGATGGTGTTGATACCACTTTGACAAAATCTGCGCGCCTTGGCGAAGACCCGATTGCCTGGTCATTGCGCGATCGCGAAAATCTAAGAGGCGGAGGTAACCGCTCAGCTACCGTTGATTATCGTTCCTCCTTTGGCGAGTTCTCCGGTTCCGTCGATCAGGCTGGTGACATGGGCCGCATAACGGCCACGGCAGATGGTGCGCTTATCATTGCCGGTGGCGGTATATTCTTTGTCAATCAGGTCAGCGACTCCTTTGCTGTCGTCAAGGGCGGCGGGCCCAATGCGCCAGTTTCACTCAATGGTCGGCATGTCACGAATACCAATTCCTCTGGACATGCTGTTGTATCGGACCTGCAATCCTATCAAAACAATACGGTCACCATCGACCCCACGAACCTGGCTGTCGATCTCCAGCCCGAGAGCACGCAGGCCATTGTTGTGCCCGCAGATCGATCCGGTGTTGTCATTGATTTTGGAACAAAACGAATGAGCGCTGCGACGGTCATACTGACAAATGCAGAAGGCAAACCTTTGCCGATGGGAGCGGAAGTCTTGCAGGACGGAACAGGACAGCCCGCAGTTATGGGGTATGACGGCCGTGTATGGCTTACCGACCTGTCTCCGAAAAACAACCTGACCGTAACGTTGCCCGAAGGGCTTGGCACATGCCATGCAAGCTTTGATTACAAGCCGGTTCCGGGCTCCATACCTGAAATTGGCGGGGTGATATGTAAATGAAACGGAGAGCTTTCATGTATATGTCGGGTGTTTTCCCCCCTAGCAGATGCCTGGGCAGTCACAAAACGGCTCAGTCGAACATCTTCCTCTGCCTGCTGGCTCCGATCATATTTGCCATCCTCACATTAGAACTGTCACCGGCTGCGGCCGGTGGCGGTGGGGTCTGTACCCTTAAGAGCCTTGGCACATTCGGCAATACAGTGGTCGATGTTGTGGGGAATGCGGCTGCATCGGCAACAAGTCAGGTGGAGTATAATTGCAGATCGTCCATTAAATTCAACAGTATACAATTTTGCACCTACATACAGGCTGCAGATGGCAATCAGGCAAACTCGCAAGCAGGCAGCACTTTCTATCAGGCGCGGGACGCCAATGCGCATCTTGCCTGGCAGATGAGGCTTCAAAATGGTGGAGATATGCCGGTTGGAAAGTATGGTAGCACAAGATCAACTGTTGGCTGGACACATTATACCAATTGGTCGCCATCAAATCAGAGCACCATTGCCTCACAGCAACTCACATTAACTTATCTCGACCGCCAACAGCAGGATCGTGTGAAGGCGGGCGTTTACAGCAACGCTTATCAACTGGTCACACAATACAAGTTCAATACCGGCACCCCTGCGTCATCGTGCAGTTCAGGTATTGCCGATCCCGACGGAACGATCTTCAGTAATTTTATGACAACTGCGAATGTTACCAAGAACTGCCAGTTGGAGAATTTTCAGGACATTGATTTCGGAAATCAAAATGGACTTGAGTTTACGTCCAGGGGTGCAGGCCAGTTCCGTGCTTATGGCAATGTCGGTATTCGTTGCACATATCAGACGCCCTACAAAATCAGTATAAATAGCGGCGATAATCCTGAAAATGGTGTCGCACGATTAAAGAGTGACAATAATTTTTTACCCTACAAACTGCTCCAAGCAGGATGTAAAGCGGCATGGGACGACAAGAATGTTCTTTCCGGTAACGGCAATACCGTCAACATTGTCGATAATCATCAGGTCTGCGCGGAAATTTTAACGCCACTCGCAATAGCACCGGCACCGGGTATCTATATTGATACCGTTATTGTAACAGCAACGTTTTGAAACAAAGAAAGGAGTAATATCGCCCTGGATTCTGTCGTAGAGTTTTTGGCTTTTCAAGGTTGGAGTTGCCCCTTAGACGTTTGATCACAGGCATGGATGGATCGGGATGAACCTGCATCGTTCTGGCTCTTTTGTCCAGTATTTGCAGATGAATTCATATGGAGCGAGGCCCTTGAGGGTCTTTAATCGTCGGGTAAAAATTGTAGGTCGATACGAAATTGTCGAGATGCTGGCGGAGTCGGTCGCGGCTCTCATAATAAAGCGCTTGACGGTGGTGTCCTTGATGGTTCGGTTTATGCGCTCGATCTGGCCATTGGTCCAAGGATGTTTTGTCTTGGTGGTGCGATGCTCGATATAGTTGGTGGCGCAAGTATATTCGGAGGCACGAGACGGCGGTAAGATAATGCGCGCCCCGCAACCAAAAATACCAAAAACCCGCCAAATGACGGTTTGGCGTTCAAAAATAGCTCACTCTCCACAACATACGAAAGCCGCTCCCAGCACGCTCCACGCTGACACTTCACCCTCGCACAAGAATCTGGAGGTGAGGAAAAGACTTGGCGTGGCGCGGACAATGAAAACTCATGGTACAACAGTTGTCGCATGATTAATTAGGCCTACCACATCCACGGTATCGCCAATCTTACAGCAAGTTTCTTCGACGGGACGAGGTCAACGTTTCCTGGACCACTACTTCACCAGCCGTACCGAACGCGTGTGAGGCGGCGTCGGTGGGGCGGTTGCTACAACAAGAACAATGACAAGTACCCAGTCTATGATGAACGGTCCGGAGATACGAGCCTGTCAAGCTGGGTGACCGCTATGCGTATAACGGAACGCTCGGGTTCCGTGTTTCATTCTAATCCTTTTCGTCTGCAGCTGAGTTTAATGCGTCTGTGTTAATTCAACAAACCGGAATGTTGGTTGGTCCCAAAACTCTTGCCGAATTCAATAGTTTAGCAAATCCTTTGATGACGAATAACATTTGGCGGGCGGTTGCGAATGAGCAATTTGGGCTGGCGGGAATTGCCCCTCCGCAACCAGGCTGTCAACGGCCCGGGTGGGACATCGGCGACCTGCAGGCAATGGAAACGGGGGAAACGTCGCTTCGCGAATTCGACTGCGCTGGGTCGCGTTCTGTGCGCGCTCATGGTTCCCGCAGCAGTCATCAGCAATTCCTCATTTGTAGGGCCCGTCCGTGCCCAGCAGCAATCTGGCTCGGGTGGTGCGGGCGGTGCGGAAGGCACGCCCCCATCGCATTTCGACGCCAAGGGAAATCCGGGCGGACAGGGCTCCGGTGCTTCCGCCATGTCCGGCGGTGGCGGCGGCGGAGGTGGAGCAGGCGGTGCCGCGGGTGGGAATCACGTTGGCAATAACGCTTCCGCCGGAAGGGGCGGCGCTGGTGGCGAAGGTGCAAGAAGCGCGCATGGCGGTGAAGCGGGCACCAACGGTGTCATTGGATATCTAGGGAGTTCGGTCCCCGGTGTTCTGCTCCTGCGCGGTTTGGCTGGCGATAGCGGCAAGCCAGGCGATGTCGGGAAAAAGGGGCAAAGTGCATTTGCAACCGGCAATGGCGCTTCCGGCGGTGGCGGGGGCGGAGGCGGTGGGGGCGGAACGGGCGCGATTTTCACCGGCGATGTGATGACATTGCACCAGCAGACGGTCATTGGTGGGGATGGTGGTGCTGGTGGTGCTGGCGGAAAAGGTGGCGACGGCGTTACCGTATGGAACGTCTTCACTGTTTCTCCGGGCGAGGGTGGCAGCGGCGGGGGTGGCGGTGGCGGTGGCGGCGGTGGCACCGGCATATCAACGGCTTTCAACCTTACTGTCCGCAGCGGTGGCACGATTTTAGGGGGCATGGGCGGTGCTGGCGGGGCTGGCGGCATCTCGGGCATGCATGCGGACGAAAACAACAGCGGCAGCATCATGGTCTGCGAGGACGATGAGGGCGAGATTGAATGTTCCAGCCCGATTTCGATCCCGTCCGCATCTTATGACACGCTTACAACCGGCGGCGGACGCAGTGGCGACGGCGGTGGCGGTGGAGACGCTATCAGCAGTTCGGGTCAATCCGTAATCGCGATTGAAACAGGTGTCACGGTGCGTGGTGGCGATGGCGGGCGGGGCGGTGCAAGTCTGCCCGGCGGCAATACGGCGTCCGATGGTGGACACGGAGGTCGTGGTGGCGACGGGATCACGTCGACGGGCGAGGCTGCAACCATCACTAATGCTGGTGCCATAAGCGGTGGTAATGGAGGCAACGGTGGACGCGGCGGTGGTGGTGCGGATACCGGCGGTAATGGCGGCAAAGGTGGCGACGGCGGCATCGGTATGTCCATGAGGGCCGGCGGAACGCTGGCCAATGTAAACGGGGCCAGTATCTCGGGCGGCAACGCCGGTGCTGGTGGTAAAGCGCCATCAGCTCCCTTCAATCCGCCATCCTGGTGGTACAAGGGCGCGGATGGGCAGAACGGAACCGCGGGGGTCGGGGTCTATTTCTCGTCCGGCGACGCGACGTTGTTCAACGCCGGTACGATTTCCGGCGGTGTCAATCAGGACGGTTCCTACGCCAATGCAGTTACGTTTTCCGGCAGCAACAATACGCTGGTCCTCGGAGCGGGTTACACCTTCAACGGCAAGGTGGTTGCGGGTTCGAGCGCCCAGAACACGCTGGTCTTCGGCGGAAGCGGTACGGCTCAGTTCGAACTGACTGGTTTTGAAAGGAGATTTCAGGGGTTCGACGCGCTGGAGAAGCGTGACAGCAGCACATGGACTTTGACCGGCTCGGCTGAAACGTTCAGCGGCGATCTCGGTGTTCATGGCGGAACACTGGTTCTGGCCTCCGGTGCTCAGCTCAACACCACAGACGTTCTTATCGGTTCGGTGCAGGGTGAAAGCGCCTTGCTGGAGGTGACGGGCAGCGGCACCAGCCTCAACATAAGCGGCGCGTTGAATGTTGGAGGTTACGGCGATGACTCGCTGAATGTTGAAAATGGTGGGCGGGTTAATGTCGGCGGCGATCTTTCCGTCGGCGACACTGCATCGGCGATTGCGGGTTTGCAAAATGGGTTGACGGTCAGCGGGAAGGGTTCCACGCTTCATTTCGGTGGCACCGCCGATATTGGCGCTCTCCTTTCTGTGACGGACGGCGGCGCGGTTCACGGCAGGCAGTTACACGTTGGTGCGGGTGATCCGGGCAGCAATGCGGCGCAGATCACGGTTGATGGTGCCGGTTCGCTCCTGAATGTTGCTGAAATCGATGTCGGTTCGGTCGGGAACGGTTCGCTGACGGTGTCGAATGGCGCAAGCGTTGGACAGGCTGCGGCGGGCAGCGTCTTGCAGGTCGGACAGAACGGCGCGCAAGGTATCGTGAATGTTGGCGCGGCTACGGGCGATACCGCGGCTGCAGCCGGAACAATTCACAGCACTGTGGCGCTGGGCAATCAGGGCACGCTCAACCTCAATCATAATACGACCGGCTACCGCTTCGATACGACGGTGGAAGGCACCGGCACGGTCAATTTCCTTGGCGGAACGACGACAGTCTCCGGGCAGGGACTGGCCCAGTTTTCCGGTCAGTCGAATATCGACAACAGCAGTGTGGTCCTGGCGAGTTCGGCTGTGGTCGGTGGCAATGTCGCCGTCAACACTGGCGGCACACTGAGTGGTTCCGGCACATTGGGCAGTACCATGGTCAGGAGCGGCGGTACGATCATTGCCGGTTCGCAGTCGCAACTGAAGGTCAACGGCGATCTCACGCTGGAGAGTGGGGCGAGCTTTAACTACGATCTAGGCACGTCCAACGCCCATAAGGCTGCGTCCATTCAGGTCAACGGTGATTTGACATTAAACGGTGCGACAGTGAATGTCACCGGCACCTCCGATAGCGCATTGATCGGCTATCATCGTCTGATTTCCTATGGCGGAGCGCTGACGACTGCCAATGCCGGTTTGGTGGTAGGCGAAACGCCGATTACCGATCCCATCGGTTATTCATATGCCATCGATTACGCGCCGAATGTCGTGGATCTCATAGCGCTGCCGAACGGTCTGGACCTTCTCCAGGTATGGGGCGGCAGTGCATCGGCTCTTGACGGCGGCGATGGAACCTGGTCGGCATCGGATCAGAACTGGCTCGATCCGCTGGGCGGCAGCAGCGCACTGGGTTCGGGATGGGGAAGCGCCTATGGGGTGTTCCGCGGCATTGGCGGTACGGTCACGCTGGATGGAACGCAAACAGCTGTTGGCCTACAATTCGTGAGGGGCGATTATACTATCACCGGGGGCACCGCCCTGAACCTCATCAGCTACTCGGGAAATGGTATTATCATCCCCGTGCCGGAATTACGGGTACTGGCCGGTGAAACCGCAACAATCGAATCGACGATTACCGGAAGCAAGGGTTTTGAGAAAACCGGTGACGGGCTGCTCATTCTGTCCGGTTCCAACAGTTATTCCGGCGGCACCATCCTCAGTGCGGGCACCCTACAGATTTCGGCGGCGGATAATCTAGGGCAGGCCAGGAACGATCTTACGATCAACAACGGCACCTTACAGACGATCGGCACCATATCGTTTGGCAGTCTTGTAACGCTCGGTGGTGAAGCGGCATTTGATGTCGCATCGGGCACGGAACTGCAACTGACCGGGATTATTTCCGGTTCCGGTTCGTTGACCAAGCAGGGCGATGGCACGCTGCTTGCCGGAAATACGGCCAACGGATGGTCCGGTGGCACGCTGATAGAAGCGGGAACATTGCGCATGGCGGCAGGTAGCGCCGGTGCGTTGCCCGATATGACCGACTATGTGATGACCGGCGGTACGCTGGATCTCAATGGCAATGCCCTGACCATGCGTTCCTTGTGGGGCAGCGACGGTATCATCGCTATCGATAATGCGAGTCTTACCGTCAATCAGGATGAGGACACGGTTTTTGCGGGCGACATAACGGGCGCAAGCGCCAATAGCAGCCTGACCAAGGACGGCGACGGCATTCTGGTCCTGACCGGCAACAACAGTTTTCAGGGGCGGACCAATATTCTGGGCGGTATGCTCGCAATATACGAGGCAGAGAATATCGGCACCGGAGCGGCAGGCATTTCAATCAGCAATGCAACGCTCACGACGCTTGGCGATATTACCTTGGCCCGCGATTTTGAACTTTCCGGTACGGCGACAGTCGACACGCTGCTTGGCACGGCGCTCGATCTGACCGCCGATGTGTCGGGCAGCGGCTCGCTATATAAGGAAGGGGCGGGCTCGCTTATCATCAGCGGCGGTGCCAGCCATAGCGGCGGTACCACGATTGCCAACGGTTTCCTGCAAATCGGCAATGGCGGCACCACGGGTTCGATTGCGGGCAATATCGTCAATAATGGCGGTCTCGTCTTCGACCGCCTGAACAGCTACACCTATTCCGGCATGGTTTTGGGGGCGGGCGCGTTGATCCAGGCAGGGGCGGGCACCACTGTCCTCACTGGTGAAAACAGCTATACCGGCAACACGTTTATCGCTGGTGGAACGTTGCAGATCGGCGATGGCGAAACCACAGGCTCTATCATCGGTGGTGTTCTGAATGAAGGGATTCTGGCCGTAAACCGGTCGAACAACTACAATTTCGAAGGGCTGATCGTCGGCACCGGTTCATTCGTGCAGGCGGGCCCCGGTATGACCATTCTCACCGCCGACAACGCCTATTATGGCGGGACGACCATCGCCCATGGCACGCTGCAACTTGGGAACGGCGGTAATTCAGGCTGGATCGAAGGCGATGTCGTGAATAATGGCACGCTCGCCTTCAATCGTTCGAATGCAGTGCTTTTCTCCGGTGCTATCAGCGGCAGCGGCAACGTTAACCAGATCGGCGCTGGAACGACGGTTCTTGCAGGCGAGAACAGTTATACCGGTGGTACGATTATTCAATCCGGCGCGCTGGTCATCGGCAATGGCGGGATGACCGGCTCAATCAAGGGCAATGTCGAGAATGACGGCATCCTTGCCTTCAACCGCGCCGACACGATGACTTATGCAGGCACGATCAGCGGTTCGGGTGGGGTGCAACAGATTGGACGAGGCACAACCATCCTGACCGGCAGCAACAACTATACCGGCGCGACGACGATTGCAGCCGGGCGCCTGCAAATCGGCAATGGCGGTACGTCCGGTTCCATCACCGGTCACGTGCTCAATGACGGCACGCTGGCCTTCAATCGTTCCGATACGGTGACCTTCGACGGCATGGTGTGGGGCGAGGGAAAGCTGGAGCAGGCGGGCGCCGGTACACTCGTTCTTACCGGCAGAAATCAGTATGGCGGTGGCCTCACTATATCCTCCGGCACACTGCAACTGGGGGATGGCAGCGAAAATGGCACGCTTACCGCCAATGTCGAGAACAATGGGCAGTTCATCATCAATCGTTCTGGAACGGTCGTGCTGAAAGGCGATATTTCCGGTTCCGGTTCGCTCGAGCAAATCGGCAGCGGCGTGACGGTGCTCGCAGGCAATAACAGCTACGGTGGTGGCACCACGTTGCAATCCGGAACGCTGGTGGTCGGGCTTGGTGATAGCGGAGGGATTGCGGGCAATATCGTCAATAATGCTTCGCTCGCCTTCAATCGCGCGGACAAGTACAGCTTTTCGGGCGCCATTTCCGGGACAGGCGCAGTCTGGCAGATCGGCGAGGGTACAACCGTTCTCAGCGGCAACAGCAGCTATTCGGGCGCGACCGGCGTTTATGATGGCCGGCTGGCGATCAACGGCTCGATCGCGACCTCATCGCTGGTCACCGTCTATGGAGGCGGCGAACTTGGGGGGAATGGCAACGTTTCCACCACGCATATCGACGGGGGCACGCTTGCGCCCGGCAATTCCATCGGAACGCTGACGGTGAGCGGCGATTTGAGCTTCACCGGCACATCGACCTATGCCGTGGAGGTTTCGGCATCTGACGCCGATCGGGTCAATGTTACTGGTCGGGCGGATTTGGGTGGCGCGACGGTGGCAGCGACGTTCGCACCCGATAAATATGTCATGCGCCGCTATACGATCCTCAATGCGGGCGGCGGAATTGGCGATACTCGGTTCAGTGCGGAACTGGCGACCGATCTGCCGCAGAGCTTCAGCTCAAACCTCAGCTACGATGCCGGCAATGTCTATCTCGACCTGACACTGAACATCATCGGTCTCAACATGAACCAGCGCAATGTCTCGGCGACGCTGGTCGATTATTTCAATCGTGAAGGACAGATCCCGCTGGCCTATGGCGGGTTGGATGCGCAAGATCTGACCGTAGCATCGGGCGAACTGGCGACGGCCGTTCAACAGACGACCGTCGATGCGATGAGCCAGTTCATGGCGACGCTGGCCGATCCGTTGGTCGCGGGAGGAACGAAAACAGCAGCCTCCGTTGAACACGATCCTTTCAAGACCCGCTGGAATGTATGGGGTGCAGGCTTTGGCTCATCGCGCTCGGTCGAGGGCGACAGCAACATCGGATCGCATGATTTGCGCAGCAGGATCAACGGTATGGCCGTCGGCGCCGACTACCGGCTGTCGCCCGATACCTTGCTCGGCTTTGCCGTGGGTGGCGGACATAGCAGTTTCAGCGTCTCCGATGGTCTCGGCAGCGGCAATTCCGACCTGTTCCAACTGGGCCTTTATGGTCGCCAGACGGTCGGAGATGCTTATTTCAGTGCGGTCCTGGCTTATGGCTGGCAGGATATCGAGACAGAACGCGCTGTCACGTTGAATGGTTTCGATACGTTACAGGCCGGTTATGACGCCAACGCATGGTCAGGTCGTCTGGAAGCCGGTTATCGTTTCGACACGCCATGGATGGGGATTACACCCTATGCCGCCGGGCAGTTCGTCAGCCTCGACCTGCCGTCCTATGGAGAAAAGGTCGGCAGTGGTGAGGATACCTATGCACTCGACTATGCATCCCGGCAGGAAACGGTCGGGCGTAGCGAACTGGGCTTGAGAGCAGACAGATCCTTTGCGCTCGGCGACGGAGTTTTCACCCTGCGCGGCAGGGTTGCGTGGGTGAGGAACTTCAACAATGACCGCATCACCTCGGCTTCCTTCGTCGAACTGCCAGGGGCCAGCTTTGTCGTGAACGGCGCTTCAGTCTCGCGCGATACGGGCCTTGCAAGCATTTCAGCCGAAATGCTGTGGGACAACGGCTTGTCGCTGGGTGCGGCTTTTGACTCGGAATTTTCGGAAGCGAGCAGCAATTATGCCGGAAAGGGCATGCTGCGATATAAATGGTAAGATCGTCGGGCTGGCGGAACTGCGCCAGCCGAGGGGGCAATTACGAACGCGGAACCCTGGTCCAATGGCCGGTGCCGCCGTCATTATAGAAATCGATGTCAAAACCCTGTACCTGACCTTGATCGACTTTGAAGACGATGGATGCGAGCGAACCAACAAGTTCGGCTTCTCCGACCGGGACGAAGGCGAAAGTGTCGCCGTCCCAATGTTGCAGCGGGAACTGCATTTGCTTCGGACCGAGAACGAGTGTCAGCGTTCCGTTGACTTCCTTGACTTCCGTCTTGCCAAAATAGGCATTATCGAAACTGCCGGTATATTCCTGCAAGGCTTTGGACGGTAATGGCGCGGCTGGCTTCTCCTTGAAGGACAAGTCGCCCTGTGGCTGGAAAAAGCCCTTCATGGCACCGTTATATGCGGCGAACCAGTCCCGGGAGGCTTTGCCGTAGAGCGCTATGTCCGTGAATTGCGCAACCACCGATTCCGCGGCGCCCACCGGTGCGCCATTGGTCAGGACGATGATGCCGATATCGGCCGAGGGTACGATCTTGAACGCCGTGCCCGCGCCGAGCAGGAAGGCGCCGGAATGGCCCATCGACGGGCGACCGCCGAGTTCCGTGTTGACGTTGAAACCATAGCCATAGAAGCCGGATCGGGCGCTGGTATCGTGTGCGCGGGCGCTGAAGGATTGCGGCGAAAGCGCTGGCAGGAGCGCCTCTTCCGCGATCAGGCGCTTACCCTTGTACTCGCCATTGGCCAGCAGCAGTTTCACCCATTCCGCCAGATCGACGACGGTGGACGACACGCCGCCTGCCGGCGCCTGTTCATCGGCATTGCGCTGCCCGAGAGGCAGGAACCTACCGTTCTGATAAACATGCAGTGCGGCGCGATTGTCATTCGCCACATAATCGGCATGGCGATAGCTGGTCGATTTCATACCCAGCGGCTGGAGAAGCTGTTCGTCGGCGAGTTTGTCCCATGGTTCATGCGCTGCCGCTGCAACCGCCTCCGCACCGATGGTCGTGCTGAAATTCGCATAATGATAGGAGGTGCGGAACGGATCGAGCGGCAAATGCTGCAAGCGGGCGATGACGTCGTTGCGTTTGAAGCCGAGGTCTTCGAGATCGTCGCCCGCCGTGCCCGGCAAACCGCTGCGATGTGCAAAGAAATCCCCGATGGTTCCGTGTTCGGACACATAGTCGTTGTTCAGTTTGAAACCGGAAAGATGTTTTGCCACCGGATCGTCCCACGCAACCACGCCCTTCGTCACCTCAATGGAAGCAACCGTCGCGGATATGGATTTCGAAATCGAAGCGATCTGGAACACGGTGTCGGCATTGACGGCGGCGTCCTTGCCGATTTCCCTTTTGCCGTAGCCTTTCGCAAGCACGGTCTTGTCGCCGCTGACCACGGCGACCGCCATGCCGGGAACATGGCTGCGCTTCATGATGTCGGCCACGATCTGCGGCAGGGCCTTGAGCGCGTTTTCGGTGCTTCCTTTCGGAATTTGCACGACATCGGCAGCCGGATTGGGTTGGCGCTGAATGGAAACCGACTGCGACAGGGCAGCTGTCGAGCAGCCGAGCACGAACAGACAGGCTAGGACGATGGATGACGTACTGGTTCTCATGCTGGCTTTCATGGCTGCCTTAAAACCCCGTTTGATAAGCGATGCGGAAAACACCCTGATTGATGTTCAGGGTCTGGTCGCGTTGGTGGACGAGCCCTGTTTGCAGAATGATGCCGATAGGCGTGACATAGGTAACTGTGCCTGCTACGCCCCAATCCCAATCGGATTGAAGCCCGTATTGCGCCAGTCTTTCGTCCCCGCCGGACAGTTTGCGTATCGCGGTTGTGGCGTTGAACTGCCAGCGGTCGTGGGAGAGCGACAAGGATGTCACGCCATTGCCATTGGAGACCGGCGTGCCACGAAAGGCGCTTGAAAAAGTGGCTTCGTTGAACCAGCTCAGGTTCCACTTGTCGGTCAGAGCCGTGTCATAGCGCAGCCGGGCGGAAATCGTGTTGGCGCCTTCGCCATAACCGGGCTCCGCCTCCAGTCTTCCGACATCCACGCCGCCGGATATGTTCTTCAAGCCCGGCACGTTGCGGAAATCATAAGTCAGGATGAACGAGTTCAGGTCGTTGCTGAATGCAGGCGGTTGGCCTTCGGTGGGCGAGATGAAACCGTCGTCGAGGCTGAGGCGGCGGTCGAGAACCGTATCGTCGCGTTTGAACACCAGACCGGCGAAGGAATGCGCGCCCATATTTTCGGTATTGAAGGTATAGCGACCGCCAAGCCCGATGGAGCCCTTATACTGAAAATCATCGGTGAAGCCGGTGTAAAGCCCATCAATGGCGTGCCAGCCGTCGCCGAAGCCGATGTCCATCTTGCCGCCATAGAGCGCAAAATTGTCACGGGTGTAAGAGGCGAACAGGTTTTTCAGATTGAAGCCAAGATCGGAAAAGGCGTTGTCGTTCGTTGCTTCTACGGAAGAGTCGAAGGTGATTTTCGAAAGGATGGAAAATTGCTGCGACAATTGCCAGACAAGGGCGGCTTCCGCCGTGGGCTGCACGCTGTTCCAGTGCGAACGCGGAATCTGACCGTTGCTGTCCTTGATGCCGAAATAGCCGGTATAGCCGGTCATGAACAGCAGTTGACCGTTCAGTTTCGGATAATCGCCGGTCGCATCCGTGTCGCCCAGCTTGCTGTAGGGCGTCAGGAATATTTCGGTTTTGAAAATGTCGCGCTTTTCTTGCGCAAAAGCGTCTGGCGTTCCGGCCCCAAGCAAGGCTGTGGCACCAAGCAGAGTGCTGTATATCAGGTGACCGGAAAAGGCTGCTTTCTGTCGCCTGCCAAATCGCCGAAGCGGCGCGAAATTCTGCATGGTTATCGGGCCAGTTCAGCGGCCAGTTCGCGTATCTGCGAATGGATATTCTCGAACATGCCGAAATTGACCCGGCTGGCAACGACGAAAATACCGAGCTTGCGATTGGGCGACAGAACCGCATAACTCATGAAACCGCCGAGACCACCGCTTTTACCGAGCAGGAACGGGGTTTCATCACGGGGCAAGGTAGCAACCCAGCCAAGCCCCATGCCGTCCCCTGCCGTTACTTCGGTCCCAACTACATGCTTCAAGCCGTCATAAGGCAGCCAAAGCGTATGATCGATCAGGGCATCTTCCCGCAACTGGTCCGCACCGTCTAGGTGCCAGCGCATCCAGCGCACCATATCGTCCGCAGTCGTGTAGATACCGGCGCTGGCATACATGATATCGGGAACAGGGCTGTTGGCATCCGGCTTGTCGAGAGGGTCGAGCCCGGTCATCAGCCGCTTTTTCTGCTCGTCGCTTAATACGTTGGTCGTGTCGGTGAGCCCTGCCGGTTTCAGCACCTCATTGGCGAGAACAGTGGAATAATCTGCGCCGCCGGCCTTGGCGAGTGCATCACCCAGAAGGCCGTAGCCGAGATTCGAATAAATCGTCGTGGTGCCGGGAACATAAGCAGGCTTGTTGCTGCCGATCCACTTCCAGTAATAATCACGGTCGAAGGCCGCAAACGGATTATCCGTGATTTTCGTATCGGGGTTGGGCAATTCGCGCGGCAGACCTGCGGAATGCGTGGCCAGATCGAGCAGGGTGACAGGGCGTCCGTTAACTTCGACCTTGGCACCTTCCGGCGCATATTTTGCGAGCGGATCGGTCAGTTTGAGTTTGCCTTTGGCGGCGAGCGCCGCCAGCACATCACCGGCAAAAACCTTGGAAACGGAGGCAATACGGAAAACCGAATGCGCGTCCGGCTCGACATTGCTGCCGGGGGCTGTCTCCCCATAGGCCTGGATGATGCTTTTATCGCCCTGCACGACGGCGATGATCAGTCCCGGTGCACCGGAGTTGAGAAAAAGCTGCATGCCTGCCATGGATACGGCATCCTTCAAGGCAAGATCTTCAGCTTTTGTCTGAACGTTGTGGGCAAGCAGAATACTGGCGGTGGCCAGCGAGAGTATTGTGAAATGCGCTAGCATCCGAGATGGCATGCGGGAATCCTCAAAGAACCGTTGGGGAGGATGTTCTGGTGCTATCACCATCCAGTAAACTGTGGGAATAACAAGAATCCAAGGACGAAACGACGTGCCGGTTTGACGAATGACATGCCACCAAAAGCGCAATGGTTCCGACATGTTAAGCGATTATATATGCCCATACGCTCGCGCAGTTGTTTTCGGTAGGAGCGTGACACGGGCCATGCCCGGTCAACAGACCGCATCCTGATCTGCCATTTGTCAATTTTTCTGCGGTCCACATTGACGACGTGCAGCGAATTGACGAAAGCGGTTCTGTGTACCCGGAGAAAGATTTTCGACGGCAGCAGGCTGGACCACATGCCCAGCGAGCGCGAATCGAGCAGCATAGACCCATCTTCGAGCCAGATTTCGCTGTAATTGCCTGCCGAACGCACCCCGACGATGATTTCAGGTTGAACGCCGCGCACCACGCCGCGATTGCTCAGATAGACGAGGGGCGCCGCATTTTCGGGCGCGATTGTCTTTTCCAGCGCGTGACCGGTCGAGTATTTTGCCTGTCCGATGAGATTGGCGCATTGGAACAGGGCGTTGACTTCGCTGGTCGACCATATCTTGTTCGCGACGGTCGTGTCGAAGCCGATGATGCCGCGCAGTTTGTTGTCATAGAAGACGGGTACGCTGAGGACGCTTTTATTGCCCTGACGGAGAAACTCTACCTGGATCGCACGCGCCGTCCGGGGCAGGTCTGTCACGTCGTGGACCGCCACCGCATGGCCCAGAACCAGATATTTGTGCAGCCAGGCGATGAGCGTGGTGGGCGTTTCCTGAAGCTCGGAGATATAGGCCCTGGTCTGCCCCCGGCACCATTCATGGGTGTTGCAGAACCGAAGCAGGTTTGGCCGATACTCGATCATCCATGCCCGGTCTGCGTTCGATGCCGTGCCCATCAGGGCGAGTTGTTCAGAGATAGCTTCATCGACGGCATATTTGAGCAGGTTCATGCCGCAGAGATAGGGCCAGTCCAGCACTGCGCTGCGCGCAAGGTCCGCCTTGGCGTGAATCCTGTAAGAGCCTAGGTCTTCTGACACGTCGGTCTGGAGCATGGCCTGTCCCCCGCCCAACCCGGAAATCGAGTGAAATGCCGCGGGGTGTTTTCTTGTCCGATTGGATACCCCGGCATCATTTGCACCAACGAAAAGGGGTGAGCCTACTGCTGATGAATTAGCAACATCAGTTTTGCTCCAACGAAGGGCTTAGTCAAACTTGAGTTTTGAAAATTGGCACTGTGCTGTGTTTTTGTGGGACGTTGTTCCAAAGACCCCGAGAACAGTTGAAGATTTTGGTTGGCGCAATTTTGCTGTCCGATCGCGATTATATCTTGCGCATGCTGAAGCCGGTCGTTTCGGTCTGCCTTTTTTCGAAGCATTTGTCTGGCGCAAATAAATAATCGACGCATCGCGCTTGCCAAAGGTGATGGCTAGCTTAATAAGGCGAAAATGAAAAACAGCTAAACGCTTGATTTTACTGGTGCCGCTTGCGTGACTCGAACACGCGACCCCATCATTACGAATGATGTGCTCTACCAACTGAGCTAAAGCGGCCCGGAACGTTGCGTTCCAATTTCCCGAAGGAGCCAACCGTTTCCGGCTGGACGGTGCGCTGATAACCAAAAGCAGGGAGGAAAGCAAGGCCCAATTCAAACAAACTCCATGTTTGTTCAAAAGCTTTCACAACATGCACGTCGCCACCGCCCTCCAACGCGCAAAAAGCCGGATTTATGAGTAAGCAGGCGATCGTGCCGTGCGAACCGGAAGGCAGTTCTCCCGCGCCAGCCGTCTCGCCGGCGCGGTACCGTCACGTTTCCCGGAATCATGCGCTTGCGCAAAGGCGCTGGCGGGCTTCCTTATATTCCCGCTCGAGGCGGTCGATCAGTTGTCCCGCAGGGGCTACTTCATGGATCGCCCCGATGCCCTGGCCGCAGCCCCAGATATCCTTCCAGGCCTTGGCGCCTTCCTGCTGCGCAGTCTCGAAATCCATCTTGGAAGGATCGGCTTCGGGAAGGTTGTCAGGGTCCATGCCGGAATTGGCGATGGATGGCTTCAGGTAGTTCCCTGCAATGCCGGTAAAGTAGTTGGAATAGACGATGTCGGAGGAAGTCGAGTGGACGATCATCTGTTTGTAGGCATCCGTCGCGCGCGCTTCCGTCGTGGCAATGAACGGCGAGCCGATGTAGGCGAGGTCAGCGCCCATGGCCTGTGCGGCAAGAATCGAGTTTCCGTTGGCGATGGCGCCCGAAAGGAGCAGGGGACCGTCGAACCAGGAGCGGATTTCCTGCACGAGCGCGAAGGGCGACAGCGAACCGGCATGGCCGCCCGCACCGGCTGCCACCGCGATGAGACCATCCGCGCCCTTGCGAATTGCCGAATTGGCGTGACGGTTGTTGATGACGTCATGGAGGACGATGCCGCCATAGGAATGGATTGCCGCATTCACTTCCGGCACGGCACCGAGCGAGGAGATGACGATCGGCACCTTGTATTTCACGCAAAGGCCGAGATCGTGCTCGAGGCGCTTGTTGGAACGGTGCACGATCTGGTTGACGGCGAAGGGTGCTGACGGCCGGTCCGGATTGGCCTTGTCGTAAGCAGCAAGCCCTTCGGTGATTTCCGCCAGCCACTCATCGAGTTGTGCCTCTGGACGGGCATTGAGAGCAGGAAAGGAACCGACGACGCCTGCCTTGCACTGCGCCATCACCAGAGCCGGATGCGAAATGATGAATAGGGGAGCGCCAACCACCGGGATGCGCAATCTGCTTTTCAGAATATCCGGCAAGGCCATTTTCAATCTTCCTCCATGATTGACGTTTCCGTAAACGTAATAGTTCTAGCATCTCCTTGCCGGGCGGCAATATCAAAAGCACGCAAGCGGGTCTGTCGCCGCTCAGCCGTCTTTCGGCATTGCGACAGAACATGCCGAACACGATCGATATGGCGCCCCTTATTTATTGGACGACACGCGCGAAGAGAATCGCCGCTATAGTTGAGGATGTTTCGAGCACCTGCAATGGGTGCAGTTTGGTATTGCAGAACTATACGGATGGGGGAAAACCGCATTCAGAGTTAATATTTGGTGTCTCTGTTAAGCTTATCGGCTAGTCAAAGCGGGTGAAGAACAGGTAAATGCCTTGATTCAGACGTTAATTTCGCTGAGGCTTATGAAAGCGTCTGCATCGGGAACCGCTTGCACCTGTTGAGGGCGTAACGAGACGGCGGAAAAACGAACAAGGGAAGAGCAGCCTTTGGAAAGCATTGAGCGCGCGATCAGGAATGCATTTGCCAAGGCGGATGCACACAATCCGGCGACCCGCCAGCGAATCTATGAATCCGCCTGGGGTGCGCATGAGCGCGCTCTTGCGACAAACGCCGCGCTCAGCGATGCGCAGAAGGAACAGCGCCGCCAGAACCTCAAGGACGCGATCTCCGGCATCGAACAGGAATTCAAGACCGGTGGAGAGACGAGCGCCCGTCACGAGCCGACGCTCGATGCACCCCTGAGGGAAGACCCGGTGCTTGGCGGCAGGGTAGAGGAAACATCGCCCGCGCTCGATACCGGCGATATTCGTGCGACTTCGCGGCAGAAGAAGCGCAGCAATGCCGACCTCGGCTATGAGGGCGGCGTTTCGCGGAAGGACCGCCGCAAGAAGAAGCGCCATTCGCCTTTCTACAGCTACGGCATTCCAGGGCTTGTGCTCGCGGTTGCGGCTTTCATCGGCTATTCGCTTTATAACAGCTTTATCGATCTGAGCAGCGGACCGGCCAACAATCCGCTGCACAGTGAAGGCAATATCGCTCCCCTTAAGGAAGGCGAGGAGCCGGGCGGGTTGAAATGGATCACCATCTTCCAGCCTTCGGAAGCCACACGCATGTCGGTCAAGGGACGCGCCACGGCTGAAATCAGGCAGGAGGGCACGCGCAGCTTCGCCCGCATCCAGTCCGCCGGAGCCGAAGATACGGTCACATTCGATGTGGGTGAGGGCATTCTGGATCAGCTGGTTGGCAAGACGGCGACCTTCAACATCGTGGCCCGCGCCGACGACGGCAAGACGACCCAGATGTCTGTCAACTGCGATTTCGGCGGTCTCGGCGATTGCGGACGCAGGCGCTACGACGTGCGTGATTCCGTGAGCGATTTCCTTTTCGATATGGAAATGCCATCGGGTCAGAAGGCAGGTCGTGCAGGCACGATCACGGTCAATTCGGATCTCAGTGGTTCCGGCAAGGCGGTCAATATCTACGAAATCCGCGTTTCGACGGCGGCCAAATAATCAGGAAAGCAGCTTTTCGAGCGTTTCGAGCCGGTCCGCTTCGCGGGGCGGCTTGTCCCAGCGCAGCCGCGAAAAACGCGGAAAGCGCATGGCGACCCCCGATTTGTGGCGCGTGGAACGGTTGAGACCTTCAAAGGCGACTTCCACGACCAGCCCATGATCGGGTTCGGCGCGCACGGATCGCACCGGCCCGAAACGCTCGGTGGTATTCTCGCGCACAAACTTGTCCAGCAATTTCAGTTCCTCGTCCGTAAAGCCGAAATAGGCCTTGCCGACCGGCACCAGCACGGGTTCATCCTCCGGTCCCGTCCAGACGGCGAAGGTGAAATCGGAATAATAGCTCGACCGTTTGCCGTGCCCGCGCTGGGCATAGACGATCACCGCATCGACGGTGAAGGGATCACGCTTCCATTTGAACCACGGTCCCTTGGGGCGGCCCGGAAGGTAGGTACTATCGTGGCGTTTCAGCATGACGCCTTCGATGACCGGATGTGGCGGATTGGCGCGAAACCGCGCCAGTTCCTCAAAGTCGGAAAATGGCAGAACGGGCGAGAGATCGAAGCGGCGCGGATCGAGCCTGCTGACAAAGCTTTGCAGGCGCGCGCGGCGCTCCAGAAAGGGCAGGGCGCGCAGATCGGCACCGGTCTGCTGGTTCCCTTCCTGCAACAGGTCATAGGCCCGCACGAAGGCCGGATAGTCGCGCAACTGCTTTGCGCTTACCGTCTTGCGGTTCAGCCTCTGCTGGAGGTCGGAGAACGTGGCTGTCTCTATGCCGGTTTCGCCGTGATGGCCAACCAGCAACTCGCCATCGATCGCCCCTTCGAAATCCATGGCTTCCAGAATATCGGGGAACGCGCCGGAGATATCGTCCCCCGTGCGCGAATAGAGGCGGCGCAGGCCGTTTTCCGCGACAGCCTGAACGCGAATGCCATCCCATTTCCACTCGGCCGTAAAGGCGGATGCGTCGAGCGAGGGGATTTCCGCTTCATCAAGGGCCGTCGCCAGCATGACAGGGCGAAACGGAGCGGCTGCGGTGGCCGCAGGCTTTTCACCGCGGTCTTCCAGCCAGGCGAACAGCGCCTCATAGGGTGGTGACTGGCCGTGCCAGAGTTCTTCTATTTCCACGACGTCGACGCCGCCGAAATCTGCCAGCGCCTGCTTGGCCAGACGGGCGGAAACCCCGACGCGCAAGCCCCCGGTCACGAGCTTCAACAGTGCGTAACGTTCGGAAATGCCAAGCACATCGAGCCATCCGGCGACGAGCATCGGGCCTTCGCGGCGCGAAGCGTTCTGCAATTCGTGCACCACGATGCCAAGCGGCAGATCGGCTCCGGGGGCAGTTTCGCTGGGGCCGGGCCAGATCAGCGAGATCGTTTCGGCAAGATCGCCGACATAATCGTAGGAATAGGCAAACAATGTCGGGTCTGTCCGCTCGGCGATGAGCGCGCGCAGCATGGCCGGCTTTACGCTTTGCAGCTCCAGATCGCGGGTGATCGCTGCCAGCGCCACGCCGCGATCAGGGTCCGGTGCTGTGCGGAAATGGTCGATGAGCAAGCGCAGCTTGCCGTTGCGCTGCGGCGTCAGAACGAGCCGGTCAAGAAGTTCGGCGAAAGCGCGCATCAGTCGCCCTCATCTTCATAGCCAACGAGATGCAGCGGCTTTGCCGGTATGTTCTGCAACTCGCACCAGCGAACGAGAGCTTCTTCACGTCCATGGGTAACCCACACTTCTGCGGGGGCGATTTCCGTTATGGTCGCCGTCAGCTCATCCCAGTCGCAATGGTCGGAAATGATGAGCGGCAGTTCAACGCCTTGCTGTTTGGCGCGCTGTCGGATGCGCATCCAGCCTGAGGCAAAGGCTGGGACTGGATCGGGAAACCGTCGTGCCCAGCGGTCGGAGAAAGCCGAGGGCGGGCCGACGATGATCTTTCCTGCAAAATCCGGTTGTGCCGCACTGCGTTCCAGCGTGGCCGGTTGGAGAGGTCCGAGATCGACACCTTGCGTTTGATAATACTCGCAGATCTTTTCCAGCGCGCCGTGGATATAGATCGGTTCCCAATAGCCTGCATTGCGTATGAGCTTGATGACCCGCTGCGCCTTGCCCAGCGAATAAGCCCCGACAAGATGCGCACGCTCGGGAAACTGCCGGATCGATTTGAGAAGCGTCGCGATCTCGTGTGCTGCATCCGGGTGACGGAATACCGGCAGGGCAAAAGTGGCTTCGGTGATGAAGACATCACAGGCGACGGGCTCGAAAGGGGCGCATGTCGGATCGGCTGCCCGCTTGTAGTCGCCCGAAGCGACGATGCGGGTGCCATCCATTTCCACCGCGATCTGGGCCGAGCCAAGCACATGGCCCGCTCCATGAAAGCTTATCCGCACGCCATTGATCATGAGGGTTTCGCCGAGGCTTACCGGTTGCGTCGTTTCTGCGAAATTCACCCCATAGCGCAACGCCATGATGTCGAGTGTTTCGCGCGTTGCCAGCACATGGGTGTGGCCCGAACGCGCGTGGTCGGAGTGCCCGTGGGTGATGAGCGCACGTTCCACCGGGCGCACCGGGTCGATGTAAAAATCGCCGGGCGGGCAATAAAGACCTTTGGGAGAGGAGCATAGAAGCTGGTTGAAGCGCATGGTTTTCAAGATAGGTCACGAAGTCCACCCCGAAAAGGGAGGGAGCCTGCGTCTGCTGACAAAATGAGAACAAAAGTGAACAAACACCTTGGCGGTTCGCCTCGCTGCGATTAGATTGACGGCGTGACACTGAACCAGAAACCCGCCGCCGCATCTGCCGCCTTTCCCTTGCCGGACCGTTTTCTCAAATGGTTCGCGGCCAAGGGCTGGTCGCCGCGCGCCCATCAGTTGGAGCTTCTGGCGCGTGCCGAACAGGGCCAGTCCACGCTGCTGATTGCCCCGACCGGCGCGGGCAAGACTTTGGCCGGCTTTCTGCCTGCGCTGGTTGATCTGGAAAAACGCGGCCGCCTGAAGCCCAGCATGGCGAAACGCGGCGTGCATACGCTTTATATCTCGCCGCTAAAGGCACTTGCGGTCGATATTCACCGCAATCTCACCGTGCCGGTCGAGGAAATGGGTCTCGACATCACCATCGAGACGCGCACCGGCGATACGCCTGCGCACAAGCGCCAGCGACAGAAACTGGCGCCGCCGGATATTCTGCTGACGACGCCGGAGCAGCTTGCGCTGTTGATCGCATCCAAGGGTGCGGAACAGTTCTTCAAGGGCCTGCGCTACGTGGTGCTGGACGAATTGCACTCGCTGGTCATTTCCAAGCGCGGGCATCTTCTGGCGCTGGGGCTGGCGCGCTTGCGCCGCCTGCAACCGCAATTGCAGACCATCGGCCTCTCCGCAACGGTGGCGGAGCCTGACCAGCTGCGCCGCTGGCTGGTGGAACAGGATGGCGACGATTCCATGGCCGGTCTTGTGACGGTCGACGGCGGTGCCAAGCCGGAAATCACCATTCTCGATTCCGATGAGCGCGTGCCATGGGCAGGACATTCCTCGCGCTATGCCATCCCCGATATCTACGAGGCGATCCGCCAGCACCGCACGACGCTTCTGTTCGTCAATACCCGCAGCCAGGCGGAGATGTTGTTTCAGGAACTCTGGCGGGTCAATGAGGACACGCTGCCAATTGCGCTGCATCACGGTTCACTCGATGCGAGCCAGCGCCGCAAGGTCGAGCAGGCCATGGCCGCCAACACCTTGCGCGCTGTGGTCGCGACCTCGACGCTCGATCTCGGGATCGACTGGGGCGATGTCGATCTGGTTATTCATGTCGGCGCGCCGAAGGGGGCGAGCCGCCTCGCGCAGCGTATCGGCCGCGCCAACCACCGGATGGACGAGCCGAGCCGGGCCATTCTCGTGCCCGCCAACCGCTTCGAGGTGATGGAGTGCCGCGCCGCACTCGACGCAAATTATCTGGGTGCACAGGATACGCCGCCCCTGATCGAAGGGGCGCTGGATGTACTGGCCCAGCACGTGCTTGGCATGGCCTGCGCCGAGCCTTTCCAGGCCGACCAGCTTTACCGTGAGGTGCGAAGCGCCGCACCCTATTCGAGCCTTCCGCGAGACACGTTCGACCGCATTCTGGATTTCGTGGCGACCGGCGGCTATGCGCTCAAGACCTATGAGCGGTTTGCGAAAATCCGCAAGACCGTGGACGGCACGTGGCGGGTGTCCAATCCGCGCATCGCGCAGCAATATCGGCTCAATATCGGCACGATTGTCGAAGCGCCGGAGCTGAATGTCCGGCTTACTCGCGGCGGCAAGGGCGGAAGCGCAAGGGGTGGACGTGTCCTTGGCCGGATCGAGGAATATTTCCTGGAGACGCTGACTGCTGGCGACACCTTCCTGTTTGCCGGAAAGGTTCTGCGCTTCGAAGGCATCCGCGAGAATGAATGCATCGCCTCCAATGCGGCCGGTCAAGATGCCAAGATACCTGTCTATGCGGGAGGGAAGTTTCCGCTTTCGACCTATCTTGCCGCGCAGGTGCGCGCCATGCTCGCCGACCGCACACGCTGGCAGTTTCTGCCGGAACAGGTGCGGGAATGGCTGGAAGTGCAGCAATGGAAATCGGTGCTGCCTGCAACGGACGAGCTTTTGATCGAAACCTTTCCGCGCGGCAGTCGCTTCTACATGGTCGCCTATCCTTTCGAGGGCCGGCTGGCGCACCAGACGCTCGGCATGTTGCTGACACGCCGTCTGGAACGCATGGGCGCGCATCCGCTGGGCTTTGTCGCGACCGATTATTCGCTGGGCTTATGGGGCCTCAAGGATATGGGCGCGATGATCGGCTCGGGAAAACTCAGCCTTACCCGGCTCTTCGACGAAGACATGCTGGGCGACGATCTCGAAGCATGGCTTGATGAAAGCTACCTTCTCAAACGCACTTTCCGCAATTGCGCCGTGATTTCCGGGCTTATCGAGCGCCGTCATCCGGGACAGGAAAAGACAGGCCGTCAGGTTACGGTTTCCACCGACCTGATCTATGACGTCCTGCGCACCCACGAGCCGGACCATATTCTATTGCAGGCGACGCGCGCGGATGCCGCGACGGGGCTGCTGGATATCAGGCGTCTGGGCGACATGCTGGCGCGCGTGAAAGGCCATCTGCTGCACAAGCCGCTCGACAGGATTTCGCCGCTGGCGCTGCCTGTGATGCTCGAAATTGGGCGCGAGCGCGTGGCAGGCGAAGGAGATGAAATGCTGCTTGAAGAAGCGGCAGACGATCTGATCAGGGAAGCAATGCAATGAAAACTGCGGTGTGGGGAAGTGGAGAGGCCTACAATCTGGCCCATACGCAAGTGCGTGACGTTGCGGCTCTGTGTGATCCATCCGGCGCGCTGTTTCTGCCCGATCTGCACATACTCATCGTTTCCGACCTGCATCTGGAAAAAGGCTCGTCCTTTGCCCGGCGCGGCCAGCTCATCCCGCCCTATGACACGGCGGCAACGCTCGACATGCTGGCGGTGGCCATCGCGCGCTATCAGCCACGAACCGTCATCAGCCTCGGCGACAGTTTTCACGATGCCAAGGCCAGCGAGCGTCTGCCGTCGCTTTATGCCATCCGGCTGAAATCGCTGATGGAGCATCGCGACTGGTTCTGGATCACCGGCAATCACGATCCGGATCGCCCGGTCGACCTGCCGGGGGATTGTGTCGAGGAACTGGCGGTCGGACCGCTCACCTTCCGGCATGAGCCGTCACGCAAGGCCGGGCAGGGCGAGATCGCAGGCCACCTTCATCCCGCCGCGCGCATCGTCAGGCGCGGCCGGTCGGTGCGACGCCCCTGTTTCGTGAGCGACGGGGAAAGGCTCATCATGCCTGCTTTCGGAGCCTATACGGGTGCGCTGAACATTCTGGATCGCGCCTTCCGCGGGCTCTTCGCCGATGAGGCGCTGCGCGCCTATATGCTCGGTCAGGGCAAGGTTTACCCGATAGCGCGCGGTGCGCTTTATGGCGGTTAATCCCGACGGAACAGAATGCGCCCGAACCATCCGGTGAAGACGGCAAGGAAAACGGCAAACAGGCCGTAGAGAAAGCTGTTCTGATGGGCCGCGTTGTAGATGCTCTGCTCGAAACCCGCCTTGACGATTTCGAGGCTGGCATTGGCTTCCCGCAGGAAAACGCCGTTGCGAAACAGAAGCGCCCGGGCCTTGTGGCGACCCACCGGCACGTTGGCGGGGAGGTTCAGCGTGGCGCGGAACAGCGTGCGCGAAATGAACTCCACGCCACCGATGCGCTGCGTATAGAGGCCCTGGCGGATTTTCATCTCGCGCAGTTCATTGCCAAATCTCGGAATATTGCCCGACAGACTGGCAGGGTCTTCCGGCACGAGATAGAAATTGCGCACGCCCACGGAAAGCTGGCGATAGGTTTTCTCGTCGGTAATGTCCTGCAAATTGCGGGTGGATGCCAGCGAGTATGAGAGCGGGACCCCCATGAAGGTCTCTGAAACCGCATTCACCCAAACGCCGAGATAACGGTCCTTCTTGCGCACGACCAGATCGCGGGACGGGCCTTGCAGCACCACGATGATGTCGTAACGGCCCTGTCGCTGGATCGTGGGATCGGCATTGTCGAGCGCGCCGAATATTGTGAGATCGGTGCCGCCGAAATTCGATGTGATGGCGATGGTTTCGGTGGAAAGGCCGATTTCGATGGTCTCATCGGCGGGGTTCTGCAATTGCGGAACCGTGTTGCCATTGCCGCTGGAATCGACCTGCGCCAGCGCGCTTCCCGTCATCAGAAGGAAGATCAATGCGGAGGAAAGCGTGAAGCTCCGCATGTCAGATATCCGCAATCGAAATGGAGAAGAGGTTGTCCGGCCGCACGAAAAGCCCGAAGGCGAGGCGCAGGCCGACCGCCAGCACCAGAAGCGCCAGAAGAAGACGCAACTGCTCGCCGCGAAGTTTCTGCCCGGCACGTGCGCCATACTGCGCGCCGATGACACCGCCGACCATCAGAAGGAAGGCCAGCACAATATCGATGGACTGGTTGGTCGTTGCTTGCAGCACGGTCGTGACCGCAGTGACGAAGGTAATCTGAAACAGTGAGGTTCCGACAACCACATTGGTCGGAACATGCAGCAGGTAGATGAGCGCCGGAACCATGATGAAGCCGCCGCCGACACCCATGACCGAGGAAAGCAGGCCGATGAAGAAACCGATGCCGAGCACCGGAATGATGCTGACATAGATGGTGGACGCACGAAACCGCATCTTGAAGGGCAGGCGGTGTATCCATGTGTGCTGGCCCGAGCGCCGCACGGCCCCGCCTTGCCCCTTCTTCACGCGGCGAAGCGCTCGCAGGCTTTCCACGAGCATCAGTCCGCCGACGGTGCCGAGAAAGAAAACGTAGAGAATGGAGACGATCAGGTCCAGCTGGCCGAGATCGCGCAGCCATGAAAAGACGAAGATGCCGACGAGGGACCCCAATATGCCGCCTGCCACCAGAAACAGGCCGAGCTTGATATCGAGCGTTCGGCGTTTGAAATGCGCCAGCGCGCCTGAAACCGACGAGGCGATGACCTGATTGGCGCCTGTGGCGACCGCGATGGCAGGTGGAATGTTATAAAAGATCAACAGTGGCGTGATGAGAAAACCGCCGCCAACACCGAACAATCCGGAAAGAAAACCCACGGCGGCGCCCATGCCTAGTAGAACCAGCATGTTGACCGACAATTCCGCAATGGGAAGATAAATACCCAATTCCCAACCCGGCTTTCACGAACGCACGACACACAGCTGCTTGCGGTCGCGTTTCTCCGCAAGATGTCTCACCTTACCAAAGCATCTCCGGCAACATTATGAAAATAGTGTGCGCCCGGAAATGCATGAAAACAAGTAGTTAGGCTTTAGTCTGCTCGTGAGTTCCAGCCTGGCCACCTCTCATAATGTCTTGCTCTGTCGTCATCGGGAAGTCAAACGCCGAATGCCGATAAGGTTACCTTGCAGGACTATATTGAAGGAAAAATCCGGGGTGTTGTTCAAGAACAACAAAAAGAGCGCCCAAGATCATCGAAAACAGCTTTTTTCAAGATAATCCTACCTATTATATGGGATATACTATCAAAGATAGCGGCGCTGATGCGCAATGAATCAGTCTGCGGCGTTCTGGCGATTGCTGATGACGATATTGATATCTTCTTTCGGCGTGATGACCGAATGGCCGGACGACGGATAAAACTGCGCGCGGATCGAAATGTTGTCCGACATCTTGCTGTCGGTCAGGCTGCCGTTCTTTATGATGTAAAGGTAGGGATTGGTCAGGTTGACACTGAAATTCCCGGCAAAACGGCTGCTGGATTTGAAGCCGAAGCAGTTCATGCTTTCGGCATAATAGCTGCCATTCATCACATTCCAGTCTTCCATCGGGCTGGAGCGTGTCAGGCAGGTTTTCTTGCCGTCCGGCGTGGTGAAATTCGCATTGAACGATACGGCTATGAAGATGTTCTTCAGTTCAGAACTGCCGGAAAGAACCTTGAAAATGGATTTGTAGGGATGAATGTCTTCGGCGGGAATAAGCTGCTTGTCGCCGGAGGAGATTTCAAAGTCGATCGCATCCCCCTGGAAATTCTTGATATCCTTGTCGAGCGCGAGAGGGATTTTCGCGATGATACCGTTTTCCATGTCGTTGTTTACATGCAAGAGCATAGTCTATCCCCTCGTTGATAGGACGTAGATAATAAGCCTCAACGAGTCGGATCAACCTGTCACTTCTTTCAGAAGAATGCGGACGAAACGCAGGAAGGGCGGCCTGGGCCGCCCTTGCAGATATCCTTATGGCTCCAATGAGTTACTTGTTCTTTTCAAGCAGGAGCTGAACCAGTTTCTGGTCGACATCGCCGGTGGGCTTCTGTCCGTTTGCCTTCTGGAACGCCGCAATCGCGGCGCGGGTCTTGCCGCCCATAACCCCGTCGGCTGTGCCGATGTCATAACCGTTTTTCTGAAGGATGAGCTGGATGTTGCGGACGGCCTTCTTCATGTCCACCGAGCCGGTGGTGACAGGCTTTGCTTCGGTCCACGCATCCGGAACGTCGATGGAATTGGTCGCCTGATCGAGCGGCTTCGCCTTCCACAGCTTCACCATATCCTTGGCGCGTTCCAATTGCTCCGGCTTCAACGCCTTGGCGATCTGGTCGCGCTTGTCGGCTGCGTCCTTGTCACCGGCATTGGCGGCAAGCGAGAACCACTTGTAGCTTTCTTCCAGATTGACCGGCATGCCAAGGCCCTTGGCGGCAAGAATGCCGAGATTGAACTGGCTGTCCTTGACGCCGAGTTCAGCCGCATCGGTGAACCAGCGCACGGCTGAAGCATTGTCCGGGTTGCCATTGGCGCCGGTTGCGAAAAGCACGGCAAGATTATGCATCGCGCTCGCATTGCCCTGCTGGGCCGAGAGCTGGTACCAGGTCTTGGCCTTGTCCAGATCGCGGGGCATGCCAAGGCCCTTTTCGTTGAAGTTGCCGAGACGATACTGCGCGGGGGCAAAGCCCTGACCTGCCGAAATCTCGTACCACTGTGCCGCTTTGGCAAAGTCGGCGGCAACGCCGCGGCCTTCCATGTAACGGTTGCCGACTTCAAAGAGCGCGCGCGCGTCGCCCTTGGCAGCGGCTTCACGAAGCGCTGCCGGACCCGCTTCTTCCGGCACTAGCGGAATGGCAGCTTGAGACTGGGCTGCGGGCTCGGTCGCTGCCGTGGTTTCCACCGGCTGCACCGGATTGGCGGCCGTTTCCGTCGCTGTTGCGGCAGGCTGTTCAACCTGCGCCGGGATATCCATCGCGGCCTGTTGCTCGTCTGTCTGCGCTGCTTTTTCCTCGCGCGGTTCCGTGATCGGAGCTGGCGCCACAGGGGCAGCTTCAGCGGATGGCTGTGCTGCGAGCGTGGTGTCGGCGGTGATCTTGGCGGCGATTTCGTCTGCTGGCGCTGGCGTCGTGTCTGCGGCAGTGGTGTCGATCTGCGCTGGCGCGGTATCAATTGCCGTTTCCACCGGCTCGTCGCGGTTGAGGAATGCAGAACCGATCTGGAGTCCGGCCATGGCGATCATCACGGCGCCGATGGCCATCAGGATAGGCTTGCGCTGGCGCTGGATCATGTCGCCAACAGACGACTTCTTCTTGTTCGTGCGCTTCGCCGCACCCTTCTGAAGCTGCTCGGACTCGGCGGCGGCAAGCTGCGCGGCGCGTCGGGCGGCGGTTATGAAGTCCACCTTGCCGTTGGCGGCAAGTGCGGCATCGGCAGCATCTTCGCGCTGGCGGCGTTCTTCACGCACCCGCTTCATAATCGAATTGAGGTCCGGCATGCCTTCACCCTCGGGGCGAGGGGACGGGGTCCGTTCCAGCTCGGGTTCCTTGCGGGTGATCGCTTCCACGGCAGCCAGCTCGCTGTCGAAAGCAGGGGTGTTGAATGTCGCGTCGAAGGCACTGGCTTCGAGCACTTCGTCGCTCTTACCGGCGGATTTGTCGGCGCGGCGACCGCGTATCGCTTTGGCGAAACCGCCGAAGAGCGAGGACTTTTCAGCCGTGACGTCTGCTCGCGTGTCGGCGGGACCGGCTTCGCTCTGGACGGTTGCAAATGCCGCTGCCGCAGCCGCTGCGGCTGGTGACCGCGTTGCCGACGGGCGCTGCGAACCGGAATTGGGGGAGGGCAGCCTTTCGCCGTCCGCCCGTCCCGCGACGTCCTGCTCCAGCCTGGCCAGACGGTCGACGATCTTGACCAGCGTGTCATGGACGGTCTCGAAAGTCTTGCCGTTGCGCTCGTCGGAATTGCGCGCCAGCGCTTCCAGCGATTTCATGTCCTCGGCCAGCTGCCGGGCAATCACGCTGTCATTGTGCGATCCGTGCTGTAGAACGCGTGCAACGGCGCTTTCCGCCGCCTCACGCGCGGCATCGAGCACGGTTTCGCGATTGGAGGCGATGGAACGCTCGATGGAATCGAGACGCGGCTTCAGTTCGGCAATCTCGGCCACCGGTTGCGCAAGGTGGTGGGCGATGTTGGCAATCTGATCCTCAAGGCTCCGGATCGCCTTCACGTCCAGCCCCGGTCCGTCATAGGCCGGTGCCTGAAGGAGACCCAGCGAAATCTGCTGCGAAAGATCGTCGATCCGGCCTTCCAGCGTATGGAGCGCACTGGGGTCGACATGCTGCGTGGCATATTGCGCGTCGAGACGCTCGGTCAGTTCCGCAAAGCGGCGGTCGATCTTGTCCAGAACCAGAGGATGCGGCTCCTCCGACCGGCGCTCGGCTGCTTCGAGCTTCTGGCCGATGGCTTCAAGACGCGCTTCAACGGCGTGATAGTCGGACTGGCTGAGATTTTCCATCACCTTGCCAACCTGATTGGCGAGCAGGTTGATCTGGTGTGCGAGCTGGTCGATGACGCCATCCGGCAGCGCCGAACCGCTCGAAAGCCCGTCGATGCGTGAGGAAAGTTCGCCCAGCTTGCGATAAAGCGCGTCGGAATTCTGCTGCGTCGCCGAAGTGGCGAGTTGGTCCGCAAGTTCCGCCAGACGGCCTTCGATCCGTTCCAGACGACGCGCGCCGTCCTGATCGGGCCGCTGTGCGCGGCTTGTCGCGATGATGGCGCGGCTGATTTCGTCCAGCCTCTCGTCGATCTGCTGGAGACGGTTCTGTTCGAGCGACGCGGCGTGTTGCGGGCTCAGCGATTCCTCGATGGAGTTTGCCAGCTGGCTGATGCGGTCTTCGATCGCGCTCAAACGGTTCGATTGCGGCAAGGTGCCGATTGCGTCGCGCACCTGCTCAAGCCGCGAGCCGATGGCGTCCAGCGCGGGATCCACAGCGTTGTGACGCTGCTCGAATGCCTCGAAACGGGCGTCGAAGCGATCCCAGCGGTTGTTGAGGCGATGCAGGGTTTCCTCGCGGGCAAGGCCCTGGACGGTGCGGTTGAGCTCATCGAGCTGGCGGCGGAGCGCCTGCGCATTGGCCTCGCTGCTGCGGTCTGCAAGATGGCGCACGCTGTCACTGATGCGTTCGAAGTCTTCGCTTACCCTTTGCGAGAGCCCTTCTTCGCTTGCGGCGCGCTGAAGGCGGGTCATTTCGCGGCTGGCGCGGCTGACCTCGACATTGGATGCATAAGACAGCGGCTCTTCATGGCTTTCGCGCATGCGGCGCAGGTTTTCGGCGATTTCGGCAAGGCCCGTTACGGTTTCGTCCGGATAGCGGGCGGGCTGGCGTTCCGAGCGCAGAATGTTGCGCATATCGGGAGCACCGTCCTGTTCCAGATCCTTCAGGCGCTTTTCCAGGCTTGCCAATGTGCGATTGAGTTCTTCCATCGCCGGCGAAGGCGCCCGGCGCTCACGGCGGGCGTTCAATTCGTCGATGATGGATCGTGAACCTGACGCCAGATCTGGGTTTGCCATGAGAAATTCACTTTTTCCAATGATAGAGACCGCCGGGGCAAATTCGCCAACGCAACTGGCAAGAATTTGCTCTGCCTACATTTGTACAAACGTGGTAAACAACTCGTTAATATATGCAGCTAAGTGAATGCTTTCCTGGGGGCGGCACGGCATCTCACGGTTGAGCGGACCGGACACGGCATGTCGAACACCGGACGGCATGAAAGCGGATCAATCAAGCATGGCAGGCGAGTGAGTTGCGGCGGCGAATGTAAACGAAGCTGCCGCACTGACAGCAGTGTCAATGTGAGCTGTCATCAATATTGGTTCCATCGCGCATGCGTGCGGTGACCGGGGTTTCCGGGGGCGGAAACAGGGTAGAACATGAGTAAACGGTCGAACGCGCCGGAACAGGCGGCAGATGTAGCGATTGCGGATCTGCTGACCGGCGCAGGTGGTAATGCGCGGAGGGAGAACCAGACAGGCGGTCAATTATATCGGATCGGCGATCTTGCCGAGGAATTCGACCTGACGTTGCGGGCCTTGCGCTTTTATGAAGATAAGGGATTGCTTAGTCCACGCCGTGCGGGTGTGACACGGCTCTACGACAACAAAGACCATACGAGGCTGCGGCTCGTCCTGTTCGGGCGCCGCATCGGCTTCACGCTCGGCGAAATGGGGCAATTGATCAGCGTGTGGGAAAACGGCATTACCGATCCCGCCGAGACCGAGAACCTGCGCCAGCGCTTCAAGGAAAAGCTCCACGAACTTGAGAAGAAGAAGAACGAGATAGACCGGTCCGTCGAGGAACTTCGGGCCATTCTGGCGCGAATGGCACGCCCGCCGATTTGATCAGGCCGGGTGTAGCGCCCAGACCTCGTGGGAGTGACTTCCAGGGCCTCTTTGTTTCAGCCTGTCGCATGAAGTGTGCCGCCCGGCGGGAACCTGCGCGCTTCACACCGGTTATTTCAGCCTTGCGACCGATAACGCATCCGCAAAGTGGTTTTTCGGATGCGTGTCAAAACGAACCGACAGAGCGCTGGCCGGATTCAGATCAGGTCAAATCCGCTCTGATGCGAAAGTGAGGCTGAAAATGAAAAAGGCTCTTGTTCTGACCGCAGCGGTGTTTCTTGCCGGCTCGGGTATTGCGCTGGCGCAAGATCGGGTACTTGTCGAAGTGCCGCAAGCAGCACGCGATTATGTCATCGCAAATCCTTCGGAGCCCGTCGTCATCGAAGGCGAAATAAGCGATGGTTATGTACTGCCCGACGCAATCGCCGTTCATCCGATCCCGGACAATCCGGATTTCGGCTATATCTATGTCAATGGCGAGCCGGTAATCGTGTCCATGCAGAACCGCCGGGTCGTCTATTATGCCGAGGGGCCGAATGCCGGGCCGCCGGTGCCGACTGAAATCGTGACCTATATCGAAACCAATCCCGTCGATCCGGTCGTCATCGAAGGAGGCATCGCTGAAGGAACGATAATTCCACAGGATGTGCCTCTCGTCGCCGTACCCGACCAGCCGGCATATTCCTATGTCTATGTGGAAGATCGCCCGGCCCTGATCGATACGCAGACGCGCCGCGTCGTATGGGTCAAGTAAGGCCAGTTGGAAAGAGATGGAAAAAGGCGGCAATTCTGCCGCCTTTCTTCATGGTCGCATGCGAATTGAAAGTCCCGTATCTTGCCAGAAAAATCCAATATTTTGTGGTAATTTTTATGTTAATTCGGGCGCTTTTCCGCTCTTCTTGAAAGAATTATAACGAAGTCGGATTGATGGTGAAAAAATAAATTTGGCTCGATGC
Organism: Brucella sp. IR068; assembly: GCF_049065885.1. NCBI lineage: Bacteria > Pseudomonadati > Pseudomonadota > Alphaproteobacteria > Hyphomicrobiales > Brucellaceae > Brucella > Brucella sp. IR068. The sequence continues at coordinate 605 of NZ_JBAKHE010000023.1, read as the reverse complement.
CCTTGTAGTGGGGGTAATAAGGGTATATCTATTAAAAATCGATTTTGTCATCGAACGACAAGGCGCATCAGGCGTCATGACTTTTCTTTCAATTTCGTAAAACGCGACGAAAATTATTTCGTTATCTTCCAACCATGCGAATTGAAAGGAATTCTCTATGGCAAACGGAACAGTAAAATTCTTTAATGGCGGCAAGGGCTTTGGGTTTATTCAGCCTGAGGATGGTTCGCCGGATGTGTTCGTTCACATTTCTGCAGTTGAGCGTGCAGGCATGCATACGCTCAATGAAGGTCAGAAGGTGAGCTTCGAGTTGGTGGCGGATCGCCGTTCCGGCAAGAAAGCCGCCGATAATCTTCAGGCGCTTTAACTCGGGCGCAAAGTGATTGTCTCCGATCTTTGACCACGGATGTACTGGCACTGATTGTTGAGGCGATTGAAAGGTCGGGTTTTCCCGGCCTTATACATTTGAGGCCGGAACGGTAAACTTCGTTCCGGCCTCGTTTGTCATTGGGGTGAATGCAACACCGCACTGACGGCTGCAAAGAGGTTGGGTCGTGCCCGGCAGGAACTTTCGTTCGTAAAAAAGCAGAACCCTTTGCAGCTTT